>CAVWKL010000172.1:0-13762 GCA_963755075.1 uncultured Alphaproteobacteria bacterium
ATTCGCCGCCGCCGATCGTGACGGCTGGCTTAAGCGAACGGGTGATGCGGGAGATCGTGAGGCCAACCGTTGTCGGCATGGCCAAACGCGGCGCGCCGTTTCGCGGCGTTCTTTTCGCCGGCCTGATGATCGGCGAGGACGGCCCCAAGCTGATCGAATTCAACGTCCGCTTCGGCGACCCCGAGGCCGAGGCGATCCTGGCGCGGTTGGACGACGATTTGCTTGAATTCATGCTTGGCTGCGCCAGGGGCGCGTTGCCGGACCGCACGCCGAATTTCGGCGATGAGTCCGCCCTGACGGTCGTCATGGCCGCGCGCGGTTACCCCGGCCCGGTCGAGAGGGGAACGCCGATCAAGGGCCTCGAGGCGGCGGGTCGCTTGCCGGGCGTGTCGATCCTGCATGCGGCGACGCGCCGCGAAGGCGACGCGCTCGTCGCGGACGGCGGGCGCGTCCTGGCGATCACCGCGCTCGGCCGCGACGTGGCCGAAGCCCAATCGCGGGCTTACGCCGCGGTGGATCGCCTGGACTGGCCGGGGGGCTTCTGCCGACGCGACATCGGCTTTCGAGCGATCGAACGAACCCGCGGGAGTTGAGAGAGCGTGAAGGCGCGGAAGCTCGGCAAGGCCCCATCGCGGCCCTCGGTCGCCATCGCCCTGGGCGGCGGCGGCGCGCGCGGCCTCGGGCACATTCTGGCCCTCGAGGCGTTCGACGAAATGGGAATCGCCCCGGTCGCCATTTCCGGCACTTCGATGGGCGCGGTCATCGGCGCCGCTTACGCCGCCCGGATGGAGGCGAAGCAGATTCGCGCCCACGCGGCCAGCGTCTTGCGCAATCGCCGGGAGGTGATGGGCAAGCTGCTGCGGGCGCGCGTCGGGCGCTTCGCCGACCTCGTGTTGCGCGGCCGCGGCAACCCCGTGCTTCTCGACGGCGAAATCTGTCTCGATCTTTTCTGGCCGGAGGCCGTGCCGGACTTCTTCGGCGAATTGGCGATCCCGCTCCTTGTCGTCGCCACCGATTTCCATAGCTGCCGCGAAGTCGTCATAGCCGAAGGCGCTCTCGGGCCAGCGGTCGCCGGATCGATGGCCATTCCCGGTTTGATAAGGCCGGTGGAGGTCGACGGGCGCGTGCTCATCGACGGCGGCGCGGTCAATCCGTTGCCCTACGACGTGTTGTTCGATCACGCCGACATCGTCGTCGCGGTCGACGTGACGTTCGGCGGCCGATCGCGGCAACGTCGGATCCCGACGCCGTTCGAGTCGATGTTCGGCGCCGCGCAGATCATGCAGGGCGCGATCACCGCGCAGAAGCTCAAGACGCGTCCGCCCGACATCCTGGTGCGGCCCCCGGTCGAGCAATTCACCGTGCTCGATTTTCTCCGCGTCGCTCAGATTTTGCGCGCGGCGGAAGCGGCCAAGGACGAGTTGAAGCGCAAGCTCAGCGCGCAAATGGAGAGGGCGCTGAAGGAATGAACTGCGATCCGGCGGCGATTTTTCCGCCGCGCATGAATTCCGCGCCGGACATTGCCGATCTGCCGGCGCGCTGAGCTTCGATGACACGGACTGCGCCCGAGCCGCAGGCGACGGTCATGTCGGCGTCGAGGACGGCGCCGGGCGGCCCGGAGCCCTCGACCACGACAGCGCGCAGGATTTTGACGCGTTCGGCTCGTCCGCCGCAATCAATCTCGCCATAAGCGCCGGGGGCGGGCGAGAGGCCGTGGATGTGGTTGCGCACGCGCGCCGCCTCGGCCGTCCAATCGATCGGCGCCTCGTTTTTTTCGATCTTGCGCGCGTAGGTCGCGCCCTCGACGCTCTGCGGGCGAAACTCGAGGCGTCCGGCGGCCATGATCGGCAAGCCCTCGACGATCAGCTTGGCGCCGAGCGCCGCGAGGATGGCGGTGAGGTCGCCGGCGGTGTCGCCGGCGCGGATCGGGGCGCGCGCTTCGAGCGCCACCGGGCCGGTGTCGAGACCTTCCTCCATGCGCATCAGCTCGACGCCGGTCTCGGCGTCTCCGGCCATGATCGCACGCTGCACCGGCGCCGCGCCGCGCCAACGCGGCAGCAGCGAGGCGTGAAGATTGACGCAGCCGAGCCGTGGCGCGGCGAGCACGGGGGGAGGCAGGATGAGCCCGTAGGCGGCGACGACCGCAACGTCGGCCGCGAAGGCGCGGAACTCGTCTTGCGCTTCGAGCGTGCGCAGCGTGGCGGCCGTCACCACCGGCAGAGCGTGAGCTTCGGCGAGTTGGTGAACCGGCGTCTTGGCGATTTCGAGGCCGCGCCGCCCCCCCGGCCTCGGCGCGCGCGTGTAAACGGCGACGACGTCGTGGCCCTGTTCGATGAGGGCCCTTAGGGTCGGCGTCGCGAAGTCGGGGGCGCCCATGAAGATGACACGCATGGCGGGGGCGCATAACATCGGGCGTCGGAGGCGTCAAAAGCCACGGCGGCTCTTTGCGCGAGGCCCCCTGCGGTCTAGCCTCGGCCGGTCGGGCGGCGCGGCGCGCCGATCGACGCGGGGGAATCGTGGGCCCGATGACGACGCCAAGCCAACGCCTCGATCTGCGCGTGTACTATGAGGACACCGACTTCTCCGGCCGCGTCTATCACGCCTCCTATTTGCGCTTCATGGAGCGCGGGCGCACCGAATGGCTGCGCGCGCTCGGCTTCGAGCACGGCGCGCTGTCGGGCGAGCAAGGCCTGGTCTTCGCCGTGCGCGGTCTCGAAATCGAATATCTGGCGCCCGCGACGATCGACGACCTCCTGCGCGTCGAGACGCGTCTGGCGGGGATTCGCGGCGCGGTCATCGCGTTCGCTCAGCTCATCCTGCGGCGCAGCGAGAAAATCGCCGAGGCGAAGGTGCGCGTCGTCGCGCTGAAGAACGGCCGTCCCACGCGCATCCCCAAGGAATTGCGCGCGCGGCTGGACGCGTTGACGTAGCGCGATGGGGAGCGCCATCCGGTTTCGAGGACGCGGTCGAGCCTCGCCGCGAGGGCGTCGCGCCGTTCGCCGATATGCTCGTCGCGATCGCGCCGGTCCGATCGCGATGGCGAACCGCCTTGGCGTCGACGTCGGAAGGATCTGAGGTTTTCCGTTCGACTTGGCGTCAGCCCTTGACGACGTCACCAGCCCAACGCGCGCAGAGCCGCGCCGATCGTCTCCCCGATGGCGGCGCCAACGATGAGCGAGGCGGCGGCGTGCGCGGCGACGAGCGGCGCGGCGCCGAATTTGCCCTTGAAGATGAAAAGCAGGGTCATCGTCATTCCGGCGATCCCCTCAGGATCGAGCCGATGATGTCCGGCTTGCCGTGCAACGCCCACCACAGCCCGACCGCGACGCCGACGATCCAAAGCCAACGGCGGCACGCGCCCGCGAGCCAGCCCATCGCGGTCAGCCCGCGCCACGCGACGATCATCTCGCGCAGCCGTTCGATCTCCTCGGGCTTCAAAGGCTCGACCGGTTCGGCGTCGAGCATCCGTTGCAATTTCTCCAGCGCCGCCTCGCTGAGATCGTGCGTCCTCATCATGGCCCCTCAACGCGATGGAGTTGGTTTTCAGCGCCCGCGATGAACCGGCGCGGCCGGCGCGGAGATGGTTGCGGGCGGGACGAGCCCGTCGGCGCGGGCGATATCTGCAAGCACGGCGACCGCGACGGCGACCCGGCCGGCCGGCGTGTTCGGCTCGGCGGCGGCATCGACGCAGACGATCGCCGCGTCGCGCGCCAGGCGCGCTTGCGCAGCGGCAATCGCCGCGCGCGCGCCGGTCGTCTTCGTCGTCGCCAGCGCTGTCGCCAGCCGCGCCGTCGTCGGCTGCAACGCGGCGCAGACTTGCGGCAGCGCCGCTTCGACCTCAGCCGCCTTGGCGTCGATGGCGATGATCGTCGCCCCCGCGCCGCCGACCAAGGCGCCGTTGGGAATGACGGCGCCGGTGAACAAGGCGACGAGGACGCCGACGAGCGGGGCGGCCATCAACCGGCGGTTCCGGCCGCCGCGGGCGTCGTCGTCCCGGCGGGCGCAGCGGAAGCCGGCGTCGTCGGGCCGAAGCCGGCGGCGAGGCAGATATCGGAAGCGAGCGCGCCGGTCGGTCCGGCCTTCTGCAGGAACCCTCGAACGTTGCTGGCGACGTTCGGGTCGGCCTTGATCGCCGCGCCGAGCGCGACGGACGCGTTGACGATCGGGCAATAGGTCTGCGCCAGCGCTTGGGCGAGCTGGGCCTGGTTGGCGATGATCGTTGCGTTGAGCTGGATCATGGCGGTGCTGACCGTGCCGATCGCGTTGGCGTCGGACGCGGCGTTGGCGGCGAATTGCTGCGTCTGCGCAGTCGAGCAGGCGGCGAGGCCGAGCGCGCAAGCGCCGGCGATCGCCAGGAAGGCAAGTGTCTTCATATCGAGGTTTCCTTATGTGGGAAGCGCCGGGCGCCGCCGACGCGCGGAGTCAAACAGCGATAAAAACGCAAATACTGCGATATTATCGCTTGACGAGTGAGGACATTGGGCGATATTATCGCGGTGAAAACGATCATTCTCACCCACAAAGCCGCCAAGGACTTGGACGCTCTCCCAGCCGTCGCGCGGCATTCGATCACCGAGGCCCTTGCGGCCTATGCGAGCGAAGGGCGGGGCGACGTCAAGAAGTTGAGCGGACGCGAGGGCTTTCGGCTGCGGGTCGGCGAGTATCGGGTGATTTTCGGCGACGATGGCGAGACGATCCTCGCCGTTTACATCGGACGCAGGACGTCAAGCACCTATGCGAGGACTTGAAGATGAAAGCGCAAACCATCACGACGCCTAGCGGCGACGAACTGGTCGTCCTGCCCCGCGCCGATTACGAGGCGCTGCTGGCGGCCGCCGCGGCGGCCGAGGAAGACGCCGACGATGTCGCGATCTACGACGCGCGCCAAGCGGAACTCACGGCCGGCGTCGATGCGCGCCTGCCGCCCGAAGTGAGCGCGGCCATGCTACGCGGCGACAGCCTGCTCAAAGCGCTCCGCAAATGGCGCGACATGACGCAGCTTCATTTGGAGGCCCGGACCGACATCGGGCAGGGCTATATCAGCGATATTGAGTCGGGTCGTCGCAAAGGCACGCCTGAGACCTTGACAAAGATCGCCGAGGCCCTCCGCGTTCCTGCCGAGTGGCTGCTCGGCTAGAGCGCGGTTCGAAGCCCGGGCGCCGGGAGCCGCCGGCGCGGCGGTCATTCAATGCGCGAGGCGTAGAGCCCCATAGCGTGGTCGGCGATGCGCTCGACGAAGGTCGAGCCGATCTGCGGCTCCAACGTCGGACCGTCGGCGCCGTGGAGGTAGCCGAGCCTCAACGGCGGGACGGCGACCACGGGGTCTCCGGCGTTGCGGTATTCGATTGCCTCGACGCCGCGCCTCAACAGCCGGCGGAAGCCCGGATTGAGCCAGGCCGTGCGCGGAGTGCCGAAGCCGACGAAGCGGAACGGCTGCGCCGGCCGATGCAGGGCGTGCAGCCCCGCCAGGCCTTGTGCGAGCGCGCCGCCGAGCGAATGGCCGACGTAGGACATGAGCCCGTCGCGCGGCGCCTTCCTGTCGACATCGGGCCAGAGCGCCAGGGCGCCCTCGCCGAAGCCGGAATGCATCAACCCGAGACCGGGAATGTCGGCCGGCCACGCCCAGAGATCGCGCAGCCAGTCCAAGGGATCGTCGGGATGCGTGCCCGGGCAGACGACGACAAGCTCGTCCCGGCGCGGCAGATAGTCGGCGCACACGTCGAGCGCCACCGTGACGCTCTGCGGCCCCGAGTAGGATGCCGCCGCGATCAGCGCGAGATCGTGGTGGGAGAGCATGGGCGCTCTTATGGCGGCAGGCGCGGGCCGAACGTCGCCAGCGCAGCGGGGAGAAAGATCGTCAGAAGGATCGCGATGAGCGCCCATTCGATTGCCGACATGCGGCCGGGCGGCGCGGTCACGACATGGCGCCCGACTTGACGAAGACGAGTTCGCGGCGATCGAAATCGGCCTCGACGAGGGCCAGTTCGTCGTCGCGCCAGCGCGCGACGACCTTCGCACCGTCGACTTTGGCGACCATCATGCGGACGGTGTCGGAATTGAGCCGAACGATGTCGCCGAACTCGAGGGGCCGCTTGGCCTCCATCTCACGTCGCCTTCGCCAGCGCGGCGGCAGGCGCGGGGGTCGGCGCCGCAGGCGGCATCTGCGCCTGCATCGCGCCGAGGTGGCCGGCGACCATGGTGGCGACAGCGGCCGGCGAAAGCCCCGCATCCTCGAGGATCTTCGGCGCGACGGCGAGGACGCGCGCCGCCGCGTCGGCCACCATCGGCGAGGCGACGGGGATCGAAACCCCGGCGAGATTGGTCGGCGAGGCGGCGATCAGCGCGCCGGCCTCGGCCTTGGCGAGCGTGTCGAGCTTGTCGACGGCCCCCTGGCTGATCTGGAAGCCGGTGCGGCGCCGAACCTCGGCGGCGGCCCAGCCGATGGCGACGGGGAGAAGCGCGAGCCCATAGGGCGCGACGGCGGCGACGATCGCCGCCGCCGAGATGGAGTCGGTCATGATGATCCTCGGGGAGTTGGAGGGGCTACAAAGCAAAGCTAATTGTAACTACAATCAGGCTTGACGACGGGATAGTTTGTCGATACAAACAAACCCTTGATCATTACCTTCGACAACGCGAAGCGCCTCGCCAATCTCGCCAAGCATGGGCTTGACCTCGCGGCTCTCGACGTCGATTTCTTCGCCAACGCGATTGTCGGGTCGGCTCGCGCGCCGCGCATGGTTGCGATCGGGCGGCTGGCGGACGGCAAGGTCGTTACAGTGATCTTCGCGCGGCTTGGGAGCGAGGCGCTGTCCGTGATCTCGATGCGCCGCTCAAACCGGAAAGAAAGGAACCGCGTCAATGGCCCGTAAGCCGATGAAGGAATTTGCGGCCGGACACGGCTTCACGAAGGCGGATTGGGATGAGGTTTCAGACAACCCGCCGCTGACTGACGAACAACTTGCGGCGATGCGCCCTTTCGGCGAGGTCTTTCCCGATCTTGCCGCGAGCATCAAACGCACGCGCGGCAAGCAGAAGGCGCCGACCAAGCAACTCGTCAGCCTGCGCCTCGACCCCGACGTGATCGCCGCCTACAAGGCGGGCGGCGAAGGCTGGCAAGGACGCATGAACGCCGATCTTCGCCGCGCCGCCAAACTCGCGCGCAAGCCGGCGGCGTGAGCGTCAGGCGCGGCGCGCGCCGGGCGCAATCCGGCTCAGTCTTCGCCGAGCCCGCGCGCCAGCGTCCATATCGTCCAAAGCACGAGGGCGTCGACGACGAACGCCGGCCAGCCCGCAATCACGCCGCCAGCAACGCCGCGATCGTGGCCGGCCCGGCGATCCCGTCGACGAAGAGGCCGTGGGCGCCCTGGAACTTGGCGACCGCCGCTTGCGTCTGCGGGCCGTTGAGCCCGTCGCAGGCGAGCATCGAATTGACGCCGAGAAGCGCGAGGCGCTGCTGCACCCACAGCGTCGAGCCGACGACCGGCGGGCTCGCCGCCTCGTTCGGCTCTTTCAGCACGTGGGCCGGCGGCGTCCATTGGCCCGCCGGCGGAGCGGCTGGGGGCGGCGTCACCGCGCCCGGCCCGGGCGCGCCGTGCAGCGCCCACGCCGGCAGCGGGGCCGCGCCAAGCTCGGCGTAGGCGCCCTGGACGCGAGCGAAGAACGACGCCCACACGGCGGGGTCGGTGGTGAAGTCCTGATGGCCGCCGCCCGCCTGGCCGAGGTCGTAGTGGCGGCAGACGCCGTCGCCCGCCCCGCCCTCGGCGAAGCGGCAGGGCAGTCCATAGGCGCGCAGGAGCCAGGCGATGATCGAGGCGTCGGCGTCGAGTTCGTCGCCGGCGAAGCCCTTGGCCGCCCAACCCGCCATCTCGATCCCGATCGTCGTCGGGTTGAAGTTGCAAACGTGCCAGGCCTTTTCGTTCAGCGCGACGCATTGCGTCGCCTCGCCGCCGTCTTCGCGCAGCACGATATGCGCGCTGACCTGGCTGCGGGCCTGGGCAAACCAGGCGATCGAGCCGGCGTAGTCGCCCTCGCAGGAGTGCGCGACAATCTTACTGATGCGCGCGCCGTTGCGCGAGGAGAAGTTCGGCGATGGGACTTGCTTGAGAGGGGGAAGGAAAAAGGTCATGGATCACATCCTCAGTGCGAGTGCGTAGACGAGCCATGCGACGAAGAGCGCCAACGCGACGTCGGGCCAATGCGCGATCATCGCGGGCGGCCCAACAGCCGATCGAGCGCGAGTACGATCAGCCCGTAGGCAAGCCCAGCCGCCGCGCCGACGCAGACGGCGATACCGAGCGCGAGCGACATGGCGGGCTCCTGCGGAGCAGAAGACGGAAAACAGAAAACGGACGACAGAGGAGCGACGATCCGTTTTCTGTTCTCCGTCTTCTGTTTTCTGATCACCTCACCTCGACGAAAACGACGATCATCGATTGCGGCACGCGGCCGAGCGCGACGCGATGGCCCCAATTGCCGGAGAGAAGGTCGATCGCGCCGTCGGCCTCGACGCCCTCGACGAAGCCGACATGGCCGAAAGGACCGCGCCGCGTCCGCATCACCGCGAGATCGCCGCGCCTCGGCTCGGCCTCGCGCGGGCCGTAGGCAAGCGCCGAGGCGGCCATTCGATTGGCGAGCGGCGGCTTGCCGGCGCGGCGCAGCACGAAGCTGACGAAGTCGGCGCACCAAGGGCCGATCGTGCCGGTGATGTTGCCGGAACCAAGCCAGCGCGCAGCTTCGGTCAGCACGTCGCGCGAGGGCGCGTCGACGGGAGATGATGCTTCGGCCGCTGCCGCCACCGGCCGCACGCCGCCCTTGGCCTCGGCATGCCCGCCGAGGCAAAGCGAGGCGAGGAGAGAGGAGGCGAGTAGCGAGTAGCGAATGGCGAAAGGGACGCGCCCCTTCCCCTTTCGCCACTCGCCACTCGTCATTCGCGGGCCCTTCACAGCGGCGCGCCCAAAATCGCATCGACCGCCGCCTTGTCGATCCGCACCGGCGAACAGGCGAGGCCGCTGGCGCTGTCCAGGAAATAGACGATCGCCGAGCCGTCGCGCCTTGCCGCCATCGCCGCGCCGTCGCCAGGCGCGGCGTCGAGCGCGTTGGCGGCGAAGAAGCCGCGTAGCGCGGCGGCCTTGTCGGCGTCTAACGGCGCAAGGCCCGGCGCGCCGAACGCCTCGGCGATCTGCGCCACCATCGGCAGCGTAGCGCAGGACGGATCGTCGGCGGCGCGCGCTAGGCGAGGGAACAATGCAATGGCGCCGATGACGGCGACGGCGCATAGGCGCGCGAACACGCCTCGCGGCAGGCGAGGGTCGGGCATGGGAGACTCCTTTCCGGAAACGTCGAGCGGGGAGATCGCGCGCCCCGTTGGGCGCCCTTCTTTGCTTTTCGACCGCGTCTTCTGCTAACAACCGTGCATGGCCGAGTTGAGCAAGGAATGCCGTGGTCGCGAGGATCGCTTCAAGACCGAGGCGCTCAGTTGTTCGATTTCATCGATTTCAACAGTAGCCAGACCTGTTGGAAGGAACGAATATGAATGAGTGTTCCAGTAAAGAATTGCTACGCAAAAAGGTCGACTCGCTTCCATGGTTCCACGAGTTGGATATAGGCTATGGAATCAGGACACCCGGACGATATAAGCTAGAAACTCTGAAATCTGTTGCTGACATATACTTTGATATGGCTCTTACTGGCAAGACAATACTTGATATTGGTTGCTACGATGGATTTAATAGCTTTGAAGCGCGCCGCCGTGGGGCAGCTAGGGTGCTCGCGACGGATCATTTCATATGGGAGTATGATTCTCGTTGTCGCGAAGCTTTCATGTTGGCGCGTTCACATATCTGTCCCGACCTTGAGTTTATGGATATTGGGTTGGAGGATTTGACGGAGGATAACGTAGGCCGCTTAGACTTGGTGCTGTTCGCCGGTGTCCTCTACCACTTGCGCCACCCGTTCCTGGCGATCGAGCGCATAGCCAAACTCGCAAAGGAGACGCTGGTCCTGGAAACGCATCTCGATGCCTTCGATTGTCCGCGTCCGGCGATGGTGTTCTATCCCACGACCGAGCTCAACGACGACCCGACGAACTGGTGGGGCCCGAATATCCCTTGCGTCGAGGCGATGCTGCGCGACGTCGGTTTCTCAGACGTTGTCTTTCGCCCCCATCCGGCCCACGCAAACCGCGGAATTTTTCACGGCCGGCGATAATAAGGCGCCGTTCAGTCTCAGGGAATCGAGACGGCGGCGGCTTGCGCCACCAGCGCGGTGACCTCAGTCGCCGTCATGCCGAGAGTCGCGCCGATCGAGAGCAGCGTCGTCGAATTCGCCGGGATGATATTCGTTCCATGGGCGAAGAACGCCGAGACGGCGGGATTGTTCAGCGCCGCGACGGCAGTGGTCACCTGCGCCCATTGAGCGGCGGTCATGACACTCTGCAACTGCCAGAGCGCGCAGTTCGGAATCGGCGTTGGTGGCATCGGCGCCGGCGTCGGCGTCTTCCCTGCGGCGAGCCATGCCTGATAGGCGTGCCAGTCGACGTTGCCCGACGCAGCGGGAATGCAAGCGCCATCGGCGTCGCGCGTGACGGAGATTGAATTGGCGATCAGCGTATAGGTCATCGATCAAAGCTCCGCGCTGGCGGCAACATAGCCAGACGTGCCATAAGAAGCCCATGTGCATACTTGTTGATTTGTTAGCCCCCCCGATACGGAAACGTACACAAACGCCGAGTCCGTGCCGACATAGCTGGATGCGATGCCAGTGACGGCTTCATTCGCGGATGGGCTAAGAATCACCGTGGATGCCTGAGACAGCGTCGGGGCAACGCGCATCCGGACTGGGAAGGAGAAATAAAAGTCGCCCTGGGATGAGCTGCCAGTATATCCGGTCGAGAACGCACAATATAGAAGTCCAGGCGTGTTCTGCCAATAGTAACGTAAGCTGAGATTCAGCTCCACCCCAATCGGCCGCCGTTCGAACGGCGTCGCGGCCTGGCCGGCCTCGAGCTGCGCTTCGCCGATCTGCCACGTCCCGCTCGTCTGCGCGCCGACGGAAAGCACGATTTCAACGCCCGTCGTCGCCGCCGAGGGAATGGCGATCTGGGCGCTGTACTTCGCCAGCGTCGCGTTGACGGTGAAGGTTCCCGTCGCAATTTGCGTCTTGGCGGGCGAGGCCAGCGTGCCGAATGTGTCGACGGTCGCAGCGTAATAGGCGGTCCACGCAACCGTGGTCAGCAGCGAGTTCGCCAGCTTGACGCTGAGCGTCGCCGTCGTCCCCGCGAGGTCGAAGCTGTTGGCCGTCTCGATGCGCTGGGCGAAGCCGATGGCGGTGACGGACGCCGCGCCGGTGAACTGGTAGACGTATTGATCGGGCGGCGCGCCGGCGACGCGCTGGCCGATGACATTCGCCCCGGTGCAATAGGCATAAAATCGGTCGATCGCATAGGCGAGCGCCGCGCCGGCGGTAAAGGTCTGCGCCGCGCCGGCGTTGCGCTGATCGATCGCCATCGCGCCATTGATGATGCGGTTGCGGAAGCCAGCCATCTGGCCGACCCAGGCGCCCCGGCGCCGAGCACCTCGTTATAGGCGGCGGCGTGGGCGGGGGGCGCGGGAACGAGACCGATCGCGCCGCCGGCGCCGGAATCGCCTGAAAACGGCGCGTTGGAATCGACGATCGTCCAGGCGTTGGAGCCGTTGCTGGCGAGGGCCACGTAGCCATAGGGCACGGCGACGACGGCGCTCGTTCCGCCATTGATCGTGTCGGAGCCGGCGCGCGCCAGCGTGATCGTGTTGCTCGCCGAACAGGCGCCGGACATGTCGACGACGAGCAATTGCTGGTAGGCGGCGTACCCGCTCGCGGCGGGGAGCGTGAGCGTGCGCGCCGCGGTGATCGCGGCATAGGCGACGACGCTGATGCCGGCCGCGACCGAATAGTTGGCGTCGCTGACCGCATGGCCGGCGAGCGAAAGCGTGGTGAAGGCGGCGGCGGCGGCGGTCGTCAGGCCGATCGTCGCGCCGTTGATCGAACCGGACGTGATTGCGGCGGTGGCGACGGCGGCGAGCAATTGCTGCACCAGGCCGGCGGCGGCCTGCGTCGGCAGGCCGGTCAGCCGGTTGATGGCGTAGGACGCGCCCGCTCCGACGACGCCGCCGCTCCAAAAGACGAGGGAAAGGCTGGTCGCGCTGTTGATCGCGCCGACGAGCCCCATGGCGTTGCCGCAGACGAGAATGTCGCCCACCGCGACCGTCCAATTGGTGACGCCGTCGGGCGAGAGGAAATTCGTTCCGACGCCGGTGACGGGGTAGGAGCCGCCCGACAGCGCGCCGATGGCGATCGTGCCCGTGGCGTATTGCGGGATCTGGAGGCTGCGGGCCATGGACGATTCCTGTCAGGGCGCGGGAAACGCGGTCACACCTGAAACACGCGATAGGAGAAGACCGACGGCCCGGAGATCACGACCGGCGCGGAGAACTTGACGTAGTCGTAACCGAGCGTCAGGCCGGTGGTCGACGTCGAACCCCATGCGCCGAGCCACGATCCGGTCGGACCGGAATAGTTGATCAGATTGATCTGATACTGAGGCGTCCAGCCGCCCGTGCTGGGGTCTTGGCAGAGCCACAGAAGCTGGGGCGGATTGGCGAAGGTCTTGCCGAAGGCGATGGTGGTCGAATATCGCGTCCACGAAGCCGCGCCCGGCGGCGGCGTCTCGGCGGTCGACCCGAAGGTCGAGCTGAGAACCTGCCCGGCCATGAAGACGCCCTGGTAGGGCGGTCCGAAGCCGTTGAAGGTGACGACGCTCGGCGAACTCGGCGACTGCGCATTGTTGCCTGGCGTCACTGCGCGGAAGATGCCGGCGGCGGGAGCGATATAGAATTGGCTCGGCATCGCTCAGACCCATTGCTGGGCGAGGATCGAGTAGCTGACCGGCCCCAGCGTCGTCGAACCGCGCGGCGTGATGTAGAGGTTCGCCGTGTCGAGGGTGACGATGTCCGGCGCATAGGTCGGCGCGACCTGCTGATCGGCCCACCAGATCGGGATATAACCGAGATTGTGAGGGATCGTCGTCGCGCCCGAGCCAGCGGGATAGACCCCCGAGAGAAACGGCTGCCCGAGGATGCGCCCGGAGGCGTTGGGGGGGATCAGAAAGTCGTCGGCGCTGGCCGCCGAGACGTTGAAGCCGGGCTTGGCGACGACCGGACCCGCCGCCGTCCACTGCATCCAATTGGTGCCGGCGCGCGAGCCGAACGCAGTCAGCGCCGTGCTGGTCATCCAGACCACCCAGGCGATCTCGACCTGCGTCGCGAAGCCCTCGTAGTCTCCGCCGGCGCTGTATTGATTGTAATAGACCGCCAGATGATCGTCGAAGATCTCGACGACCGGGCCGAAATAGGCCCCGAGGCCGCTGAAGCCGTTGCTTTGGCCGGCCGCCGCGAGCTTGGCCTGATACCAGACCCCCGTCTGCCAGACGTGCACATATTTCGTCGAGCCGAAGCTCGTCGGCGTGAACGCCATGCTGGCGAAGGGCACATAGGCGAGCGCGGACGGAAACGAGATCGTCTGCCAGCTCGTCGACATGCCGAGCGTCGCCGAACCATAGTAGCCGGACGCGGTCGGCAGCATCTCGCCCCAGTCGGAGTTGAAGACGATGTCGGCCGGATTGCTCGGCATGGGGTCGGCGTTATTGCCGGCGGTGACGATCCTGAGCCGATGACCGCCGTCGCTGAATAGGCCGGCCTTGGCGATGTTGCTCATGCGTTGAACG
>CAVWKL010000173.1:0-5478 GCA_963755075.1 uncultured Alphaproteobacteria bacterium
TGATACGATTACTTTTTGAATCAGGAAAGACCCACGAAAGGCAGTGGACGGAATGGAACACGAGTTGCAAGATTTGCCTTTTTCGGCGGTTCAGCCAACTTGTTTATGAGCAGTGCGGCATAAACTTGCACGAAGGCAAGAAAGCGCTCCTTCAGGCCAGGCTCAACAGGCGGCTGAGACAGACCGGGATTGGCTCCTACGAGGAATACTTCAAATTCATAACCTGCCAGGGACACCCTGGAGAATTTGTCAATTTTCTCGATTCCATATCGACAAACCTCACCTATTTTTTTCGAGAGCCCCAACATTTTGATTTTCTGGAACAGGTTGCTCTGCCCGAACTGATCGCCAGGAAACAAAGTGCCGAGGGATTCCAAAATAAGGATCTGGAGCGCGGGGTGCTCCACGGGGGAGGAACCGTACAGCCTTGCGATGTGTGTGCTGGGACAAGTTCAGGAAATCGTTGTTGATCTTGGTCCTCGCCGATGATCGTGTCGCGATTGGCGCCGCGATCGATCGTGACGCCGGCCCCGATCTCGACGTCGTCCTGAATGATCACTCGGCCGATTTGCGGCACTTTCAGATGGCCGCGCGGTCCGATCGCAAAGCCGAAGCCGTCCTGTCCGATGTGCGTCGCCGGGATGGATGATGACGCGGTCGCCGATGAGCGCGCAGGCGATCGTGGCCAGCGCGCCGACGACGCTGTCGCGTCCGATGCGCACCAGCGGGCCGATCACCGCGTTCGCGCCGATGACCGCTCCCGAGCCGATCTCGGCGCCGGGGCCGATCACCGCGCCAGGGTCGACGACCACCCCGGTCTCGAGCCGCGCCGCGGAATGGACGAAGGCGGCGGCGAAACGCCCGATTCGCCGAATGTCGAGCGCGGCCGGACCGCTTCCGGGTAGAGCCGCGCCATCACCGCGGCCATCGCGCGGTAGGGCTGGGCGTCGTCAGCGTGGCGCAGCCGGCCGGCGCGTGGGCGGCGTAACGCGGCGCAACCAGAACGGCCGCGGCGCGGGTCGCCCGGAAGTCGTCGAGGTAGCGGGGATTGTCGAGAAAGGCGAGATCGCCGGAACCCGCCTCGTCGAGCGCGGCGACGTCGCGGATGATTTTTCCGGCGTCGGCGCCCTCGCTCAGCGCGGCGCCGGTCCATTGCGCGACTTCGCCGAGCGTCGGCGCTGCCGCTAGCGGGAAAAAGCCGATCTTCGCCAAGGCCGGATGTCTCTTCTCAAGCTGGAGCCGTTTTCGATCGCCGCGGTCCGTCATGGCGAGGCCCCTCGCCCAGACGCCGCTCCGGCCGCCGCCTGTCCCGTGGCTTGCTTAGTCGCCGTTTTGAGGCGCCGCGCCAAGGCGGCCCGGCGTCGAGGCGACCGGAAACCGCTCGAAGGAAAAGCGCGCCAGGAACCCTGGCGCGCCCAAAGCGTGCCGACGAGGTCACGAGGCTAGAAGCTCGCGCCGCCGGAGAAGTTGAACGCCTGCAACTGATCGTACTTGCCGTGGGTGACCGCGTAGGCGTAGTCGACCCGGATCGGCCCCAACGGCGACGCCCAGATGATGCTCGCTCCCACCGAGGAGCGGATGGCGTGATCGTCGTTGACCTGCAAGCAATTGCTCTGAATGTAGTTCGGAGTTGTGGTCGTCGAATTTCCCAGCCAGCAGCCCGTCGACGGCGGCAGCCCCCACAGCGACGAGAAATTCGTCTGCCCTTGATAGCCGAACAACGTGCCCGCGTCGGCGAAGATCGCGCCTTTCAGCCCGATTTCCTTGGGCAAGCCCAGGATGGGGAATTGGAGTTCGGCCGAGGCGCCGAAATAGGTCGTGCCGCCGAGGCCGTTCCCCGCGATGTTGGCCGGGTCGGAAATGTCGCGCGGGCCGAGGCCGCCGGGCGCAAAGCCGCGCACCAGGGTCGGGCCGAGGTTGAAATTGTCCTCCAGCGGCAAGTTTCCGCTAATGGCGGCGATCTGTCCCCCCTGCAGGTGCAGGAGGCCGGTGAGATCGTCGGTGAGCGGGTAGTAATACTTGCCGTCGACGGTCTCGCGCAGGAACTTCGACTGGCCGCCGAGGCCGGCGACGTCCTGGTGGAAGTTCAGGTAGGCGCCGCTGGTCGGATTCTTGCGGTCGTCGATGCTGTCCCAGATCAAGGAATAGCCGACCAGCGAGGTCAGGATCGCCCCGTTGGCCGCCGCCTGCTTGATCGCCACCGACGCTTCGCCGTTGGTCAAGCAGTTGAATGTCGAAGTGGAGGGCTGGGGCACGCCGTTGTACCCGGGCGGGAACCACTGACTGCCAGGGCCGTTCGCCGGGCAGTCGTCATAAGGCTGCGCCGCTGTGTTGGGGATGCTGATCTGCGACTCGTAGATCGAGTAGTTCGGCTGGAGCGTGAATTCGTCGGTGATGGGAATGCCGAGGCGCAGGTTCACCCCGGTGGTCCAGGTGTTGTAGAGCGACCATTGGTTCTCGTCCTGCTCCTTGTGGAACAGGTCGAACCCGGCGGCGAGCCGCTGGTCGAGGAAATAAGGCTCGGTGAACGAGACGCCCCAGCCGCGGCTGTACTGGCCCTCGGAGGCGCTGACCTTCACGTATTGGCCGCGGCCGAGGAAGTTGGTCTCGGTGAACGCGACCTCGGCGAGGAAACCGGCGGTGGTGGAGTAGCCGCCGCTGAGGCTGACCGAGCCGGTCGGCTGATCCTCGACGTCGACGGTCACGATCACCCGATCGGGCGTCGAGCCGGGCCGCGTCGAAATATGCACCTTCTTGAAGTAGCCGAGCCGGTTCAGGCGGCGCTCGGCGCGTTCGACCAGCGCATGGTTGTAGGGGTCGCCTTCGCCGATGTCGAATTCACGGCGGATCACGTAGTCGCGCGTGCGCGTGTTGCCGACGACGTCGATCCGTTCGATGTAGACCTTCGGGCCGTCGTCGACGGTGAAAGCCAGCGCGATCTGGTGCGTCGCGCCGTCACGCTCGCCATGCGGACGCACGTCCGAGAAGGCGTAGCCCTGCCGCGCCATTTCGCGCGTGAGCGAATCCACCGTCTTCTCGACGGCGCTGGCGTTGTAGACGTCGCCGGCGCGCAGCGTAACGAATTGATCGAGCGAATGGCTGTCCACTTTGGCGACGTGCGAGGTCACCGTCACGCCGGAGACGTGATACTGCGGGCCTTCGTCCACGGTGATCGTGATGACATAGCCCGCCGGGTCGTTCTGATAGACGACGTCGGTGTTGACGATGCGGAAATCCGCGTAGCCGTTCTTCATGTAATACTTGCGAATCGCCTCCTGATCGGACGCCAGGCGATCGGGATCATAGACGTCGCTGGTCTTGAACCAGGAGAGATAATTCATCTCGGTCGTCTGCATCAATCCGTGCAGGCGATAGGAGGACACCGCGCTGTTGCCGACAAATCGGATTTCGCGAACGCCGGTCTTGTCGCCCTCTTTGATCGTGAAGACCAGATCGACCCGCCCGTTGGGCAGTTGAACCAAGCGATAGCTGACTTGCGCGGCGCTGAGACCGACTTTCTTGTAGGCGTCCTTGATGCGTTGGATGTCGCCGTCGGCCTTGGCTGCGTCGAAGCCGGTGCGCGCCTTCGACTGGATCTCGACCGAGAGTTGGTCGCTCCGAAGCTTGTTGGAGCCCTCGAACGCCACGCGATTGATGATCTGCGAGCTCTCGACGACCGAGACGATCACCTGGCCGCCGACGATTTTCGCATTGACCTTGGAGAACATGCCGGTCGCCGACAGGTCGGCGACGGCGCGATTGACGCTCGCCTGGTCCGTGCCGGCGAAATAGGAGCGAATGGTGGCCGCATCGACGCGGCTCGCGCCCTCGACAACGACGCTCTGAGCGGAGACTTGCGCGGTCGCCGGCGTGCAAACCGCGACTGCGCTGCAGCCCACGACGACCGCGAACACGAGCGCGCTGACAAATCCGCGAAAAAAATGCATCTGGCTCGCCGTCCCCGTTCCGCAACCGAGCCAAACGGCCTCGGTCTTTGCGCGCCCGCGCCTCGCGGCGCGTCGCGCGTTCTGGCCGATACGCGCCTCCCGTCGAAGCCGGCGCGTTTGCCCACCGCCGGGCGAGCAAGGTCTTAATTTGCTTTTACCGGTTTTGCGCGCCCGCGCAACCTCGAATTCGTCGCACCCTATATCTTTCGGCCGAGCGTGGCCCGCACGACACGATTCATGGTCGATTTAGGGTTAATTGCCCCCGCCGACGAGCCGCAAAATGTCGTGCGAAGTGGTGAAAATCACCAGCAGGGCGACAAAGGCGATGCCGACCCGCAAGCCGATCTGCTGAACGCGCTCGCTCAAGGGACGGCCGCGCACGCCTTCGAGGGCGAAATAAAGGAGATGGCCGCCGTCCAGCAGGGGAATCGGCAGCAAGTTCATCATGCCGACGGACACCGAAAACAACGCGGCGAGGCTGAACAATTGCCAGAAGCTGACCTTCGCCATTTCGCCGGCGATCTGCGACACGGCGATGGGGCCGGAAAGGCTGTCGGCCGACTCGCGGCCGGCGAACAACCCGCCGACATAGGCGCCCGTCGCCTTGACGATGAACCAAACCTGCTCGGCGCCCCAAGCGGCGCAAGTCGGCGGCGCGCAATGCTCGAAGGTCGAGTCGGCGGGGTCGCGCGAGGAGGCCAGCCCGAGATGTCCCATCCGGCGCTTGCCGAGCGGGCCTTGATCGACCACGGCGATCTCTGGGGTCGCGGTCAGCGTCGTTTCGCCGCCGGCGCGTTGGACGACGAAGGCCATCGGCAGTCCCGTGCTCAGCATCGTCGATTGCTGCAAGTCCTGAAACGTCGCGATCGGTTCGCCGTTGATCGACTTGACGAGGTCGCCCGCCTCAAACCCCGCCCGCGCGGCCGGCGATCCGGCTTCGACGCCGCCGATCCGGGCGCTGTGCTCGAAGCGGCCGAATATCATGAACAGCGCGGTGAAAATGACAAAGGCGAGAATGAAGTTGGCGATCGGCCCGGCCGCCACGATCGCGGCGCGATTGCGCAACGGCTGACCGGCCAAGCTCTGCGCCCGCTCTCCGGGCGCCATTGCCTCCACCGCCGCAAGATCGGGCGCGCTCGCTGCGTTGGCGTCGCCGTAAAATTTTACGTATCCGCCAAGAGGAATAGCGGCGACCCGCCAACGCGTTCCCAGCTTGTCGACGCGGGCAAAGAGTTCGGGACCGAAACCGAGCGAGAACGCCTCGATTTTCACGCCACACCAGCGCCCGACGAGGTAATGGCCAAGTTCGTGAAAGAAAACGATCACACTCATGACGAAAACGAACGGAAGTATATACCAACCCATCCAGTCAATGACCCCGCGCAATTCGTTCCACAGCGCCATTATCCAGCCTCCGCCGCCGGCAGGAGCGCGAGGCGCGCTCGACCGTTTTGGTTAGCAATTCGTTTACAATGACGTAAAGGCGGAATTGCGCCAAGAGGTCCACCGCCTATCTCGCGCGACATGGTGA
>CAVWKL010000174.1:0-3963 GCA_963755075.1 uncultured Alphaproteobacteria bacterium
TCAGGGTCGCGCCGGTTGACGACCGCGGCGACGTCAAGCTCGACGAATACGAAAAGCTGCTTGGCCCGCGCACCCGCATCGTCGCGCTGACGTCGGTCTCCAATGCGCTCGGCACGGTGACGCCAGCGGCAGAAATGATCGCTATGGCCCACCGCCACGGCGCGCTGGCGCTGGTCGACGGCGCGCAGTCGGTCTCGCACCGCCGCACCGATGTCCAGGCGCTCGACGCCGACTTCTTCGTCTTCTCCGGCCACAAGATGTTCGCGCCAACCGGGATCGGCGTCGTCTACGGCAAGCAGGCGATCCTCGACGCGACGCCGCCGTGGCAGGGCGGCGGCAACATGATCGCCGACGTGACCTTCGAACGCACCCTCTACCAGGCGGCGCCGCAGCGGTTCGAGGCCGGCACCGGCAACATCGCCGACGCCGTCGGCCTCGGCGCGGCGATCGACTATATCGAGCGCATCGGCCTGACGGCGATCGAGCGCCACGAGCACGACCTCATCGAATGCACGGTCGCCGGGCTCGCCGACGTTCCCGGCGTGCGTCTGATCGGCGCGCCGCGCGAGCGCGCCGGCGTCGTGTCGTTTCTGCTCGACGGCCAACGGGCTGAAGACGTGGGGAAGGCGCTCGACGCGGAAGGCATCGCGGTGCGGGCGGGCCATCATTGCGCCCAGCCGATCCTGCGCCGCTTCGGCGTCGAGGCGACGGTCCGGCCGTCGTTCGCGCTCTACAACACGCTCGAGGACGTCGAGGCGCTGCTCGCCGCGGTGCGTCGCATCGCCGTGCGCGCCCATGGCGGCTCGCGGTAGTCTCAATTCTGTGGACGACTTTTCCCGCGGCTCACACTGGCGACAACGATCAGCGCGTTCATTGCGTCGTGGCGAAACAGCTCGCCGAGTACCTTGCTGAGCAGCGCTTCGAAAAAGGTGATGACGCTACGCTCTTGGCCTTCGCACGACTTGCGGATGCTTCGCTCAGAACAGCGGGCGTCGTCGCGACGACGACCGCGAAGCTGCACGATTCGGCGACCTCGGCGAAGCTCAGATGGTGTTGAGTTAGGCGCCAACGAAATCGCCCTCGCATCGGAGGATCGAATCGCGCTTCTCGGCGCGCGATTGATAGTTGCGAGACACGACTATCGCCATGTCCGGCTAGCCGGCGCAACAGATCGAGTTCATTGCATTCATCGACGCGCCAAAAGCGCGTCGCCCGCGAAGCCGACGCAAGGAGCGCTTGGGTTGCCGATCTTCGCCGATGGCGGAGAAGCCATTGCCGCACGAGTCGAGGAGCATGCCGCTCGCCGCGCAATTTCGACCATTCACCTGAAGCCATGTCTAAACAGATCGTGGCTAAGCCGGCGCTCAGATGTCGTACGTCAGTTCGCCCTTTGCCTCGGTGAGGTCGCGCATCGCCGCGAGCGAACGGTGGTCGAGCACATCGGCGATCGCCGCGCGCACTTCGAGCATCATCAACCTGACACGGCAGGCCTTCTCGCTCGAGCAGTCCTCGCAGCGGCGGTAGAAATTGCGGCTGGCGCAGGCGATTGGCGCCAACGGGCCGTCGAGCGCGCGGACGATGTCGCCGACCATGATTTCTGAAGGGCTCTTGGCCAAAACGTAGCCGCCGCCCCGCCCCTTCTTTGAATGGACCAGACGGGCAGAGCGCAATTCGCCAAGGATCGCGTCGAGGAACTTCTTGGGAATGTTATTGGCGGCGGCGATGTCGGCGACCAGGGACGGTTGGCCGGGCGGCCTGCCGGCAAGATGGACCATCGCCTTCAATCCGTACTTGCCCTTGTTGGTCAGCAGCGACACAGCCTATGCCCTCTAGAGCAAGTTATCATCGGATTGCCGCGGCTTCGGCCGTCATTGCGATCGATAGCGAAGTAATCCACCGGCAGCCCCCACATAGCCACCGGTTCAAACTCAACTTGCGATTTTCGGTGAGTTTTCGCAAGACCAGACTGTTATTCGGCGCACGGTGCCGACGCCGTACTTTCGCCAATAACGCCAACCGGCTGCCGTAGCGTCAGACAACGCGAGCACATCATCTTCCGATGTCGTCGGCGCGGACACGCTCGGCTCTCTCGGGGGAAAATCCAGGCCCGCCAGGTTTGCTGACAGTCAATTTGTCCCCTGAGACAAAGCGCGAACCGTCAACGTGCTTAGGGGCGCGGGCGCCGGCGCAACAATTAAACAAAAGTGCCTCAATCAATTGTTCTTCTCAGGCGAATGTCGGCGCGGCGCCTGATTCGCGCTTTGTGGCGCAGCGAAGTCGGCGCAGGAAGCGCGGGCTCCGAGATAGCGATCGTGGAGCAGGCAAAGGCCATCATCGGCGCGCACCGACGCCGCGCCAGAACTCAGGCTCGCTAGGCCGGGAATCGCAGCTTCCAAATAGGCGGCGCTGTTTTCAAAATGGCGGCACGATCCGCACGAGCCTCTGGCCGCCCCCGTGCCGCGCGCGTCCGTCGCCAGGCGCGCGCTCCAACCCAAGAGGTATGGAAAGTCCCTCAGCAACCTCATCGATTCATCGCGCCAAGTTCGCCCAATAGGAGGCGAAAACGAAGACGGAGAGGATGAAACCGAGCAGGACGTTCACGACCACGCCCGCACTGAAAGCGGCGAACGGCTTCTTTCCCGCCTTCGCCAGTTCGCTAATGCGCGTCGTCAGCCCGATGCTGAAGAAGCAGAAGATGAAGGCCCAAGTGCGCAGATCCTTGATCGGCGCGACCAGCGTTGGGCTGACCGCCTTGTTGAAGTCCCCCAGCGCATAGCCCCGCGAAGCCCAGGTGACAATTAGCGAAGCGACGAGGAAGCCGATGACGAATTTGGGGAACCGGCGCCAAATTTCGCCCGCATCGGGCTTGCTGCCGGCCTTGCTCGGCTCCCAGCGCGTCGTCGAGACGATCGCCAGCGCCAGCGCCCAGACGCCGATCCAGACGTCGCGGCCAACCACTTTCATCAGTGTGAAAGCCCAAACGGCTTGATCCGCTGTGCCCGCAACCCCTGAGGCCGGACCTGCGTATCCGCCATATGTTTGCGCGGCGGCGAAGCCAGCGGCGTCGGCAAATTCGGACGTGCCGATCCAGGCTCCGGCGACACCGGACGGCAAATGCAGCCACAGCGATACGATTGGGAGTACGAAAATCATCACAATCGCCCAGAAAATCACCACAGTGATGGCGATGGGCGCGTATTCCTTCTTGGCCCCGACAGCGCCGGCGATGGCGATCGACGCCGAAACGCCGCAGACAGCGCCGCCCGCGCCGAGCACTGCCGACAATTGGCGGTCGAGCCCCAATTTCCGTGCGGCGAAGAAGATGACGAAGAAGGTCGCCAAGCGAGACGAGCGAGGCCTGGAAAATAGCAATCGGCCCCGCCCAGGCGATGAGCGAGAACGGCAGCGTTGCGCCGAGCAGTACGATGCCGGTCTTGACGTAGAACTCGACGCGAAAACCCGCGTCCATCGAGCGCGGCAACCCGATGAGGTTCGATATCAACAATCCCAGCAGCAGCGCCACGAGCGGCGGCTCTAGATTGTAATAATTTGCCTAAGTCCACTGGCCGAGGACGAAGATCAAAACCGGAGAACGCATACAGAAATACGAGCATAGACGACGAGTCGAAGAGGAGAGCCCCACAACAGGGCCCCGTCTTCGGCGACGCCGCCATCTCGGACGCCCGGGTCGGAACCCGCCTCACGCCCCCCGGGGGGTCGATTGCCTCGGGGTCAATCCCGTAGCGCTCGATGGCCGTGGCGACCTCGTCCGGCTTGCCCTCACCAGCGGCGGCAAGCTCGGCGAGCACCGCGACGATGATGTGGGCGGCATCAACCTCGAAATGCCTGCGGAGCGCCGCCCGGGTGTCGGAACGCCCGAACCCCGCCCCGTCCGAGCACGGTGAAAGGTGCCCGGACAAAGCGCGAGACCTGATCGGGCACCGCCTTCAAGTAGTCGGTGAC
>CAVWKL010000175.1:0-6086 GCA_963755075.1 uncultured Alphaproteobacteria bacterium
CCTTGACATAGGGGCGCGGATCGAACGGATCGACCAGGCCGAGATCGCAAAAAACGCGCACCAGCAGCATCGCGCAGTCGCAGCCAACGCCCTTGACGTCGGCCATGTGGTGATAGGGCGTGCCGCGCCATTCGCGCGCAGCGGCGACGATGCGGGCGCGCGCGGCGGCTTCGTCGACGAGGTGAGAGGGAAGCGCCGTCGACCTCATGAAAGCCCTTTTTTCCGAGCGGCAGAGCCCTGTCAAGGGCGCGCGAATGCGCGCCGCCTCCAGCGGGCGAAGCCCCTTGACAGGGCCGAAGGGTCGGAAGTTTTGCCATCATGAGGTCGACGGCGCGATCCGTCGGGCTAAGCAGCCGCAACCGGCGATGCGACGCCATGCGTCACAATTCCACGCTCATGGCAGCGGCAAAGCTGGTCCGGGGGAACCTGCGGCCAGACCGTGATGACGCCCATGACGGCGACGCCGCCCTTTCCGTCCGGGCCGCACATCGGGAAGGCGGTCGGCGGCCCGCCATGGCATTCGAGCGCCTTGTTGGCCATCAGCCGCGCGTGCTTGCAGTTGCGACAGCCGATTTCCTGGATGAGGGGAAGACTCATGCGCGCTCCTCAATAGGCGATCTGCGGCGGCGGCACGTAGGGGAAACCGCGGAAATGGATGAGGTTATTGAACTTGGCCTTGCACGTCGCCTGCGTGTGGTCGCAGCCCTGATAGACGGTGAAGGCGTCGCCGATCGCCGGCGCGGCGGGCAGCGGGTACATCAGGGTCAGCGACGTCCCCGGGACCGCGGAGCGCACCGTCGCCTGAATCTCGGCGTTGGCGCCGGAGGTGAAGATGAGCTTCCCCTGGACGTGGGTCGCGCTGGCGCCGGAGAAATTGATCGCCGTCGCGGTCGAGCCCGAGCCGGCGGTCGACGACGTCGCGAAGCTTGATGCGGTCAGCAGGCAGCCCGAGTCATAGAGGACATGCAGGCAGGTCGCCGAATAGAGATTGCGCGGCATGTCGTAGTCGAGGACGACGAGGTCGGAGGCGACCGTGATCGTCGCGCTGGTGCGCCCGACATTGTCGATCGTTGAAACGCGGCCGTGAAACAACGTCACGCCGCCGATCGGCGTCGTTCCGAGCGCCGTCATGAACACCCGGTCGCGCTGCACCGTCGCCCCGTCGAAGGCGCCGTCGCGCAAGGCGTTGAGAAATGGCGAGCCGTTGACGAGATCGCTCGGCCGCGCGGCGATGGTGATCTGCTGCTTGTCGACCTCGAGCCCGACCGAGCCCCTGTATTTGAGGCCCTGCACCAGCGGGCCGTCGGCGAGAAACGTGACGCCGTTGTAGACGACCGGTTGGTCGACGCTGGCGTAGGCGAGGATGACGCCCGTCGCCAGCGTGAACGTGAAGCAGTCGGCGAAGGCGATCGCCGCGTCGGGATTGGCGCGCGCGGCGTTGAGAAAGGCGATGAGCGCGGGCGAGGCGGTTTTCATGTGGCTCCTTGGGAGAGCGAATGGCGAATGGCGAGTGGCGAATGGAGTCCGCTGGCCATTCGCCATTCGCCATTCGCCACTCCCCGTTCTGGTCAGCTCGTTCGCACCGATCGGAATTTGAGGCTCTGCAGCGCCCAAAGGTTCTGCATGAACTGTTCGAAGTCCGCCGCGTCGTCCTCGAAGCGGCATTGGAAGGCGTAGGCGAAGGAGGCGCCGATCGGGGCGCCGCTCGCCGGCGCCGTGGCGAAGACGAGGCTGTTCGGCGCAACGAGCGACCAGCCCGCGCTCTGCGCGACGCCGCCGACGGTGACTTGGGAAACGCTCGTCACCCATCCCACCGGCTCGAGGAAGCCGCCGAGCGCGCGCGCGAAAGCAAAACTCGTCGTCGAACCGTCGCCGGCGGCGAAGGTCTGCGCGGTCACGGCGTTGTCGGTCGGATCGACGTAAAGGAAGGTTCCGAACTGTCCCTGGCATTGCAGGAAGAGGCCCATCAGGCTTTGCAGCGATTGCGCGCCGAGGCCGGGATAGGAGGCCGAGTCCGAAGCGAGCCCGTCGAGGCTCACTTCGAACTGCCAGATCGGGTTCTGATAACGCGCGTCGCGCACTTCGCGGCCCGACGCGTGGGAGGCGACGATCGTGGCGAAAGTGGGCTTCTTATGAACGCTCCAGCCTTGGCCGGGCAGCGCGGGGAAGGTGGGAGGCGTAGGCAATCAATTGCTCCTGGATGGAAAGAACGTGCGGCCGGAGACGCAGCAGGCGAACGCCCGCGATGTCGGCTGTGCCGACGCCTCAAGCGCCGCCGAGACGACGCAGCCCGAGATGCGCGCCGTGGCGCACCGCCTCGTCGATCGCCTTCATCATCGTCGCGCTGTTGGCCTTCATCCATTGCGCGACGGAGCCGGAATCGACGGCCGAGACGTGAAAATTGGTCGTCGGATGAATATGCACGGCGCCGCCTCGCGCGCCGCCGCCGGCCGGCGCAGCGCCCGACAGCATGTCGCGAAAAGCCCCGGCCAGCGTCGCGGGCATGACGAGCTCGTTGTGATGCACCAGCGTCAGCATGTCCTGCGGAACCTGCCACATGCCGATGTCGGCGGAGGCGACCGAGCCGGCCATGCCGGCGACCGTCGCCTGCGCGGCCGTCGCCGGGCCGGCGGCGAGGGGCCCCATGATCGGCGCGAGAAAGCCGAAGACGCCGGCGAAGGCCTCCGCCGCGGAGGAAAGAATCGAGCGCACGATGGTCGCCGATTGCGTCCCCAGCGACGCCGCTGCGCCCGCCTGCTCGGCCCCTGCGCGCGCGGTCACGCCGGAGGCGGTCGCCGCGGTCTTGGCCGCTTCGACGGCGATCTGGCGAACGACGGTCGCCTCGCCCCATTCGATGAACTTGATCAACAAGTTCCTCGAGGACAGTCTTGAAAGCCTTGCGCCAATTCTCCGTTCCCGAGAGAAGGCCGTGCAATTGCGAATTGAAGGCTTGGGTGACCGTGTCGCCGAACGCTTGGTACTCGCGCTCCTGATCGTTGACCGCGCTGCGAACCAATGCGGTCATCTGGTCCTGGCGCCGCCGCTCGGCCTCGAGCATTTGATTGTCGATGCGCTGCCTTTGCGCCAGCGACTGATCGCCGAGCTCGGCTTCACGCTGCAACGCTGTGATCTGCGCGCCATATTCCTCGTCGAGCGCCTGGCGCGGCAACGCGACCTTCTGCGCCTGAGTGATCTCGTGGAGCCGCGCCTCCTCGGCATAGAGCGCAAGCTTCTGCTTAAGACCGTCCTCGACCGCCTTGATCTCTTCCGACACCGCCAATTTCGCCGCGCGTATCGCATCCTCGGATGCGGCGGCGTCGCTCGTGCCCATCGCCGCGGCGGTTTGCGCATGGGCGGCGGCGAGGGTCTTCTCGATCTCCGCCGAGGACATGAGCGCGGCGTCGAAGGCCTGCAGGCGCGTCGGAGCGAACGCCTGGCCGATCGAGGCGCCGAGCGCCGCATATTGGGTATTTAGTGCCTCGAAGGGCGCGGCGAGGCCCGCCAGCGCCTCCTTGGCGTCGGCCACTCCGGAGACGAGGTCGCCGACCGATGCGGTGAAGGCGACGGCGACGCTGGCGTCGGTCATGGCGGCTCTCCCGGCGAAGCGGGGTTAAAGCTTGCCGCTGGGGAATGCGGCTTTCAGCTCGGCGACGGTCGGCTGGCGCGGGGGCGAATTGGCGTCGCGATCCGCAGGGCGATATTTCAGCGCGGCGGCGATGAGCCAGTGCGCAGGCGGGTTGGCGCGCCATTCCGCCGCCAGCGCGAGGAAGCGCGGCACAGTCAGGCCATCGAGCGCCTGGTCCCAGGTCCAGCCGGTATTGGCCACGACATGGGCGATCAGACGGTCGAAATCGATTTTCCCGCTTGCGGCGACGCCTCCCGCGTCGCATCCGAAGTCTCGCCGGCGCGCAAGCCCGCCGCTTTGGCCAGCGCCGGAAACGCCTGGATCAATTCGCCGACCGAAAACGGCAGGTCGAGAAACGCCTCGTAGCTCAGCGTCGGATCGACGACGGCGATGGCGCGCCACGTCGCCTCGGCGAGGCGATCGAATTGCGCCTCGCCGAGGCGGGCGACGCTGGCGGTGGAGAGGTTCGCGCCGCCGGCCTCGGCGTAAACCTGGAACAGCGCCGGCTGAATCGCCTTGATGGCGCGGAACGGCAGATGCGGCAACGCCCATCGGCGCCCGGCGAGCGCGATGGCGAAGGTTTCCTCGCTCACGCGGCGTCTCCGAAGTTGAGCTGGCACACTTGGCCGGCGGGGTTGGCGAAGCAGGCGAAGTCGAGTTCGGGCACCATGAAATCCTCGAGCTTGGTGCCAAACGCCAGCTTGTCGGCGACGCAATTGTAGAGCAGCACCGAGAATTGCTTGCCGGTGGTCGGGTCGGACGCGAAGAGGTTGGCCGAAAAGGCGATCGAGGGGCCGATGAGCGCCGAGGCGACGGCGATGCTCTCGCCGCTCGAGGCGACCGTGTAAGTGTAGGAGATCAGCACCGCCGCGCCCGCGTCTCCCGAGGAAAACGTATAGACGCCGCCGGCGACGGAATATTGCCCGGTCGTCGGGCTGGAGGCGACCTGCTTCAACGGCAGCGCGCTCGCCGCGTAGACGACGCCCTGGTCGGCGACGAAGGTCGTGTGCAGGCTCGTCGTATAGGTGAAAGGCGAAGACGAGGGCACGCTCGCCGCCTCGCCGAACTGCGTTTGCGCGCCGCCGACGGACGGCGCGACGCCGAAGAACAGCGAGCCCAGCGCCTGGCCGGAGATGCGGGCGAGCTTGGCCTTGCCGGTCATCTTGCGCGTGCCCGAGCCGATGGCGACGGGAAAGTTGTACTGGCCATAGAGCGCCTTGGTCGAGGTCGCGACGTTGAGCGAGATTTCCTGCGCGAGGCCGAAATTGATCGGCGTCCCGCCTTGCGGCGTGCCGATCAGCACGCCGGAGCCGAATACGAACATGGGGGAGGTCTCCTGGGGTGGGGGAGGGGAGTGGAGCCGAAAGAATGCGAAACGGCGCCGCCCGCGTGGGCGCGCCGCCGAGCGCGTTCAGCGGGCCTTCGGCGGCGGTCGGCGCGCCTCGATGAGGCGGAATCCGCTCGGCATGAATTTCATCATCCGCCCGCGCGCCGAATTGCCGGACATCAGCGCGTCGAAATAGTCCTGGAACCGGCGGATCTGGTCCGCTTTATATCCACGAAATATAGTTCAGCGCTGCCGCGTTCGGGTCGTCCGAGGTCGGCATGGCGCGCGGCGGAACGCTCTTTTGAAGCGCGACTCGGCGCGCGTTCGTGTCATGGCGTTTGCACAACGCATGAATTTATTCACCAGCAGGTTTCAATTCCCTTGGAGTTATGTCCAGATATTGTTTGTGTAACGACGTCGCAATATCGACCAGTTCACCCATTGAACCGCCAATATAGCCAATCAACGCGTCATATTCTGTTGATGGAAGATTGTTCTTCATGTAATGGGCAATGCAATCCATATTGCCAATAACTCCGATAAGCATTCCGTCGACTCTTATTGCAACATCCCTATCCATCCCGACCTGCAATAAAACGCCTATGGGCGGGCCTTAACGAAAACGCCGGTCCCACTCGGGAAATCCGGAGTTTTCGCTGGATTCGCATGCCAATATGCACCTTTCAAGTTGCTTTTCACGATTGCCGGTAGATAACGCCAATTTCTACTGGCCATTGCTATAATTTACGATCCAAGAGCGACAAGAAAAAGGTGGTCAATCATCAATTCTTAGCTCAGGATATAAATTTTCTATCGGGAAAACCAAATCCCGGGCCACGTATCCCATTAAGTCGCCCACTGCCTTATTAAATCTTGATTTCATGTTGTCGTCACTGATCTTTTCGATCTCCGCAAACATCTTCACAATAATTTCGTCCATAGACTTGCTTAGGGATAAGAGCGATTTCGCAGTGTCCTTGTCCATTTGCCGTTCCCCTGGTTGGTTGAAGAATTTCCCAACGGTCAATAGTCGTCTCCCGCCGAACCTAAGCATGCGCGCACGCATCTTCGGTAAAGACCTGGCCGATCCGAAGGTGGAGCAGATGTAACTGAACGAAGTGGCCCGGAGGAAGA
>CAVWKL010000176.1:0-11187 GCA_963755075.1 uncultured Alphaproteobacteria bacterium
GCGGGTTAAGCGCGCCATCGTCTCGCCGAACGCCGCCGCGAAGCGCGCAAGGTCGGCTTCGTCCGACGCTCACCCGGATCGCCCCGGCGGCGAGGCCCGGCGCGAACCTCGAACATCGTCGGTTTGCACTTCCATCGGGCGCGGGCTAGTTTTCGCGCGAACGGGGACGTTCGCTTGTCGGGCGGCATTTTCATCAGCTACAGGCGAGAGGATTCCGCCGGCTTCGCCGGACGGATTTACGACCGCCTGACCAGCCGGTTGGAACGCGAGCAGGTCTTCTTCGATGTCAACGATATCGAGCCCGGCCTCGATTTCGTGAAGATCCTCTCCGATCGGGTCGGCGCCTGCGACGCGCTCGTCGCCATCATCGGCAAGGACTGGCTCTCGATAAGCGACAAGGACAACCGAAGGCGCCTCGACGACCCCAACGATTTTGTGCGCGTCGAGATTCAAGCGGCGTTGGAGCGCGACGTTCGCGTCATTCCGGTTCTCGTCGACGGGGCGACCATGCCCCGGCAGGACGACTTGCCGCAAGGGTTGAAAACGCTCGCGCGCCGGCATGGCATAGAAATATCCCATACCCGCTTCAACTCCGACACCGACCGGCTGACCAAAGCGCTGGCCTTCGTCGAAGACGAACGGCGCAAGCGCGTTGCGGCGGAAGCCGAACGCGTCGAGCGTGACGCGCGCCAAAACCAGGAGGCCGCCGAGGCGGCGAAAGAGGTCGAGGAAAGTCGGCTGTTGGCGGAGGCCGCCGCAGCGCGGCGCGAGCAAGAGGAGCGCCGCCGGAGCCAAGAGGCGGAGACTGCGGCGCGGGCCGAAGAGGAGCTTCGTAAGCGGGAAGCGGCCGAGGCCGCGCGGCGGAGCGACGAAGCGAAACAACGAATGGCCGAACTCCCCGCCGCCGAAACGGAGGAGGCGAAGAAAGCCCCGAATGGACGCCGCCAGGGCCTCGAAGTCGCGCCGACCCCGCGCCCTGAAAGCTTGAGCGTCTCCCCGGGTCAGCCGAAACTTGCGGCGATTTGGCGGGTCCTCGGGATTGTCGCGGTGGTGCTTGTCGCCGCCGTGGCGACCTTTCTCGTGGGCGTCGCGCTGATGCGACACAGCGCTGCGCCGGTCGCCGACTCCGGACCGCCGGCGTCGCGGCAAGCCGTCGCCTCGACCCCCGCCCCCGTGCCGACGGCGGTCGCAAAGCCCACGCAGCCGGTCGCGCCGCCGCAACCCGCCACGCCGACCCCGAGCGCCGAGGCTGCGACGCCGCCGCAATCGCCGCCGGCGGCGACACCGACGCCGACGTCGATGGCGCAACCCGCGGCGACGGTCACGCCGGCGCCGGAAGCCTCGCCGACGCCGCAGAGAAGCGCCGACGACGATCCGCTGGTGAAGGAATGCGACCGGCTCGCCGCCAGCCCCGTGGACAGCTCTCGGCCGGCCGGAGCGCCCGGCGTCGCCGTAGACGCGATCGACGCCCTGAAGGCGATTCCGGCCTGCCGGGCGGCGCTGGCGGCGTTTCCGTCAGCGGCGCGCATCCAGTTTCAACTCGCGCGCGCGCTCGGCAAAAGCGGTTCGTACGACGAGGCTTTCGCTTTGTATAAGCGGGCCGCCGACGCCGGCTACGCGGTAGCCCAAAACAACCTTGGCTCATTTTACTACTACGGTCATGGCGTCGCGCAAGATTATGCGCAGGCCATGACTTGGTTCAAGAAAGCCGCCGATCAGGGCAGCGCATTCGCTCAAAAGAACCTTGGTTCGATGTACGAAGACGGCCAAGGCGTCACGCAGGATTATGCGCAGGCGATGACTTGGTACAAGAAGGCCGCCGAGCAGGGCGACGCAGACGCGGAATATAGTATCGGCGCGTTTTACGCCGACGGCCGCGGCGTCACGCAGGATTATGCGCAGGCCATGGCCTGGTACAAGAAAGCCGCCGATCAGGGCGACGCGGTCGCCCAAAGGAAGCTTGGCGAGCTATACGACAACGGCCGCGGCGTCGCGCAAGATTATGCGCAAGCGATGACTTGGTACAAAAAGGCCGCAGATCAGGGCGACGCCGCCGCGGAATATAGTATCGGCGTGCTTTACGACAACGGCTACGGCGTCCCGCAAGATTATGCGCAAGCCATGGCGTGGTACAAAAAGGCCGCCGATCAGGGCGACGCGCACGCGGAATCTGCTATCGCCGCGCTTTACGACAACGGCCACGGCGTCGCGCAAGATCATGCCCAAGCCGTGGCCTGGTACAAAAAGGCCGCCGATCAGGGGGACGCGGCCGCCCAATACAACGTTGGCGTGTCTTACGACATCGGGCAAGGCGTCGTGCAGGATTATGCGCAGGCCATGATCTGGTACAAAAAGGCGGCCGATCAGGGCGCCGCATACGCACAATATAGTATCGGCCGGCTCTACCAATACGGCCTAGGTGTAGCACAAGATTATGTGCAGGCCATGACCTGGTACAAAAAGGCCGCTAACCAGGGCGACGCCGCCGCGGAATATAGTATCGGCGGGCTTTACGACAACGGCTACGGCGTCCCGCAAGATTATGCGCAAGCCATGGCGTGGTACAAAAAGGCCGCCGATCAGGGCAACGCGTACGCGGAATCTGCTATCGCCGCGCTTTACGACAACGGCCACGGCGTCCCTCAAGATCACGCCCAAGCCGTGGCCTGGTACAAAAAGGCCGCTGACCAGGGGGACGCGGCCGCCCAATACAACGTTGGCGTGTCTTACGACATCGGCCAAGGCGTCGTGCAGGATTATGCGCAGGCCTTGATCTGGTACAGAAAGGCCGCCGATCAAGGCGCCGCATACGCACAATATAGTATCGGCCGGCTCTACCAATACGGCCTCGGCGTCAAGCCGGATAACGCGCAGGCCCGGGCCTGGTATCAAAAAGCCGCCGATCAGGGATACAAAGACGCGAAAACCGCCTTGAGCACGCTCCCGGCGGATTGTCCAAGTCCGCCGTGCCTTCGTTAGCGGGTCGGCCTCACTGAGGTCCGTCGCGTCGAATAGCTGACGCGCGACAACGCGGTTCATCCTCGCGCGCGGGGGCGGACGATCGCGCTTTCTCCATATTTTATGAGCATCTCCGAGAGGTGAGAATTACCTAAGTGTCGAGCAAAGGCGTATTTTCACCTCGCGGAACGCTTCGCCCCGCCCCGCGCCCTCAAGCGCGCCATCGTCTCGCCGAACGCCGCCGCAAAGCGCGCAATATCCGCTTCGCCCGACGCCCAGCCGAGGCTCACCCGGATCGCCCCGGCGGCGAGGCCCGGCGCGACGCCCATCGCGTCGAGCACGTGCGAACGGCCGACCTTGCCCGACGAACAGGCGGAGCCGGCGGAGACGGCCACTCCCGCGAGGTCGAGCGCGATGACCAGCGTCGCCGCCGCGACGCCGGGCACGGCGAAGCACAGCGTATTGGGCAGGCGCGGCGCCGTCTCGCCGAAGATCGCCGCGTCCGGCGCAAGCGCGCGCAGGCGCGCCTCGAGCCCGTCGCGCAGCGCGGCGAGCCGCGCGCTTTCGCGTCCCTCATCGGCGCCGGCGGCCCGCGCCGCCGCGCCGAAGCCGGCGATGGCGGCGACGTTTTCGGTGCCGGCGCGCGCGCCGCGCTCCTGTCCGCCGCCGCGCAAGATGGGCGCGCCGAAGTGAAGATCGGGGCGCGCCGCCACGAGCGCGCCGGCGCCCTTGGGACCGCCGAACTTATGGGCCGACAGAATGAGAAAATCCGCGCCCAACGCGGCGATGGAAAGGCTCGCCCGTCCGGCCAGTTGCACGGCGTCGCAGACGAGGAGGCCGCCCGCGGGGTGGACAAGCGCCGCCGCCTCGGCCACCGGCTGGATGACTCCGGTCTCGTTGTTGGCGCCCTGCAAGGCGACGAGCGCCGGTCCCCCGCCCGCCGCGGCGATGAGCGCGGCAAGCGCGCTAAGATCGATCCGCCCGTCGGCGGCGAGCGGCGCGAGGGCGACCTCGCCGGGGGCGAAGCGATGGCCTTGCAGCACGCAAGGATGCTCGCCCGCGCCGACGATCAGGCGCGCCAGAGGCGCCTTGAGCCCCGGCGCGGCGATCGCCGGGCTCAGCGCGAGATTGGCCGCCTCGGTGCCGCCGGAGGTGAAGACGACGCAGCGCGGCGCGACGCCGGCCATATCCGCCACCGCCCGACGCGCCTCCTCGACGATCGCCCGCGCCGCCCGCCCCTCGGCATGGATGGAGGACGGATTGCCGAGGCAATCCAGCGCGGCCAGGACCGCCGCGCGCGCTTCTGGACGCAAGGGCGCGGTCGCATTGTAGTCGAGATAGGCGCGCGGACGGTCGTGAGACGCCATGCCTCGCAAAATCCATAGATCGTTAGCCGCAACGACAGAAAAGGCGCGCCCGAGGCCGGCCTGAGGCGCTTTTTATCCTTGCAATTGGCGGGGCGAGGCGTGCTATGACGCCCATCCCGCGCCCTGCCCGAGCGTTTGACACATACGCGCGCGCCAAGCCCGCCGCAAGGTTCGCCCCAATCTCCCCTTCGCTCTGCTCAAGGGGCGCCCGAGGGGTCGCTTGCGCAGGCGTTGCGCGGGCGCAAAAGCGAGTCGCGGCGGGAGGCGAGCGTTTCGCCGGGCGTGGCGCAGGACGAGTTGCTCTGGAGTGGCGATGCCCGAAGTCTTTTTCAATGGCCCGGCCGGTCGGCTCGAAGGCCGCTTTCATCCCGCCAAACAGCGCGGCGCGCCGATCGCGGTGGTGCTTCATCCGCATCCGCAATTCGGCGGCACGATGAACAATCAGATCGTCTACAACACTTACTATTCGTTCGCCGACCGCGGATTCTCGGTGCTGCGCTTCAACTTTCGCGGCGTCGGCCGCTCGCAGGGCGCCTTCGATCACGGCCAGGGCGAATTGTCGGACGCCGCCTCGGCGCTCGATTGGGCCCAGTCGATCAGCCCGGAGGCGCGCGCCTGCTGGATCGCCGGCGTCTCGTTCGGCTCGTGGATCGGCATGCAATTGCTGATGCGCCGCCCGGAAATCGAGGGCTTCATCTCGATTGCGCCGCCGGCCAACCGCTTCGATTTCAGTTTCCTGGCGCCCTGCCCGTCCTCGGGCCTCTTCGTTCATGGCGACAAGGACCGCGTCGCGCCGCTGAAGGAAGTGCAGGCGCTGATCGAGAAGCTGAAGACCCAGAAGGGCATCTCGATCGAGCACGCGGTGATCCCCAACGCCAATCATTTCTTCGAAGACTGCATCGAGATCCTGCAGGAGACGGTCGGCGCCTATCTCGACAAGCGCCTCGGCATGCCCCGACACGCGCCGCCGCCCGTCCGCAAGGATCGCGTCAAGAGCCAGCCGCCAGCGGCCAAGGGATAGGAAACGTGACGCTGATTACGACGACGTCGGAGCTGGCGCTCGCCTGCCAGCGTTTTTCTCGCCATGCCTTCGTCACCGTCGACACCGAATTCCTGCGCGAGACGACGTTCTGGCCGATCCTTTGCGTCGTCCAGGTCGCCTCGAACGACGAAGCGCTGGCGATCGACGCGCTGGCCCCCGGCCTCGATCTGGCGCCGCTCCTGGCGCTGATGGCCGATCGCAACGTCGTCAAGGTCTTTCACGCCGCGCGGCAGGACGTCGAGATCTTCTGGAAACTCGCCGGCGTGGTGCCGGTCCCGATGTTCGACACCCAGATCGCCGCGATGGTCTGCGGCTATGGCGACCAGGTCTCCTACAGCGAACTGGTGCAATCGATCTGCCGCGTGGCGGTCGACAAGTCGTCGCGCTTCACCGACTGGGCGCGCCGGCCGCTCGCCCCGGCGCAAATCGAGTACGCGATCGGCGACGTCACCCATCTGCGCGACATCTATCGCGCGTTGCTGGCGCAATTGGCGACGTCCGGCCGCCTGAGCTGGCTGGAGGACGAAATGAAGGTCCTCACCTCGCCCGAAACCTATGAGCAACACCCCGAGCGGGCCTGGGAGCGCTTCAAGTCGCGCGCCAGGAAACCGCGAGATCTTGCTGTTCTCATGGATCTTGCCGCGTGGCGCGAAAGCGAGGCTCAGACCCGCGACGTGCCGCGCGCGCGCGTCCTCAAGGACGACGTGCTGGTCGAAGTCGCGCTCGCCGCGCCGCGCTCGAAGGAGGCGCTCGCCAACCTGCGCGCCTTCCCGCGCGGCATGGAGCGCTCGCGCGCCGGCGAGGAGATCCTCGCCGCCGTCGAGCGCGGCCTGGCGCGCGATCCCAAGACCCTGCCCAAGATCGAGCGCGAGCGGCGGGGCGGCAACGGCTCGGCGGCGACGGTCGAACTCCTCAAAGTGCTGCTGCGCCAGGTCAGCGACCAAACCGGCGTCGCCGGCAAGATGATCGCCACCGTCGACGATCTCGAGGCCATCGCCGCCGACGACAAGGCCGACGTGCCGGCGCTGCGCGGCTGGCGGCGCAAGCTCTTCGGCGCGCGCGCGCTCGAGCTCAAATGCGGAAAACTCGCGCTGACGGTCGAAAACGGCAAGGTCGTCATGCTCGAGTGGCGCGAGGGCGAGCCGGCGGCGGCGGCGGTTTAGCGAGAGAACTACAACATTTCGGACACGCCCGAGGCTCCAAGGGACCGCCACCGCGCAGAACGGACGACAGCAACGCCGAAACACATTGGCGTTTGCCTTGGATTTATGTTCCCCGCACTCGCAGAGTGTAGGAGACAAAACGCCTTACCCTATTGCACAAATTTACTGCGAGCTTCGTTTTCGATTGCCGTAGCTTCCTCGAACGCGCTCCGAGCCGCTTCCGCGTTGACATGCGGTTTGAGACCGGTAAAAATCCGTACCCGCTCCTCAACAGGAAGCTCGAACCCGTGCTTTCGATTCACATAAACTGCAGTAGCGAGCTTTTCTAAATCGGCCACACCTTTTTGGCTAAGTTTCTTTGACATAAACGCAATGCGCGAAGCGACGCCCGCATCGCGGTCAACGACAGCCGCGATCGATCGTGCTTCGTCGGCGACGCCGAGCGTAGGCCCGTATGGAGGTCTAGTAAGAACGCTTACGAGGCTATCGGAAATTAGCCCCTGAAGTCGCTCGGATAAATCGAAGGAATAAGGGCCATGTTTGTAAAGTATGAACTTGAAATTCGACGGGATGCCCAACATTTCCTGGCAAAGAAATAGTGTCTTTTGAACGTGAGTCTCTCCGCACCAGCTCCCCTCTCCCTTGAGCGCTTGCATCGTATAAAGGACAATGGCGGTTTGGTTCACGGCAGTCATTGGTGTTTTCCCGTTTGTGTTATGATCCCCTCGCGATTATGATCCAGAAAGTCGCTTGCTTCGTCCAAAATCGCGCGATCGCATAGGACGAGATCAAAGGTCGCTAAAGGAATCTTCTGAAGAGTTTCCGACAAGTTAAGCGAAGACTCCACTTTGTTATTACTCTGCAGTACCGGAAACTCCAAAGCTGACGCTTTAGGCCGATATGTATCTCTTCTCACATGGTCTGGGCCGAATTTGGCGGCAAGCTCCGAATATATTAGATCGACGGACTGCAGATTGATCTTGTGATCAGCCGGCGTGCGTTCATAAATTCTCTTGAAATGCTGACGCTCAACGATTCTTCTCGCATGCACGTGCCCAAGGGCACCAGTTTCCCTCGCAGAGTGCAATAAAGCTGAGGAAATTTCGTTATCCGTAATTTCAAGATGCTTTTCAAGGTCGGTATCGAATCTTCCTCCAGGCAACCAATCTTTGAGAAAATCTTTTAGATGTATGTCGTAGGCACGCCGAACACGATGAAAGTAAACTTGTTTATACATGAAATAACGGGCCAGCGACATCGCCTCGGCTGCTTCAAGTCCGCCCGCTTCGATGCCAAGCCAGGGCTCTGTCGATTCGCCTTCGGATTTGGGAAGAATGCGGAGCGTTTGCAAAAGCCTATGGTGATCAAATCGCCCGTAAACCACTCCAGCGTGATACGCGTCCCTCAAGAGGTAATCGATGCGATCCACTCCAAATGCATCGCCAACGATCATTTCGGATAGCAAGGTCTCCCAAACGCTAAAATTTAGATCGTCACGGAATTCGGACAGCTTCTTTGGACCAATAGCAATCTTTGCAACGTGATCTGGTATTATCGGCGGCACCGATTCCATCAAGATATCGCTCATTTCTTTCGACGTCACGAGATTGTAAGTTAAACGCTCGTGGTTCCACGCAACCGGCAGGAGTTCGTGTTCAGCCGCGTGTGAGAAGGGTAAATGCCCGACATCGTGACAAAGCGCCGCTAGTCGAACGACTCGCCGCCAGTATTCAAGCTGGTGGTCGCCCGGCATATAGTCCTTCACCTTATGGTGGACATTCGATGGCTTCGTCACAATGTCAAATACCAATCCCGCGAGGTGCATGACACCGAGGGAATGTTCGAACCTTTTGTGGGTAGCGCCAGGAAATACCAGATACGACGTCGCGAGTTGGTGGATATGCCGCAACCGCTGAAACGGGCGCGAATCCACGACTCGCCGCTCATCACTATCTACAGTGATAAAGACGTGAATTGGATCCCGAAACTCATGAATATGTTTCACGAGACGTTCACCTTGAATGCGGCTTGCCTCTGTCGGCCCAACAATGAAAATAGAACATAAAGAGAACAACGATGCAAGCGTCGTTGTTTCCGAGGTCACCGCGTCAATCGGATGTCACTCCTCATTCGAGGTATCGCGCGTACCTTATCTGGATCGATTCGTCGAGGTGCCGACCAATTCCGTTCCCGCCGACTTGAAGCCTAGAAATGCTCAGTCGCACGATAATTTCACTACCGCATTCTATGAGCCCCTGTGTGCGATCCCTCGCCCCCGACCGTCGTCATCGTTCACGGCAGCGCAATCAGGCGAGCCAACGAACATGCGCGTTCCTTTTTCGTTCCTGCCCGCGATGTGCTAGGCTCCCGCAGCGAATCACACCCCCATCAGGACATGACCGACGACCTTTTTGCCGGCGCGACCGCGTTGCGCCGCAAGCCCGTTCCCGCCAAAGGCCGCGCGCCGATCGCGCGCGCCGGAACGCCGGGCGAGGCCGAATACAACGCCTCTTCGATCGAGGTGCTCGAAGGGCTCGAGCCGGTGCGCCGGCGCCCGGGCATGTATATCGGCGGCGCCGACGCCAACGGCCTGCATCATCTCTTCGCCGAAGTGATCGACAACGCGATGGACGAGGCGGTGGCCGGGCACGCCACCTTCATCGAGGTCTCGCTGGAGGACGGCGGTTGGCTCAGCGTCGCCGACAACGGGCGCGGCATGCCCGTCGACCCCCATCCGAAATTTCCCGGCAAGTCGGCGCTCGAGGTCATCATGACCAAGCTGCACGCCGGCGGCAAATTCGACAGCGGCGCCTACGAGACCTCGGGCGGGCTGCACGGCGTCGGCGTCTCCGTCGTCAACGCGCTGTCGGCGCGCACCGAAGTGGAGGTGGCGCGCGGGCAGACCCTCTATCGCCAGGCCTTCCAGCGCGGCCACCCCGTCACCAAGCTCGAGGTCGTCGGCAAGGCGCCGATCGGCGCGGCACCAAGGTGCGTTTCCTGCCCGACGAGCAGATCTTCGGCCCCGGCGTCAAGTTCGATCCCGCCCGCCTGTTCAAGATGACGCGCTCGAAGGCCTACCTCTTCGGCGGCGTCGAAATCCGTTGGCGCTGCGCGCCCGCCTTCGTCGATGCGGAAGGCAAGGTGCCGGCGGAGGCGGTCTTCCGCTTCCCAGGCGGGCTGAAGGACTATCTCGCCGCCGAGATCGACGGCCAGGAGCCGGTGGTCGACCAGGTCTTCGCCGGCAAGGTGGAGAAGGACGGCAAACACGGGTCGGTCGAATGGGCGCTCGCCTGGACGGCCATCGAGGACGGCTTCGTCCATTCCTATTGCAACACCATCCCCACCCCCGACGGCGGCACGCACGAGGCGGGCCTGCGCGGCGCCTTGTTGCGCGGGCTGAAGGATCACGCCGAGCGCATCGGCCAAGCCAAGCGCGCCGCCGCGCTGACCACCGACGACGTGATGGCCAATTGCGCCGCGCTCATTTCGATCTTCATCCGCGAGCCGGAGTTCCAGGGGCAGAACAAGGGCCGCCTGCAGACCGCCGAGGCCGCGCGCCTCGTCGAGGCGGTCGTCCGCGACGCCTTCGACCATTGGCTCGTCGCCGCGCCGAGCCAGGCCCTCAAGCTATTGGATTTCTCGCTCGAGCGCGCCGAGGAGCGCCTGCGTCGCCGGATGGAGAAGGACGTCGCGCGCAAGACCGCGACGCGCAAATTGCGCCTGCCCGGCAAGCTCGCCGACTGCACCAACACCTCCGTTGGGACCTCCGGGATCTATATCCCTGCGCCTTTCCTGTGGAATCGGAAGTCCGCTAATTGAGCTGGCCATCTCCAGGCTGACGCGCGAAGTGCGCGTTTCCGCTAGCCCGCCGTCGCCGTGCTGGAGCGCGCGCGCGGCATCCTGGTCGTCGGGGATCTTCCAGCGCACCGGCCTTCCCAGTGCCTTGGCTGATGATGTCTTCGTTTGCCGGTTCCAGAAAGCGCGACTCGAATCGGTTGATCACGATTTCCAGATTTTCGCTTCCTTCCGCGAAGAACTGTGAGATTGAGGCGATTTGAATTCCGTAGTTCGGAGATTCCGGTTTGGGCGACCAGATAAATCGTTGACGTATCTTCGAACAGACCTTTGGCTGCTACATCGATCCTCGATCCCTCATTGACGATCACATAATCGAACTCTTGCCTTGCGATTGCGATCAGCTTATCGATCGCGTCCTTTGAAACCTCAATATCCGGAACCTTTGTGGGAGCTGCCAGCACGAATACCCCGGACTCGGTGCTTGACCAGCAGGTTGTGAAGGAGACTCGTGTCCAAACGGTCACTGTTCCTCAGAGCGTCCTCGGTCGAGATCCCGCCGAGATTCCCAGGCAAAGCGCGCAGTCGCCAATGGGAAGAGCCAGGTCGATGAGCAGGATGCGGTGCTCGGGCCTCTGAGCCAGGGCGATCGCCACATTGCACGCGACGGTCGTGACCCCTCTGAACCACCCTCGGACCGAGAAAAACATGTAAACCGCCATGGACTTTCTTTCCCTGGGGCCTCTCTGTTCCACCGGCTCTCTCGTCGATACCAGCTGTGATTCGAGCCAGTGCCTGGGCCATGACACCTCGCTCCAAAGGCAAGCAATACGTACGTAAGTCGAAGCAACAGACATAACAC
>CAVWKL010000177.1:0-8681 GCA_963755075.1 uncultured Alphaproteobacteria bacterium
GGCTAGGGCTTGGCGATCATCAGCCAGAGGATCGCCATGACCGCGCCGAAGCCGGGAAAGCCGAGCGCGAACCAGGTCCGAAACAGACGGTGGTACGCCTCGGGCAGGGGCTCGCCGGCGGCCGCCGCGGCTGCGGCGAGATCGCGCATGCGCCATTGCAGCCAGACGACCGGCAACCAGGCGGCGCCGGCGACGACGAAAAGGGCGAGCGAGGCGACGATCCAGAACTCGCTGAGTTGAAACCCGGTCTCGCGCATCAGGAGATAGCCGGTCAGCGGCTGCGCCGCCACGGCGGTGGCGGTGAACAGCATGTCCGCCACGACGACCGTCCCGGCGGTCCGCGCCACGTATTGCGCATCGCCACTGCGATGCGCCATCAGCATGAAGAAGGCGATGCCGCTTCCCGCGCCGAGGATGACGATGGCGCCGAGGACATGAAGGTATTTCAGGATCAGGTAGATCACGCCGCGGCTCCGCGCCCGTTCGGCGGTCGGCCGCGCGCGCGGCGGCGCGGCGGCTCAGACCGGACATGACGGGCCTCCCGCCCCGTTCATAGGCGATCGGCGCGCGCGCGTCATCGCCGGGAAGGTCTGGCGGCCGGCCCCCCCAGCGCCTAGATAGGGGTCAACGAGAGGAGCGGTCGGACATGAGAGGGTTTTTGATTCGCGCGGCCGTCGTCGCGCTGGGCTTGTGGCTTGCTTCGCAGATCGTTCCGGGCGTGGAGATTCGCTCCACCGGCGCCTTGATCGCCGCGGCGCTGCTGCTCGGCGTCGTCAACGCCTTCGTGCGGCCGATCCTGGTGATCCTGACCTTTCCGATCACGCTGCTGACGCTCGGCCTCTTCCTTCTCGTCATCAACGGCCTGATGATCGAGCTCGTCTCGCATGTCCTGGGCGGCTTCGTCGTCGCCGGCCTGTGGCCGGCGATCCTCTCGGCCATCGTCGTGGGCGTCACGAGCTGGCTGATGTCCGGCTTCATCGGCCCGCAGGGGCGGATCGAGGTGGTGACGGTGCACGAGTACCGGCGGTATTGAAAGGGGCCGGATTCGCGAAACTTCCCAGAGCTTGCGACGCATCCCCCGATCCGTCTTGGCAAACGAGGCCGCGCTGTCCCCAAATATTGGTCGGCCGGCGGCCACATCGGCCTGTCGCCGTCAAGCCGCTGCCCGGCTGCTCCGCTGCGCTTCGCCCGCTTCGCCCGGACGAACGCTTCGCGTTCGCCGTGAGGTGACCGCGCCGTGCCAATTCGGCGTTTTTGCTTCCATGATCGTTGGCCGCGCGGGCCGGCCTTGCGGCCGGCTTCGCTTAGCAACGATCATGGAAACCAAGAGCCTGAGCCGCGCGGAGGATTTCGGACAAAGGCGTCTACATCCGGCGGCCTGATTGCGCGCCGCGCGCGGCCGAAGGCCCTATCCCTCCCGAAGACGCCGCCGCCGGGCAGCCGATGCGGCGGACGAAGCGCCGAAGCGGCGCTCACGAACGAACAGCGGGTCAAAAACGGCTCTTTCGTCCGTCTCATCGGCGCTTCTGTGTTTTCTCCCTGCGATGAACCGGCGGTTCGCGGACGTGACAATCGCATAGAATTCTGGGCGAAGCGCGGACGCGATCATTTGTCGCGGTTCACAGCATCTCCGGCCGCCCCGAACACTTACTTGACGTGTCGTGCCACGGGCGTCCTATAATCTTACCGTAGTGAACTCTATACATCTCCGCGGACAGGCATATGTCAGTCAAAATTCACTCCGCGCACGAGCTTGACAAAGTCAAAATAGGCAGGTTAATTTTTCGTTACAATTTAAATAGGGGTCGTGCGCGCGTGACCGACTTGCGGCATGGGTCGCAGCGCATGGAGTGCTTTGAGCGCGGTTCATTCTATTTCGGCCGAGCGGCGGGCGGGTCGGCGCGGAGTCGCGTGACAAATCGATGCGTCGGGGGGTCTGCGGCGCGGTGTCTGCGGGGTGCGTTGTGTCCGCCATGAACGGCATAAGTCTGTGCGGCCGGTCGGGGCCGGGGCGACCCGCGGAGTGGGCCGCGGCGCGCGACGCAGCGACGGCGGCGCGGGTCTCGCTCGGTATTTCCCCATCAAGCCTGTCCAAAGCGACGGTCGTCGATTGCGGCGATGCGCCGGAGAATCCGCCTGTCGAAAGCAGGCCGGGACGCTTGGCGGTCGGCGTCGCCGACTTCGGCCGGCGCACGCCTCTTGTTCGTTTACGCAGCCTGGGGGGACAATCATGAAGGCTCGCATCTTCGTCGCCGCGCTCGCTGCGGCTTCGTTGCTGTCTCTCGGCTCCGCTGCCGCGGTTAGCAGCATGGGCAAAGGCAACAAGGGCTTCGGCGACAAGGGCTTCGGCGACAAGGGCCGCCACGACAAGGGCTTCGGCGATAAGGGCTTCGGCGACAAAGGCCGCGACGGCAAGGGTTTCGACGGCGAGGGCTTCGGCGGCAAGCACGACAAGGGCTTCGACGGCAAGGGCTTCGACGGCAAGGGCTTCGACGGCAAGGGCTTCGGCGAAAAGGACGACAAAGGTTTCGGCGACAAGGGCCGCCACGACAAAGGCCGCGACGACAAGGGCTTCGGCGACAAGGACGACAGGGGCTTCGGCGATAAGGGCCGCCACGACAAAGGCCACGACGACAAGGGCTTCGGCGACAAGAACGACAGGGGCTTCGGCGATAAGGGTCGCCACGACAAAGGCCGCGACGACAAGGGCTTCGGCGACAAGGATCATCGCGGCGACCGCGACAAGCATCATTGGAAGAACGACGACAAGGATCCGCCGACGAGCGCCAACACGGAGCCGCCGCCGAGTTATCCCTCGCCGAGCATCAGCATTGACATGCGGCAATACGGCGACGACGGGTATTTCTGGAATTATGATGATTGGCTAAGGTATCAACAGCTTCACTGAGCAACACGAGAAAACGATAGCCCGCTGGCGCCGTTTCATCGTCGTCAAGGCCAATCCGCTGGACGGGGCGGCGAGTTCGGACGGCGCATTTTCGACCGTCGCGCCACGGCGGCGGCCCATCACACGTCCAAGTTCGCCACGCTCAGCGCGTTCTCCTGGATGAACTCGCGCCTCGGCTCGACAATGTCGCCCATCAGCTTGACGAAGATGTCGTCGGCCTCGTCGACTTCGCGGATCTTCACCTGCAAGAGCGAGCGCGCCTCGCGGTCGAGCGTCGTCTCCCACAGCTGGTCCTTGTTCATTTCGCCCAGGCCCTTGTAACGCTGGAAGGTCACGCCCTTGCGCCCCGCCGCGTTGACCGCCTCCAAGAGTTGAGAGGGGCCGGAGACCGTCGTCTCGTCGCCGCGGCGCAGGAATACGGCGGGGGCGCGGAAGGCCTCGCGCAAGGGTCTCGCGTGCTCGTCGAGCCGGCGCGCCTCGGCCGAGGCCAACAGCCCGGCGTCGAGCGTGGCGGCCTGCTTGACGCCCCTGAGTTCGCGCGTCAGCACGTAGCCGCCCGCCTCGCTTCTGCCGCTCCAGCCGCGCTCGGTCTCCTCCGAGATCGCGTTCATCCGCTCGGCAAGCAGCGCGGTGCGCGCCACGCCCTCGGGGTCGTCGGCGGCGCTTAAAGGTTTCAGCGCGCCGGCGAGCGCGGCCTGTTCGACCGCGCCCTTGTGGTGGCGCGAATGCAACTGCTGCAGCAGGCGGCGCATCGCGCGCGCCTCCTCGACCAGCGCGGCGAGATCGGCGCCGGCGCGCACCTCGCCGTCGCCGAGGCGAAGCGCCGACCCTTCCAGCCCGGCGGAGACGAGATACTCCTCCATCGCGCGCTCGTCCTTGAGATAAAGCTCGGACTGGCCGCGCTTGACCTTGAACAGCGGCGGCTGCGCGATGAAGAGATAGCCGCCCTCGATGATCGGCCGCATCTGACGGAAGAAGAAGGTCAGCAACAGCGTGCGGATATGCGCGCCGTCGACGTCGGCGTCGGTCATGATGATGATCTTGTGGTAGCGCAGCTTCTCGATGTTGAAATCGTCGCGGCCGATGCCGGCGCCGAGCGCGGTGATCAGCGTGCCGATCTGCTCGCTCGACAGCATCTTGTCGAAGCGCGCGCGCTCGACGTTGAGGATCTTGCCGCGCAGCGGCAGAACCGCCTGATATTCGCGGTTGCGGCCCTGTTTGGCCGTGCCGCCCGCCAAGTCGCCCTCGACGATGAAGATTTCCGACTTGGCGGGGTCGCGCTCCTGGCAGTCGGCGAGTTTGCCGGGCAGGCTCGCGATGTCGAGCGCCCCCTTGCGCCGCGTCAGCTCGCGCGCCTTGCGCGCCGCTTCGCGCGCTTGCGCCGCCTCCACCACCTTGCCGACGACGATGCGCGCCTCCTGCGGATGCTCCTCGAACCATTGCGAGAGCAACTCGTTGACCAGGCCCTCGACCACCGGGCGCACTTCCGAGGAGACGAGCTTATCCTTGGTCTGGGAGGAGAACTTCGGGTCGGGCGCCTTGATCGAAAGCACGCAGGTCAGGCCCTCGCGACAATCGTCGCCGGTCAGGTCGACCTTCTCCCGCTTCGATAGCCCCGAGCTTTCGGCGTAGCCGGTCACCTGGCGCGTCAGGGCGCTGCGCAGCCCGATGAGATGGGTGCCGCCGTCGCGCTGCGGGATGTTGTTGGTGAAGGGCAGCACGTTCTCGTGATAACTGTCGTTCCACCACAGCGCGACCTCGACCGTGATGCGGTCGCGCTCGCCGCGGATGACGATCGGCTTATCGATCAGCGGCGTCTTGGCGCGGTCGAGGTAGCGCACGAAGGCTTCCAGCCCGCCCTCGTAATGCAATTCCTCGCGCTTGATCTCCGCGCCGCGCAAATCGGTCAGGACGATGCGCACGCCGGAATTGAGAAAAGCGAGCTCCCTCAGGCGATGTTCGATCGTGGCGTAATCGAACTCGACCATGGTGAAGGTCTCGGACGAGGGCGTGAAGGTCACCTGCGTGCCGCGCTTCGGCCGGCCGTCGACGATCGGCGCCGGCCCGACGACGGCGAGTTCGTCGACCGCGTCGCCATGGACGAAATGCATCACGTGCTCGAGCCCATCGCGCCAGATTTGCAGCGTCAGGCTGGTCGAAAGCGCATTGACCACCGAGACGCCGACGCCGTGCAGGCCGCCGGACACTTTGTAGGAATTCTGGTCGAATTTCCCTCCGGCGTGCAGCTGGGTCATGATGACCTCGGCCGCCGAGACGCCCTCCTCCTCGTGGATGCCGGTCGGGATGCCGCGCCCGTCGTCGCTGACCGAGCACGAGCCGTCGGCGTTGAGCGTCACCGTGACCAATTTGGCGTGGCCGGCCAGCGCCTCGTCGATCGCGTTGTCGACGACCTCATAGACCATGTGGTGCAGGCCCGAGCCGTCGTCGGTGTCGCCGATATACATGCCCGGCCGCTTGCGCACCGCGTCGAGGCCGCGCAGCACTTTGATCGCATCGGCGCCATAGGCGTCGCTGCTCGCCTGGTCACGCGCGTTCTCGTCGACATCGACCGACGACTTCGGCTCGTCCATCAATTTGAAAGCCTTCCTTTTTCGGCTGGGAATCGCGGCGCGGGCGCCGTCCGGAAGCCGCGATTCGCGTCCCCTCCACTATAGCGCCGACCGGGTCCGGTTTGCACGCTTTTCCCCTGGCGGCGAAAGGCGTCGGCGGCAGTCGCCAAACCAAGGGAATCCCAAGGGATAATTCCGCTCGACCGAACGGACGGACCAGCGGAGAATGGCGCGGCCATACGGCATGATTCGCGGCCGAGATCGTAAGCCGCGGCAAGCCAAACGGATTTGGGTCGGGCGTGCGCGACGACGTGAACGAACCTCTCGGGCGGCCTTTGCGCCCTCCCTCCCCGGCGGCGGCCTTCGCCCGGCGTTTTGGGCCGCGCCTCGCCCTCGGGCTCGCGGCCGCGGTCGTCGGCGTCGCCGCCTTCGCGGTTCTCAGGGCCGACAATGGGCGGGGCGGCGAGCCCTTTGCCGTGGCGCGTATCGAAACGGCGCCGTCCCTGCCGCCGCCCCCCGCCCCGACGCCCGCCCTCGCGGGGCTTCCAGCATCCGCGACGGGCGAAGAGATCGAAGCGACGAGCGGGGTGAAGGTGGTGCGCAACGGCGGCGGCCGCTCCGACGCGCTGATCATCGACGTGCCGCAGACGCTCGGCCTGCGTCTCGTCGCCGCGCCCGACAAGCGCCTCGTCGAAAGATCGCGCTACGGCCTGCTGCCGCGCATCGGCGCGGACGGGGCGCGCCCCGCCGACGTCTACGCGCGGCCGGTCGTCGCCTCCGGGCGGCTCAAGGCCGGCGCGCCGCGGCTCGCCATCATGGTCGGCGGCCTCGGCATCAACGCCGAAGGCACCGCCAACGCGATCGCCAGGCTCCCCGGCGCCGTCTCTCTCGGCTTTGCGCCCTACGGCGGCGATCTGGAGCGCGAAGCCGCCGAGGCGCGCGAGGCCGGCCACGAGATCTTGTTGCAAGCGCCGATGGAGCCGTTCGCCTACCCCTCGGACAGTCCCGGCCCCCACACGCTCCTCGCCGCCGCCTCGGAGAGCGAAAACCTCGACGCGTTGCGTTGGCTGATGTCGCGCTTCGTCGGCTATGTCGGCCTCGTCAATCATCTCGGCGGAAAATTCACCGCCGACGCCCACGCCCTTTCGCCGGTGCTCGCCGAAATCGCTGCGCGCGGCCTCGTCTATCTCGACGACGGCTCCTCGCCGCGCAGCGTGGCGCTCGAGACCGCCGCGACCCTCAATCTGCCCGCCGCGAACGCCGACGTCGTCATCGACGCCAATCCGACGCCGGACGCGATCGACGCCGCGCTGACCCGGCTGGAGGCGCTCGCCAGGAGCCGCGGCGCCGCCATCGGCGTCGCATCGGCGCTGCCGGCCAGCGTCGAACGCATCGCGCGCTGGAGCGCCGGCCTCGAGGCGCGCGGCGTCGCGCTGACGCCGGTCTCGGCGATGGTCGCGCGCGGCCCGGGCCCCGCCGCCCAGGCGACCCCATGAGGGCGGCCGCAACGAATTTGTCGTCTTGACACGGTAAACCGGCCGCGACACCACGGGATCGGCGATAAGCCGTGACGCCAAGCACAGATGAGACGCGTGTGACCCAGCAATTGCCCTATCGCCGCAGCGCCGGCGTCGCGCTCATCAACCGCCTCGGCGCGGTCTTCATCGGCCGGCGAAGCAAGCGTCGGGACGCCGCGCTCGTCGCCGGACATGAATGGCAGATGCCGCAGGGCGGCATCGACGACGGCGAAGCGCCCTATGAGGCGGCGCTTCGCGAACTCTTCGAGGAAACCAACGTCACCTCGACGTCGCTGATCGCCGAAGCGCCGGACTGGCTGAGCTACGACCTTCCGGGAAACGCCCGAACCGGCTGGCGCGCGCACTATCGCGGCCAGACGCAGAAGTGGTTTCTGCTGCGCTTCGAGGGCGAAGATTCCGAGATCGACATCGCCCGCCCCGGCGGCGGCGGCCATACGCCCGAATTCGACGCTTGGCGCTGGGAGCGTCTGGAGGCGCTCCCGGATCTCGTGGTGCCGTTCAAGCGGGGCGTCTACGAAAACGTCGTCGCCGCCTTCGCGCCGCTCGCGCGCCCCGCGCCGCCGTGAACGCCGGCCCGACTTACTGACCCGCTACGATGTTGGCGATCGCCTCCGCCATCGCGGCGTCCATCTTGCGACGGATGCGATGGGCGGAAAGGTTGATCCCGGCGCGCCCGAACGTCCGGCCGAACTCGACGACAAGCGTCTCGTCGTCGTCCCGTCCGACTTGCGCCTGGACCAACGCATTGGCATGGGCCTTGGCCGCCTCTCCCTGGTAGCCAAGCAACTGCGCGGCCCACAGGCCAAGCGCCTTGTTTCGCCGCGCCAATGCTTTGAAGCGAACCTCCTCGCCTATGACGTAGCCTTTTTCGAAGCTTTCTTCCCGTTGCTCGAACACGCCGCGCATATGACCCTCCCGTCTGCTCGGTCGCGCCTGACGCGTGACATCATTATGTCATGTGGTCCTGCGTCCGCGCAAGTACAAGACTGCCCGGCGCGAAGAAAAACACAAGTTTTGCTTAGCGCTCGCCTTGGGACTGACCGCGCGGTCTCAGCTCAGACAAGCGCGCGCCAACTTCTGGAAGGCGCGGGCGCGGTGGGAGAGGGCCGGCGATCCGTCGCTGGGCAGTCCGTGCTTTTCCGACGCGGTCATTTCGCCGAAGCTTCGCGCATGGCCGTCGGGAATGAAGATCGGATCGTAGCCGAAGCCCGCCGACCCGCGCGGCGGGAAAACCAGCCGGCCATCGACCCGGCCCTCGAAGATCTCGACATGATCGTCGGGCCAGGCGAGCGCCAGGACGCTGACGAAGTGCGCGCGCCACGGCGGCGGCGCGCCGCGCCCCTCGAGTTCACGCGCGATGCGCGCCATGGCGGCGGAAAAGTCGCGCCCGTCGCCGGCCCATCGCGCCGAATGGATGCCCGGCTGGCCGTCGAGCGCCGCCACGCACAGACCTGAATCGTCGGCCAGCGCCGCGAGCCCGGCGCGGCGCGCGCCGGCCAGCGCTTTCAGCTGGGCGTTGGCGGCGAAGCTGTCGCCGGTTTCCTCGGGCTCGGGCAGACCGAGGTCGCCTGCGCCGACGACGTCGACGCCATGGGGGGCGAGCAGATCGCGGATTTCGGCGAGCTTGCCTTTGTTGTGGGTCGCCGCGACCAGCCAGCAATACAT
>CAVWKL010000178.1:0-4211 GCA_963755075.1 uncultured Alphaproteobacteria bacterium
GGGTTAAGGGCGCGGGGCGCTCGGGGCCGCGCCGCGGCCGCTCCGCAACATTGAATTCACGTGTTCGTCAGACGCCAAGAACGTCATATCCGCGCCTATGAACTTTGCTTGAATGGCGCGAGCGCGGCTGGCGGTCGCGGAACGGGTGGGGTAGCTTTGCCGGCGCGGCTACGGGGAGCGTCATGGCGACGCAAGCTCAAGGAGAAGATCGATGGCTCGTTTCCTGAACATCCTTGTCGCGACGGCGCTCGCCCTCGCGATGGCGGCGCCCGCGGCGCAGGCGCAGACGCTCATGCGCCGGCCCCACCATCATGTCGGCCATCGCTACGTCGATGTCGTCCGCGCCGGCGACATCGTCGTCCACGCGCGGCGGTCCTATCTCGATCCCGGCCCGCCCGCCTGGAGCGAAGTGGGCACGGGCGCCCGCTACGCCACCGACTCCGCGCCCGCTTCCCTGAGCGAATTCGGCTCTTCGTTCGCCAATCGCGGCTTCGATACGCTGCCGACCCGTTTCAATCCGCCCGGCCGGCCGGAACCGCTCTTCGAGTTCTCCGATCCGTAAACACCGCCGCCCCCAAATTGCCGGCGAATGCGATGGCGAGGGGCGTGTTCGGCATCCGCGCTCGGACGGGGCGCCCGCGCGATCGGCGAGCCGGGTCTGACGATCCGGCGACCGCGCGCCCCGGCGGCGCCTGAGTTCAAGTTTCGGCTTTCGATCCAAGGGCGAGGCCCGACGTTCCCCGCGTCGCGCTTGCCTCGTACTGGAAATACTTGAAGTCGGCGCTCATCGCGGCGCCGGACGTGTCGAACGCGGCCATGCCGACGAAGGCGCCGGTGAACGAGCGATGTTCGCCGCCGCCCGCTTCGTCCGACAGGATCGAGGCGTCGAGCGCCGGTCCGATGTCCCGCCACGCGCCGCCGAGCGCGTAGGCGAACTGAAGCCTGGCGTGATCGACGGTCACGGCGAGGCGCACGGGCCCCTCCGCGTCGAGCGCGATCGGCGCGCCGAGCGGAAAGCTCAGTCGCCCCTCGGGATAATCGCCCTCGCAACTCAGGATGGTCAGCGCGCGCCCCAGCTTCTCGTGCCAGACGACGGCGAGGAAGTGGAACTTATAGCGGTTGTAATAGGCCGTGAGGCCGGCCGCCTGCTGCGCGTTCCAGGGCAGAACCTCGAGTTCGATTTCGGCGCGGTAGGCGAAATGCTCCTGCCGGCGCGCGACCAAAGCCTGTTCGAACCAGGAGCCGATCGATTCGCGCGCAATCAAGCGCAGCCAGCCGGGGCGGGCGGCGAGCGACAGAATCCGCTCGGGATAGGGGGTGCGCAACCATTGGAATTCGGACGGCAGGCCATCGGGCGAGAACTCGGCGCGCCGCAGTCGGGGCGCCGGCGCCGCTCGCGTCTCGAACGGCGCATCGACCTCGACGGCGGGAACCTGACCGCCCTGCGCGAGATAGAGCCAGTCGTCCTCGCGCCAGACGCATTTCTGGATCGCGGTCTCGCGCCCGAGCGGCGAACGCCTCAGACCCACGAGCGGCCGGGAGCAGAGATGGGTGTGATACACTTGGCCGTCCGGCGTTTCGACGATCTGTCCATGGCCGGCGCGCTGGAGAGCCGCGCCGGGCGCGCCCTTCGACGTCAGGAGATGAATGTTCGGATGCAATTCGAAAGGCCCATCGATCCGGCGCGAACGGGCCATCGTCACCGCATGGTCGTAGCCGGTGCCGCCCTCGGCGGTCGTGAGATAGTACCAGCCGGCGCGCTTGTGGAGGTGCGGGCCTTCGACAAGGCCATGCGGGCTTCCGGCGAAGATCGTCTTCGGCCTTCCCAAAAGCTTGCCGGAGGCGGCGTCCCATTCCTGCAGGAGGATGCCGGCGAAGGCCGGATGCTTCCGTTGCGCGCCCGACCCCTCGCGGTGGTCCCAGATCATATTGAGGAACCATTTTCGTCCGTCGTCGTCATGAAAGAGCGAGGGGTCGAAGCCGCTCGAATTGACGTAGGTCGGGTCCGACCAGGGGCCCTCGATCGCGGGCGCGGTGACGATGTAGTTGTGCGCGTCCTTGAACGAGCCGTCGAGCCGCTTGACGTCGGTGTAGACGAGCCAGAAGCGGCCGTCGGCCCAGGAAAGGCAGGGGGCCCACACGCCGCCGGAATCCGGGTCGCCGCGCAGGTCGAGTTGCGCGGCGCGCTCGAGCGGCCGCCGCGCGAGCCGCCAGTTCACCAGATCGCGCGAATGGTGGATTTGCACGCCCGGATACCACTCGAAGGTGGAGGTGGCGACGAAATAGTCGTCGCCGGCGCGGCAGATCGACGGATCGGGGTTGAAGCCCGGAAGGATCGGGTTGCCAATCATCGTCATGGGAAGCTCCTCCGCGAGCGGTCGCCGCGCCCCGCCCTCGAGGCGATCGACGATGGCCCATGAGGCCCTCGTCGCGTCGAGACCTTGGCGTCGCCAAGGTATTCCTTAGAGAATCAGTTTCCATTCTCACCGGCGGATGTCAACGGTTTGACGTAACGCATGGCCATTGTTATAGTTAACGTGATGTAACGCTTGGCCGTTGTTATCATTCATCCTTTCGACAAACAGGGGGAAACGGAAGAGCGTTCGCCGGCCCGGCGGGGAAACCGCGGGCTGTTTCCTGCGGAGGAAGCCATGAAACTTCGTCATCTCGCTCTCGCGGCCGTTTGCTTGGCCGCCTTCGCCGCCCCGGCCTTCGCCGACACGACCATCACCATCCTGCACGTCAATGACGTCGCCCCCGCCAGAGCGCTGTGGGACAAGATTGCGGCCGACTACAACGCCAGCCATAAAGGCGTCACGGTCCAATTCAAGTATCTGGAGAACGAAGCGTTCAAGGCCAAGCTGCCGACCATGTTGCAGTCCGCGGATTCCCGCCCGGACATGTTCTACAGCTGGGCCGGCGGCGTCATGCAGGCTCAAGACCAGGCCGGCTTCCTCGCCGACATCACCAAAGGCGTCGCCGACGTCGAGTCCACGATGTCGCAGACCGCCGTCGACGCCTTCAAGATCGGCGGCAAGGCGGTCGGCGTGCCGTTCGAGATGGGCGAGGTGGCGTTCTATTACAACAAGAAGCTGTTCGAAAAGGCCGGCGTGAAGGCTGAGGACATCAAGACCTGGGACGATTTTCTCGGCGCGGTGAAGACGTTGAAGGCGGCGGGGATCACACCGATCGTGGTCGGCGGCGGCGACAAATGGCCGATGGCCTTCTTCTACGACTATCTCGTCATGCGCGCCGGCGGCGCAACCGCCTTGCCCGACGCGAACGCCGGCAAGAACGGCGGCTTCAAGAGCGCGGCCTTCATCGAGGCGGGCAAGCGGCTTCACGAACTCGGGGCGCTTGGCCCGTTCCAGCCGGGCTATCTCCAGGCCTCGCAGGCGCAGTCGGCCGGCGTCTTCGGCGACGGCAAGGCGGCGATGGACCTGATGGGGCAATGGTTCCTCGGCATGCAGGCGCCGAATTCCGCGAGCGGCAAGGGCGTCGCGGCGGAGGACATCGGCATCCTGTCGTTCCCGACCTTGCCCGGCGGCAAGGGCAAGGGCGACCGATACGCTCGGCGGCGTCAACGGCTTCCTCGTCACCAAGACCGCGCCGCCGGAGACGATCGACTTCCTCAAGTTCTTCTCCCAAGAGAAGTACGCTGAGGAGGCCGCGGCCACCGGCGCCTACATTCCCGTCGTGACGGGCGCCTCGAAGGTCATCGCCGATCCGCTGCAGAAGCGCCTCGCCGACGATCTCGCCGCGACGACCTTCCACCAGAACTACTTCGATCAGGACCTCGGTCCCTCGGTCGGTCGCGTCATCAACGACGTCTCGGTCGCGGTCGTGGCCGGCGAAATGACGCCGGAGGCGGCCGCGGCGGCGCTCCAGGACGCGGCGAACCAACGGTAAAGGGCGAGATCGGCCGGCTCCGCCGCTAGCCGCGGCGGGGCCCCATTCTGACAGCGATGCGAGGCCCACGACGTGTCGACGGTCGAAACGAGCCGCGTCGAACCGGCGAGACGGATGTCCGCCAACGGCTGGGCGACCCTCGTCATTTTCCTGCCGCCCGCGCTTCTGCTCTTCACGGTGTTCGTCGCCCTGCCGATGGGCGAGGCCGCCTGGTACAGCTTCTACAACTGGAACGGTTACGGCCAGCCGGAGAAGTTCATCGGGCTCGACAACTACGGCTATCTCTTCGGCAACGCGACATT
>CAVWKL010000179.1:0-4961 GCA_963755075.1 uncultured Alphaproteobacteria bacterium
GCGCGGGGGATTGGCCGCTAGCTCCGCCATGCGCAGCGAAGAGGAAAGTTTCCGGCGCCCAAGCCTTTGATTCGGCTCGATCGCGGACCGGATTGACGCCGCCCCTGTCAATCCCCGCGTAAGCCCTCGCCCGGCCCGTCCGCCCCCTCGCGCACGTGCACAATCGCGAACTTGTCGGCGTAGAGGCGCCGCCAGCCGGGCTCGCGGTCCATCAGCGCCACGACCGGCTCGCTCGGGGCGAAGATCGTCCAGGCGACCCGATAGCGCTGCAGCGTCGCCTCGAGCGCGTCGGCGTCGCCGCCGGCGATGCGGCCGTAGAGGTCGAGGACCACGTCGCCGTACATGTCGGCGCGGCCGTCGATGAAGGGCTTGACCTTCATCCAGATGAGATAGCCGCCGAAGGCGTAGTCGTTGAGCATGGGCTGGGCGCGCAGCGCCCCGGGCACAGCTTCAAGCGCCGAGATCGGCGCGCAGGGGGCGTCGGCGCGCACGATCGGCAGGGCGAGGCGCCCGCCCGTCATGAGCAACGCCGCCGCCGCCGCGGCGAGGAGCGGCGCCCGGGTCGGGGGCGACGCGAGCGGGGCCGGCGCGCCGAGGGCGCGGGCGATCGACGGGGCGAGCAGCATCGGGGCGACGATCGCCAGCAGCATCTCGTGACGGGCGTGCAGCAGCGACATGTGGATGAGCCCGACGACGAGGGCCGCGCGAATGAACGGGACGGCGAGGGGTCGCGTCGTGGCGAGGGCGATCAGCGCCAAGAGCGCGACCTCCATCGGACCGGGATGGGCGAAGTCCTCGGGCCGCCATTCCGAGATATTGCCGAGATGGGCGACGGCGAGGAGCCTCACGGGAAAGACAAGCCCGGCGAGGACGAAGGGCGTCAACGTCGCCGCGCCGAGGCTCGTCAGCGCGAAGAGGCCCCAGGTCGCCCCGACGGAAGGGCGGCTCTGGCGCGGCGCCGCGAGCCACGCCTCGAGTCCGAAGGGGGCGATCAGCGCCAGACCGAAGGCGAAGCTCCCATGCAGGTTGGCCCACAGCGCCATCAGCCCCAGGAGCCGCAGCGACGGCGCCCGCCCGCTTTCGCTCGCCCGCATGAGGCCGTCGCACCACAAGGCCAGCGCCGGCAGGGCGAGGATGTGGGGGCGCGCCAGTAGGCCAGGGGCGATGAGGCTCGCGCCGAGCGCGGCGACGACGAGAAGGGGGACGCCCGAGAGGGCGCGCGCCGCGCGGTTGGCCATTACGAAGGTCGCCAGGCCCGCCGCGGCGCCCGTCAGCAGGACGACGCCGCTCCACCCGGCGACGCGGTTGGCGAGGGCCAGGAGAACCTCGGAGAGCCATTCGTGGGCGGTCCATGGCGCGCCGGCGAAGGTGAAGGAGAAGGGATCGGCGCGCGGGATCGCGCCGTGCTGAAGGATCCATTCCCCGGTCGCCACATGCGACCAGGTGTCGCCGTCGTTGAGCACGGCGGGCGAAAAGGCGGCGAGCGCGAAGACCGCGAGCGCCAGCAGAAGCGGCGCCGGCTCGACGGCGCGCGCCGCCGCGCCCGCCGCCTTGGCGGGGCTCAGGGCTGCCAAGGGAAGCGCGATCGCCATCGGCGCAGCTTGGCAAAGCCGCGATAACGTCGGGTTAAGCAGGATGACCGATTGTGTGGGCCGCGGCGAGATTGGCTGCGCCTCTCGCCCATGGGCCGGGCGAGAACTCAGTGCGGTCACCACAAGCGCCTTCTCGCGAACGCGTGCCCGGAAACGGACTTCAGGTACTGCTCGAATTCAGCGGCTTTGTGTTCGTTCGAGAACGCGACATAGGTTACGAGCCGCCATGGCATGAACTTCGAGGTATGGGGGGACTTTCCGGCATTGTGTTCGGAGAGACGTCACTTGAGGTCGGAGGCCACACCAACATAACGCTGCGGTTGGGCGCTGCTGTTCTCCAGCAAATAAACATAACGCAAGACCGGCCCTCCTTCGCCAAGGCTTCGGAGGGCATCCTGCTTCGTTGCGAGGTCGGCGCCAATCCTGCGAAGCGCGTAGCGCGAAGCGGGTTGGCGGAGACGGAGGGATTCGAACCCTCGATAGGGCTTTACAACCCTATAACGGTTTAGCAAACCGCCGCCTTCAGCCTCTCGGCCACATCTCCGCGCAGCGTCATCGCGTGGCGCTGGGGGACATATGCCCGAGGGTTCCCGCTATTGCAAGAGCCGCAGCTTGGAGGCGCGGACCGGCGCAGCGACGGTCCCCGCCGCCGTCCTCAGCGGGCGCGTTGGCCGAACAGGATCTTGCGCGCTTCTTCGTCGGTGGAAAGATCGGACTTGCGCCGCCCGGGAACGTCGAGCGCGATGCCGCGCTGCACCGCCGGGCGCGCCAGCAGCGTTTCGAGCCAGCGTTTCAGATGGGGGAAGGCGGCGATGTCCTGCCCCATGCGCTCCCATCCCCGGGTCCAGCCGACGCAGGCCATGTCGGCGATCGAATAGGCGCCGGCGAGATATTCGTTGTGCTCGAGGCGGCGGTTCATCACGCCGAACAGCCGATTGACCTCGTCGGTGTAGCGTTGGATCGCGTAGGGGATTTTCTCCTGCGCGTAATTGCGGAAGTGGTTGGCTTGCCCGGCCATCGGCCCGAGCCCGCCGACCTGCCAGAACAGCCATTCGGCGACCGCGACGCGCTCGCGCTCGGTCTCGCCGCCGAAACGTCCGGCCTTGCGCGCCAGATATTGCAGGATGGCGCCGGACTCGAACACTGAAATCGGCACGCCGTCCGGGCCGTGGGGATCGACGATGGCCGGGATGCGGTTGTTGGGCGAGATGGCGAGAAAGGATGGCTCGAACTGCGCCCCGGCGCCGATGTCGATCATATTGAGCGCGTAGGGAAGGGCGCACTCTTCGAGCATGATCGATATTTTCCAGCCGTTCGGCGTCGGCCAATAATAGAGCTGAATGGGTTTCTGGGTCATGACCCCTCGCCTCGTTGGGTTCGAGCGGGCGCGCCTCGCGACGGAGGAGAGGCCGGCTCTGGGAGGCCTCATGCTAGCGCCGGAACGGCGCAACGCAAAGACCTCGCCGACGAACCGCGCTTCGGCGGCGCCTCGGATCGAAATCGTCGCGCACGAGAATCGTCGCGGAAGCGCGCCCGCGCCCCTCATTGCGCAGCGTTCGGAGATCGCCGCGTCGAAATGGCTGCGAAGTTTCGTCGGCCCGACCCGGGCTCGACGAGGGAGAGGACGCCGCTCGACGGGCAGGCTGATCAGACAGGGCGAAAACGCCGCGCGCCAAATCTGATCAGCCGTCGCTCGCCAAAGCCGTTCGCGTCAGGAGGCTGCGGGGGTCTCGGTCGGAGCAGCCGGAGGGGGAACGACTTTCTTACGCTTGACCGGCGCGCGCTTGGCGGCGGCCTTCTTGACGACCTTCTTTGCGGCTTTCTTCGGCGCGGCTTTCTTGGCGGCCTTCTTCGGCGCGGCTTTCTTCGCGCCCTTCTTCACCGCGGCTTTGCGCGTGGCCTTCTTGGCGACGACCTTGCGCGCGCTCTTTTTGGCGGCGGTCTTCTTGGTTGCTTTTCTGGCCGCGGTCTTCTTCGCGGGTTTCTTCGCGGCGGCTTTCGACGCCGGCTTCTTCGTAGCAGCTTTCGCCATTGGTATGCGTCCCTCTCGATCGTTTCCCGCGCGCACGTTCTTCGCGCGAAGGAAATGCAATCATGAAACTAACTTTGTTTTTTCGCAGAGCAAGCGAAGTCGCAGCGACTCGAGAGCCTCAGCGCTGCAGCCCATCGAATTATCGCGCGCGCTATGCCGCTTCACGAAGCGTGCGCGCGAAGCAATACGGCGGCGCGAGCGCGACGCCACTGCTTGACCACAGGCGCGAGGCGCGCGCATCGTGACCGCGCCCTGCTCGCTTGCATTCATGGAGACGCCTTGTTTTCAGCGGCGTTCCGAGAATCGTATTTAACGAGGCTCGGCGCGGCGTCAGCGTGCGCGCGGCATGGCGAGGGCTTCGCGCTCCGCCGAAGCGCGCACGCGCCGCCGCCGCGGCGTCCAAAAATGATACATGACGATTGCGCGACGCAATCGAATTTTTCTTGGAGACTCGCGACAGATTTTTGTCGCGCTCACTCTGATTTTGCGCTCACGCGCGTTGCGACTCGCCGCGAATCATCGACTGAGCGCGATTCGCAGCGGCGTTTCAAAGACCGAGTCGCGCCTTCAGCGCGTCGCTGACGGCTTGCGGATTGGCCTTGCCGCCGGTCGTTTTCATGACCTGTCCAATGAACCATCCGAGCATGCCGGGCTTGGCCTTGGCTTGCTCGGCCTTCTCCGGGTTGGCGGCGACGACGGTCTCGATGGCGCGTTCGATTGCGCCCGCGTCGGTGACTTGCCGAAGGCCGCGCGCCTCGACGAGCGCGCGCGGATCGGCGCCTCTGTCCGGGCCGAGCAACATGGCGAGCACGTCCTTGGCGATCTTGCCGGAGATGACGCCCTCGCCGATGAGATCGACGAGGCCCGCCAGCGCGCCGCTGCCGAGGCCGGTCTCTGGGACCGGCAGGTTCTGGGCGTTGGCGAAGGCGGAGAGATCGCCCATGATCCAATTGGCGACAGCCTTGGCGTCGCGCTTCGCGCCGCCGTGCTTGACCGCGTCCTCGAAGAAATCAGCGGTCTCCTTGTCGGCGACGAGGATCGTCGCGTCATAGGGCGAAAGGCCGTAGTCAGCGATGAAACGGGCCTTCTTGGCGTCCGGCAGCTCGGGCAGAAAGGCGGCGAGCGCGTCGACGAACGCTTCGTCGAGTTCGAGCGGCAGCAGGTCGGGGTCGGGGAAATAGCGATAGTCGTGCGCCTCCTCCTTTGAGCGCATCGAGCGCGTCTCGCCGCGCGCGGGATCAAACAGGCGCGTCTCCTGCTCGATCGCGCCGCCGTCCTCGAGGACCGCGATCTGACGGCGCGCCTCGACCTCGATCGCTTGACCGATGAAACGGATC
>CAVWKL010000180.1:0-27789 GCA_963755075.1 uncultured Alphaproteobacteria bacterium
GTCCAATCGCGGCAAATTGAAAAACCGTGGCGCCTGGTAGACGGCCGCCAAGCTGCGACTGTCACGATTGCTGACGCTCGTCATCAGACATCTCTCTCCGCGCACCGACCTTGCGGACAGCCGGCATCTTCACGCTGCCAACAACCGCCTTGATCTCGAGGGCATCCAGATACCTGCTTGTGGCCAGTGCAGCCGCCAGCGCATCAAGAGCCGCACGGTTCTCAACGATGACCTTAGACGCGCGATCCATTGCCCTCGTCAGCAAATCTTCGACGCGCTTACGGACGTCAGGCAAACTGATCGCCAAGCTGTCGGGGAGCGAAATGAGCGATCCGCCCAAACCCGCCTTAGAGATCGCCAAGTAGGCCATCGCCGTTGCGTGTTCGAGATCTGCAATCGAACCGTGAGAAGGCTCTCCAAAGACCTCCATCTCGGCGGCGCGACCCCCCATTGTTCCCGCTAGGTGACGCTCGATCTCGTCGATTTTTGATCGTGTCCCCGGGCGTGGTGTAGCTCGTTGAGCATCGCCGTTTTCCGGCTTGGCCGGGTTGGTCATCCGGCCACGGCGGACAGGATGACGATAGGATTATCGCTGATCGGTGCGATGGTTTCCAGCGTCATGTAGCGGGCTCGTTGGACGGCCCATTCGTCGTTTTGCTCCATCAGGATGGCTCCGACGAGGCGGATGATGGCGTCGTCGTTGGGGAAGAAGCCGACCACATTGGTTCGGCGCTTGATCTCGCCATTGGGCCGCTCGATTGGGTTGGTCGAGCAGATTTTGGTCCAGTGCTCCTTGGGAAAGTCCATGAAGGCCAGGACGTCGACTTCGGCTTCGTCGAGCAGGACGGCGAGCTTTGGCAGGCTGGCGCGCAGCTGATCGGCGACATGGCGCCATTGCTTGCGGGCGGCCGCCGGCGTCTCCTGGGCGAAGGCGGTGGCGATGAAAGCCGACACGACGCGCCGACCGTTCTTGTTGGCGTGCGCCAAAGCATTGCGCATGAAGTGGACGCGGCAGCGCTGCCACGTCGCGCCCAGCACCTTGGCGGCGGCGGCTTTGAGGCCTTCATGGGCGTCCGAGATGACGAGCTTGACCCCGCGCAATCCGCGCCGCGCCAGTTTGCGCAGGAAGTCGCTCCAGAACGTCTCGGCTTCGCAAGCGCAGATATCCAGGCCCAGCACCTCGCGCCGGCCGTCGCCGTTGACGCCGATCGCGATCACGACGGCCGTCGAGACGATGCGCCCGCCCCGACGCACCTTCAGATAGGTCGCATCGAGCCACACATACGGCCAGTCGCCTTCGATCGGGCGACCGAGGAAGGGTTTGACCTTCTCGTCGATTTCTTCGCACAGCCGACTGACCTGGCTCTTGGAGATGCCGTCCATCCCCATGGCCTGAACCAGTTCGTCGACCGAGCGGGTCGAGACGCCCTGGATGTAGGCCTCTTGCACAACCGCGGCGATGGCTTTCTCCGCCATGCGGCGCGGCTCGAGAAAGCTGGGAAAATAGCTGCCCTTGCGCAGCTTGGGAATGCGCAGCTCCACCGTCCCGGCGCGCGTCTGCCAATCACGGTCCCGGTAGCCGTTGCGCTGGGCCAGACGGTCGCTCGAACGCTCGCCATGGGCCGCGCCCGTGCGGCTTTCAATGTCCAGCTCCATCAGGCGCTGGGCGGCAAAACCGATCATTCGGCGCAGATAATCCGCGTCGGGGGTCTTTTTGTTGATTTCCGCTGAGAACTGACCCGGGCGGCGAGGATTTTTCCATCGAGAACTGACCCATGTTTGAACCCCCTCCCACGCCATGAGTGCGGGGGACAGCGGAGTGATCGACATGGAGTTATTGAGCGTCATCCGACGCTGGCGCCACCGAGACCATTTCTCGATCCGGGAGATCTCTCGACGCACGGGGCTGTCGCGGAACACGGTTCGCAAGTATCTGCGCTCGGACAGCGTTGAGCCTCGGTTCAGCGTTCCTGACCGCCCCAGCAAGCTCGACCCGTATGCCGACAAGCTGTCGGCGATGCTGCGCGTGGAGACGGGCAAGTCGCGCAAACAGAAGCGCACGATCAGACAGCTGCACGCCGATTTGGCCGCTCTCGGCTACGAGGGCTCCTACAATCGGGTGGCGGCCTTTGCCCGTGACTGGAAGGCCGCTCGACAGCGCGAGCAACAGACCATCGGTCGCGGCGCCTTCGTCCCCCTGGCGTTTGTTCCAGGGGAAGCCTTCCAGTTCGACTGGTCCGAGGACTGGGCGATCATCGGCGGCGAACGGACCAAACTGCAAGTCGCTCACGCCAAGCTGTCCTACAGCCGCGCCTTCACGCTGCGAGCCTATCTGCTGCAAACCCACGAGATGCTGTTCGACGCCCATAACCACGCCTTCCGCGTTCTGGGCGGCGTGCCGCGTCGGGGCATCTTCGACAACATGAAGACCGCAGTCGACAAGGTCGGTCGCGGCAAGCAGCGCCAGGTCAACATTCGCTTCTCGGCCATGGTCAGCCACTTCCTGTTCGAGGCCGAGTTCTGCAACCCGGCTTCCGGCTGGGAGAAGGGACAGATCGAGAAGAACGTCCAGGACGCCCGTCACCGGCTGTGGCAGCCCATTCCGAACTTGCCCTCTCTGGAGGCGTTGAACGACTGGCTGGAGAGGCGATGCCGCGAACTGTGGGCCCTGACGCCGCACGGCGCTCAACCCGGCACGATCGCCGACGTCTGGGCCGAAGAGGCTCGGCATCTGATGCCGACGCCCAGACCGTTCGACGGCTTCGTCGAATACGCCAAGCGGGTCTCTCCGACCTGCCTCGTCCATCTGGAGCGCAATCGCTACAGCGTGCCGGCTTCCTTCGCCAATCGCCCGATTAGTCTGCGCGTCTATCCCGATCGCATCGTCATCGTCGCCGAGGGACAGGTCATCGGCGAACATCGCCGGGTTTTTGCCCGCTCCCACGATCGTCAGAGCGAGACGGTTTATGACTGGCGGCACTATCTGGCGGTCGTCCAGCGCAAACCCGGCGCCCTGCGCAACGGCGCGCCCTTCGTCGAGATGCCGGCGGCCTTCAGGTCCCTGCAACAACACCTGCTCAAGACGCCGGGCGGCGATCGCGAGATGGTCGAGATCCTGGCCCTGGTTCTCCAGCACGACGAGCACGCCGTGCTCACGGCCGTCGAGTTGGCTTTGCAGGCCGGCGTGCCGACCAAGACCCATATCCTCAACCTGCTGCACCGGCTGATCGACGGCAAGCCGATCGTCTCGCCAACCGTGCAGGCGCCTCAGGCTCTCGCGCTGACCACCGAACCGCTTGCCGACGTCGAGCGCTATGACGCTCTGCGGCGGGCCAAGGAGGCGCGCCATGCGTCATAATCCGGCCAGCGGCGCCATCGTCATCATGCTGCGCAGCCTCAAAATGCAGGGCATGGCGCAAGCCGTCAGCGAACTGACCGAACAGGGCTCGCCGGCCTTCGAGGCGGCCTTGCCGATTCTGTCGCAACTCCTGAAGGCGGAGACAGCCGAGCGGGAGGTTCGATCAACCGCCTACCAGCTCAAGACCGCTCGCTTCCCGGCCTACCGCGACCTCAACGGCTTCGACTTCGCCAGCAGCGAGGTCAACGAAGCGCTCGTCCGCCAGCTCTATCGTTGCGAGTTTCTCGAGAACGCTCACAACATTGTTCTGGTCGGAGGTCCTGGCACGGGCAAAACCCATATCGCCACGGCCCTTGGCGTCCAGGCCATCGAACACCACCACAAACGGGTTCGCTTCTTCTCGACCGTCGAGCTCGTCAACGCCCTCGAACAGGAAAAGGTCCAGGGAAGAGCCGGACAGATCGCCGGGCGGCTCGCCCACTCCGATCTCGTCATCCTCGACGAGCTGGGCTACCTGCCGTTCAGCGCCTCGGGCGGCGCCTTGCTCTTCCACTTGCTCAGCAGGCTCTACGAACGCACCAGTGTCGCCATCACGACCAACCTCAGCTTCAGTGAGTGGGCGACCGTCTTCGGCGACGCCAAGATGACCACCGCGCTGCTCGATCGCCTCACCCACCACTGCCACATCCTGGAGACCGGAAACGACAGCTTCCGCTTCAAGAACAGCTCGGCAAAGGTCGACAAGCCAACCAAGGAGAAGACAAGGAACTTGACCGCTACCTGACCCACCAACCATCATCGAGGCGGGTCAGTTCCTGGTGGAAAGCCCGGGTCAGCTCTCAGCGGAAATCAACAACCTCGTACGCCTCCGAAGCGAGACAGCAAGTCTCTTGTGCTACCCCGGCGCTACCCGAAAAGAACAGCACCCGCGTTTGGAGTGAACTCTTCCAGATTAACCAATTGATTTTATTGGTGAGCGCGGTGGGACTCGAACCCACGACCCCCTGATTAAAAGTCAGATGCTCTACCGATTGAGCTACGCGCTCCCCTTTCGGGCAGCGCAGCCCTACAGCCTCGCCGGTTGGGGGTCAATAGAAGGGGCGCTCGCCTTGAGGCGCGCCGCCTTGAGATTGGCGAAATCCTCGCCGGCGTGATGCGAGGATCGCGTCAGCGGCGCCGCGGAGACCAACAGAAAGCCCTTCGCCGCGCCGATCGCGGCGTAGGACTGGAACTCATCCGGCGTCACGAAGCGCGCCACCGGATGATGCTTGGGCGTCGGCTGGAGATATTGGCCGATGGTGAGGAAATCGACGTCGGCGCTGCGCAGATCGTCCATCAATTGCAGCACTTCGTTGCGCTCCTCGCCGAGGCCGACCATGATTCCCGACTTGGTGAACAGCTTCGGATCGAGTTCCTTGGCGCGCTGCAGCAGCCGCAGGGAATGGAAATAGCGCGCCCCCGGCCGCACGGCGAGATACTTCGACGGCACGGTCTCGAGGTTGTGGTTGAAGACGTCCGGCTGCGCCGCAACGACGATTTCCAGCGCGCCGTCCTTGCGCAGGAAATCGGGCGTCAGCACCTCGATGGTGGTCGCGGGCGAAGCCGCGCGGATCGCGCCGATGACGCGGGCAAAGTGTTTGGCGCCGCCGTCGGCGAGATCGTCGCGATCGACCGAAGTCACCACGACATGCGAAAGGCCGAGCGTGGCGACGGCGTCGGCGAGGCGCGCCGGCTCCCCCTCGTCCAAGGCCTCGGGCAGGCCGGTGCGCACGTTGCAGAAGGCGCAGGCGCGCGTGCACGTCTCGCCCATGATCATGAAGGCGGCGTGCTTCTGCTCCCAGCATTCGCCGATATTGGGACAGCGGGCCTCTTCGCAGACGGTGGCGAGCTTGCGATCGCGCATGATCCGGCCGGTTTGCGCGAACCCCTCCGAGCCGGGCGCCTTGACCCGAATCCAGGCGGGCTTGCGCGCCGACGGCTGGTCGGGCCGATGGGCCTTCTCCGGATGGCGCGGGCGCGCCGCGCGCGGGTCGCCCCCGACAAGGTCGATGAGAACGGTCATGGTGTCTCCGATGCCCGCCGCCTTCATGGCGTCCGGGCCAACGCGGCGACATAAAACCCGTCCGTCGCGGTGCGCAAGGGGCTGAGGCGAATTCCGGCGCCGAGCCTCGAGGCATGGGAGGCCAGCGCCTCGAGCCCGCAGGCGCGCGCCCAGTGGGCGGCGTCGAGCGGCAGGAAGTCCGCATGCGCCTCGAGGAAAGCGGCGACCCGATCCTCGTTTTCGACCTTCAGCAGCGAGCAGGTGACGTAGACGAGGCGTCCGCCCGGCTTGACGAATCGCGCCGCGTTGTCAAGCGACTCCGTCTGATCCTTGATCCGCTGCTCGAGCGCGCCTGGTCGCATCCGCCATTTCGCGTCGGGGCTGCGCCGCCAGGCGCCCGAGCCGCTGCAGGGCGCATCGATCAGCGTCAGGTCGCAGCGGCCGACGAGGTCGGCGAGGACGTCGCTTGCGCCGCGCGGCGCGCGCACCTGGACGTTGCGCGCCCCCGAACGGCTCAATCGCTCGAAGATCGGCGCCAGGCGCCGCCCGTCCGGGTCGCTGGCGTAGATCTGGCCGTGATTGCCCATCATCCCCGCCAGCGCCAGGGTCTTGCCTCCGGCGCCGGCGCAGAGGTCGAGCGCCTGCATGCCCGGCTCGGCGCCGGTCAACAGCGCCGCCAATTGCGAGCCCTCGTCCTGAACTTCGACGAGGCCCTTGACGTAGGCCGGCTCGGCGCTGAGCGCCGGACCGCGGCCGTCGCCGCGCACCGCGATGCGCAGCCCAATCGGCGAGAGCGGCGTCGGCGCCGCGTCCAAATGGGCGAGCGCGGCCAAGGCGCGGTCCCGATCGGTTTTCAGCGCGTTGGCGCGCAAGTCGACCGGCGCGCGATTGGCGAGCGCCCTGCCCTCTTCGAGCGCCGTTTCGCCGAAACTCTCGGCGAAGGCCGAGGCCAGCCATTCGGGATAGTCGCCCTGCACGTGCGCCGGCGCGCCGACGAGATCCCCGTTCCTCAGCCGCTCGCGCTCGGCCTCGGCGAGCGGCGCCGGCGCATGGCCCTCGCCGCTGAACAGGGAGGCGATCTCCGCTTCGCTGAAAGCCCGCAATTGCTTGAGCGCGCCCAGGATCTCGGCGCGCGGGCTCGCCTCGCCCATGATCCAGGCGGAGGAGGCCTTGCGCCGCAGCGCGTCGTAGACGAGGCTCGCGATCGCGGCGCGGTCGCCGGAGCCGGCGAAGCGGCGCGCCAGCCCCCAATCCTTCAGCGCGTCGGCGGCCGGACGGCGGCGCGTCTCGACGTCGGCAAGCACTTCGATCGCGGCGGCGACGCGGGCGGCGGGGACCATCGGCAAATCTTTCCAGGGAATGGGGCGACGCAAAAGCGACACGATTGGCGAATTGACAAGCGGGGTTTCGCGCTCGGCGAAGCGAAGTCTCACCTGGGGGCGCCGATGTCCAATGGTTTTCGATCCCTTGTCGCTTTGGCGCTCGCTCTGTCGCTCGCCGCCTGCGCCGCCGCTCCCCCGCCGCCGCAAATGACCCCGCCGCCGCAGAAGCCGCTCGACCCCAAGACGCAGATGGAGACGGGGCGGACGTACTGAGGCGCCGTTGCGGCCAATCGCCCCTGCCCCTTACTCCCGCGAGGGATAGTTCGGGCTCTCGCGGGTGATGGCGACGTCGTGGACGTGGCTTTCGCGCAGCGCCGCGGCGGTGATGCGCACGAATTGCGCCTTGGCCTGCAATTCGGGAATCGAAGCCGCCCCGACATAGCCCATCGCGGCGCGCAAGCCCCCGGCGAGCTGATGGAGGATGGCGCCGACCGGGCCGCGATAGGGCACCTGGCCCTCGACCCCCTCCGGCACCAGCTTCATCTGGTCCTTGATGTCCTGCTGGAAATAGCGGTCGGCCGAGCCTTGCGCCATCGCGCCGAGCGAGCCCATGCCGCGGTAGCTCTTATAGGAGCGGCCCTGGTAGAGGAACACTTCGCCGGGGCTCTCGTCGGTGCCGGCGAGCAGCGAGCCGATCATCACGCAATCGGCGCCGGCGGCGATCGCCTTGGCGAAATCGCCGGAATACTTGATGCCGCCGTCGCCGATGACCGGCACGCCGCTCTTCCGTCCCGCCTCGGCGGCCTCGAGGATCGCGGTGAGCTGGGGCACGCCGACGCCGGCGACGATGCGGGTGGTGCAGATCGAGCCCGGCCCGATGCCGACCTTGATCGCGTCGGCGCCGGCGTCGACGAGCGCCTGCGCGCCCTCGCGCGTGGCGACATTGCCGGCGATGATCGCCACCTTGTTGGTGGCCCTCTGAATGCGGCGCACCTGCTCGAGCACCTGCTCGGAATGGCCGTGCGCGGTGTCGACGACGAGGCAGTCGACGCCGGCCGCCATCAGCAATTCCGCGCGCGCGAAGCCCTTGTCGCCGACGGTGGTCGCCGCGGCGACGCGCAGGCGCCCGTCGGCGTCCTTGGCGGCGTGAGGATGGGCGGTCGCCTTCTCGATGTCTTTCACCGTGATCAGGCCGACGCAGCGCTGCCCCTCGTCGACGACGACGAGCTTTTCGATGCGGTGCTGGTGCAACAGGCGACGCGCCTCGTCCTTGGTGACCCCCTCGCCGACGGTGACGACCTTGCGCGTCATCAGTTCGCTGACCGGCTGGCGCGGGTCGTCGGCGAAGCGGACGTCGCGATTGGTGAGGATGCCGACGAGGCGCCCACCCTTGCCGTCGGGCCCACGCTCGACCACCGGAATGCCCGAGATCGCCGAACGCCGCATCAGCGCCAAGGCCTCGGCGAGCGAGGCGTCGGGAAAAATGGTGATGGGATCGATGACCATGCCGCTCTCGAAGCGCTTGACCTTGCGCACTTCCTCGGCCTGTTCCTCGGGCGTGAGGTTGCGGTGGATGACGCCGATGCCGCCCGCCTGCGCCATCGCGATGGCGAGCCGCGCCTCGGTGACGGTGTCCATCGCCGAGGAGACGATCGGCAGGTTGAGGCGAATGGCGCGGGTGAGGCGCGAGCCGATGTCGACCGCGCCCGGCATGACGGTGGAATGGCCGGGCCGCAGCAGCACGTCGTCGAAGGCGAGGCCCTGCGCGAGCTCCAAGTTTTCCAGCGTCGCCATGGAATTTCGTCCCTCAGGGGTTCGAGAAGAGCGGACGCGCGCCGCGCCGCCGCATGGCGGGGCTGCCTAACACGGGGCGCGTGAGATTCCCAGCGCTTGCCGCGAGGCGGCGCGGCTCTCCTAATTTTTCCCGGGGAATCCAACCCTTTCCAAACTTTTCCAAGCTTTTTCCAAGGAAATTGCAAGGAAATTCCAAATTTTTCTTTGGCGGAAACGGGGAAAATCAAGGCTTTAGACCCCAGGGAAGGGCGGGGCCGCCGCCTTCCGCCGCCGCGGCCTCGTCGGGCGCGCCCTCCTCCGGCTCGGCGTCGGACCCCTCCGCCTCCTCCGCCTTGCTCCGTTCGGCGTCCATTCTTGCGAGAGCGGTGTTGAACTTGTTCATCAGCCGCTGGTGAATGTTTTGGTACTCGACCGGCTCGGCGGCGGCGCCGACCGCCTGATATTTGTCCAGACGATCGAGAACGCGGACGAGGTCGGCGATCGCCCGCCGGTCGCCCTCGGCGACCTCCTTGGCGGCGAGCCGCAGGGCGGGCGCGAGCCGCAGCATCTGCAAGTGCGCGTGGTCGCGCTGGGCGTCGGCATGCCGCCGGCTCAGCGTCTCGACGACGATCTGGCGGACGCGCTCGCGCGACAGGCCCTCGGCCTCGGCGATCTCCTCGTATGAGCGCCCCTCGCGCAGCCGAGCCATGATGCGATGGCGTCGCGCCAGCCGATCGCGGGCGGTGCGGCGGGGCTTCAACGGAGGTCGGGCGGGGAGATGTTCGGTCATGGCGTCGGCTCGTTGCGGGCGCGCGTCGGCGCGCCTGATGGCGGGAAGCAGAATGGGAAGAGTACAGCATATTTCGATTTTCCGAAAGACATTGTCGCGAGCCGTACGGCGGGCCGCGGCGACTTGGGGCGACGGCTTGGCGGCGCCGGGGCGGTCATGCAGCCATGGCGTGCAGCCCGACCATGGGATCGCAGCTCAACAGCGCGATGGTTTTCGGGGGCAATCCAGCGGGCGCGCTGGAGGGCCCATTCGTCGTTCTGTTCCGGGAGGATCGAAGACGGGCGATCGCCGCCTCGTTGGGAAAGGCGTCGACGACCTCGGCGCCCCATTTGGTCTCGTCTTCGCCGCCGGCGCTGCGCCCCGCCCGTTTTCGAACCCCGCGGCGCGCGCAAGCCAGGCGAAAGGTTCGACGGCTTGGATGAAGCTTCGCGCCGCATCGGACGCCCAACACGGAATCAAATCGACCCTGGTCGCCTAGAGAGGAATTGCCGCCATGAAGCAGTGGCCGCCAAAGCGCAACCTTACGCATAGCTCTTTGCCGGCGCTGCAGCGGGCGCTTCACTTGCCCCCGCCCGGAGAGTTTGATCAGGCCGGGCGAGGCTCGAAAGCGATCCTCGCCGTTCAGCCCGAGAATTTTGAGGCTCTGCGTTGGCAGGGGATCCGTCAATACCAACAAGGCCGGCGCGACGACGCGCTGCCGGTCCTTCAGCGCCGCCTTGCGGCTGGCGCCGACGCACGCGGCGACTTGGGTGGACCTCGGCGTCGCTCACGCCTCCGTGGGTCGCCTTGAAGAGGCCGTGGCCTGCTACGACAAGGCGCTCGCGCTCGAGCCTGACCGGGCCGACGCCCTCGCCAAAAGGGGCGGCGCGCTCGCCGCGCTCGATCGCGCCCACGAAGCGCTCGCGAGCTTTGACCGGGCGCTCGCGATTCGGCCTGAATACGCCGAGGCGCTCAACAATCGCGGCGTGCTGTTGCGAGAACTCGAGCGCCCCGCCGAAGCGCTCGCGAGTTTCGACCGGGCGCTCACGATCCGGCCTGAATACGTGGACGCGCTCAACAATCGCGGCGTGCTGTTGCGAGAGCTCAAGCGCCCTGCCGAAGCGCTCGCAAGTTATGACCGGGCGCTCACGATTTCGGCCTGGATTCGTGGAGGCGCTCAACAATCGCGGGGCGCTGTTGCTAGAGCTCAAGCGTCCCGCCGAAGCGCTGGCGAGTTTGGACAAGGCGCTCGCCATCAAACCTAACCATTCAGACGCGCTCGCCAATCGAGCCAACGCGCTCGCCGATCTCGACCGCGCTGAGGAGGCTCTGGAATGCTACGATCGCGCGCTCGCGGCCAATCCCGGTTCCGCCAACGCGCACAACAATCGCGGCAACGCGCTCGTCAATCTTGGCCGCCCCGGGGAAGCGTTGGCGAGCTACCAGCAGGCGATCGCCCTCGTGCCTCAACATGCCGAGGCGTGGAACAATGCCAGTCAAGCGCTCAGGGACCTCCAACGCTACGACGAAGCGTTGGAATACGCCAATCGGGCGCTGTCTTTGTCGCCAAACTTTGCAAAGGCGTTCAATGGACGCGGCAATGCGCTGTTGGACCTGAAACGTCCCGCGGAGGCGTTGGCGGATTACGACAGGGCGATCGCCCTCGATCCCGATTTTGTCGAGGCGCTCGTCAACCGCGCCTGCGCGCTCGTCGAATTGAAGCGCCCGGCGGAGGCCGTGGCGAGCTGCGAAGCGGCGATCGCGCTGAAGCCCGATCATGCCGAGGCGCATTACAACCGCGGCGTCGGCGCCGGCAAGCTCAACCGCGAAGACCAGTCGCTTGCAAGTTTCGACAAGGCGATCGCCTTCAAACCGAACGATGCTTCAGCGCACGAAAGCAAGGCAATCGCCCTGCTCCGGCTCGGCCGCATCGCGGAGGCGAACGCCTCTTTCCGCGCCGCGATCGAGCTGGCGCCGAAGAGAGCGCGTTTGTTCTATCACGCCGCATTGGCAAAGCGGTTCGAGCGCGGCGACCCGCAGTTTGCAGCGATGGAGGAATTGGCGCGCGAGACTTCGTCGGCCGATATCGACGAACGGGTATACGTCCATTTCGCCTTGGGCAAGGCCTACGCCGATGTCGAGGACGCCGAGCGGTCCTTTCGTCATTTCTCGCAAGGCGGCGCGCTGAAACGCCAGCAGTCCGGCTACGACGAGGCAAAAGTTCTCGGCGATTTCAAACGCACGATGGCGACGTGCACGCGCGAGTTCTTGGCTCGCCATTATGGCGGCGGCGATCCTTCCCCGGTTCCCGTCTTCGTCGTCGGCATGCCGCGCTCCGGCACCACTCTGGTCGAGCAAATCCTGGCGAGCCATCGCGACGTTCACGGCGCGGGGGAGATTTACGATTTTGACCTGGCGGCGGCGGACCACGGCGGCGCGGCCGCTCTTGCGCTCCAGTGCCCCGAGATCGTCGCACAAATGTCGGGCGAAGAATTTCGTCAAATCGGGGCGAATTACCTCCAACGAATCCGCGCCGCTGCGCCCTCGGCGCGCCGGATCGTCGACAAAATGACCGAGAATTTCCGCTTCGCCGGTCTGATCGCCCTCGCGCTGCCCAACGCCCGCATCCTTCACGTTCGACGCGATCCCGCCGACACCTGCGTCTCCTGTTTCTCGACCCTGTTTACGGATAACCTGCCCTACACCTATGATCTGGCGGAACTCGGCCGCTATTATCGCGCCTATGAGGCGTTGATGAACCATTGGCGCGACGCCCTGCCGCACGGGATGATGATCGACGTGCAATACGAGGACGTGGTCGCCGATCTCGAGGGGCAAAGCCGGCGCATACTCGACCATTGCGGCCTCGAGTGGGACGCGCGCTGCCTCGACTTCCATCGCAACGAGCGCGCCGTACGCACGGCCAGCATGGCTCAAGTGCGCCGCCCCCTTTACAAGAGTTCGGTTGGACGGTGGCGTCGATACGAGGCCTTCCTAGAACCTCTTTTGGCAGCCCTCGGCCCTTCGATCGCCTCCGCCGATCGCCTCCAAACGCCAACCGACGACCGGTCGGCTTTGGCCGCCTAGCGCGTTTCGCCGAACGGCGGCGCTGTCGCTGTCGTCACCCGCCGAGTTTGCGTTCCGCCCGAGCCGACTGCGCCGCGCCTGACGGCGACGCCTGTGGAGACGCGTGCTCGTGGCGCCCGCCTTCGTGCTTGGCTTTGGCACTGTTGGACGTCGCGGCAGAACTTCTGTCTGCAGCAACGGCCGTCCGCGACAGCCGGCCGATTGCCGGACCCTTTCGGAAATCTTTAGACATCTGGCGCTACGTTCGCCCACTGGGTGCAAGGAGCGGGGCCGGCGGGACATGGCGAACAACGCAAAAATCGACGCACGCCCTCCAATCGGCTTCGGCACGCCGAGGATTGCGTTCGCGGGTCCGAGCGACCTTTCAGGCGGCTCCGCCGGCGATGGGCGAAGCCGCCTGGCGGAGGCCTCGAGCCTCAGCGCTGCGGCGCGGCAATCCCGCGCCGCCGCAAGCCTGGGGCTCGTTTGCGCCGGCGGCCCCAGCCAAAGCGGCCAAGCTCGGAAGGCGCCGCTCGAGGCCTTCCCGAGCGAAGCGCCGACGGCGAAGGTCGTGTCCGAAGGTCCGAGGTTTGGGAGCGCCGCGCCATGAATGCTATTCTCCCTGGGAACGTCGACGGCCGGGCGGCGGCGCCCGCGACGCAAGTCCCGGTTTTGCTCGACGGGCTGGCGCCCGCGCAATGGCGAACCGCGCCGCGGGAAGCCGGATCATGGGCTAGCGCGGATCGGATGGCGCCCTCCGAGGCCATGCGCTTGCGGCCGATGCTCGCCTTCGAGGAGCCGATCTTCGAACGCGCCTTCCTTCACCACTACAATTCGTTCTACTATCGCTATGCGCAGGTCAGCCTCGCGCTCGGCGTGCTCCTGGTCTTCACCGACTTTCTCGCGGACACGCTGTTTCTGCCCGGCGAAAGCGCGAACATCTACCGGGTCGAGATCTGCCTCCCCGTCCTGCTGGCCGGAATCGCCGTCTCGTTCACCGCCTTCGCCCGGCGCCACTGGCAGCCGATCATGGCGGCCTTCATCGTCCTGACCGCCGTCAGCCTGTTCGGCGTTCTGGTGGCGATCGACAACGACGGCGGCATGGGCCTGAAGTCGTGGGTCGGCATCCTCAACCTGGTGTTCCTGGAGATCTACGCCTTCGTGATTCTCGGCGTGCAATTCCGCTATGCTTTGGCGGCCGGCCTGCTCATTCTGGCGGCGTTCGAAGCGGCCATGTGTTTTTCGCTGCCGCCGGGAAGCCTCGTGTTCGGCTACTGGTCCTATCAGGTCGTCACGCTCTTCATCCTGACGGCGGCGCTGGGCTGGTGGCGCGAATTCGTGCTGCGGAAGGACTTCGCAAGCCAAGCGGCCCTCAAACTGGCGAGGGACGGTCTGGCGAGCCAGAACGAGGTTCTCGAGTCGCAGGTGCAGAAGCGCACCCACGAACTGCGGATCAGCCAGCAAGCCACGGTCTTGGCCCTGGCGGCGCTGGTGGAGACGCGGGACAACGAGACGGGCAACCACGTCCGCCGCACGCAGCAATGCGTCAGGGCCTTGGCGAGGCAGCTGCAGCGCCACCCGAATTTCGCCGCTTCGTTGTCGGATCGCCGGATTGATGTCCTGTTCGAGGCCGCGCCGCTCCACGACATCGGCAAGGTCGGCATCCCCGACGCCATTCTGTTGAAACCTGGCAAGCTCGACGCCGCTGAGTTCGAGATCATGAAGACCCACACGACGCTCGGCTACAAGGCGATCGAGGCCACGCAGAAGAGGCTCGGCGTGGCCCTCGAATTGCTCTGCTGCGTCGAGGAAATCGCGCTGCGTCACCACGAGCGATGGGACGGCAGGGGCTATCCCGGAGGGTTGGCCGGCAGCGACATTCCGCTCTCGGCGCGCCTCATGGCGGTCGCCGACGTCTATGACGCGCTGATCAGCCGGCGCGTCTACAAGGACGCCGTCAGCCATGAACAGGCGGTCGGGATCATCCTGGAGGGGAAGGGCACGCAGTTCGACCCCGACGTCGTCGACGCGTTTGCCGCGATCAGCAGCGAGCTCAGGGCCATCGCTGAGCGCTACGGCGACTGAAGCGGTTCCGTTGCGGCGAATGTTTTGCGCTGCCGCAACGCGCGTCAGAGGCCCAAGCCGTCCTTGGGGTCGGCCGCTCCGCCGAGCGTCCCGGCGATTTGTTGGCGACTCCATAAGCACATCTCGGCGCCAACCCGATCCCGGAATCTGGCGAGGACATCCGTCGGGAAATTGAAGGGAGCCGAAAACAGACACCTGGGTCTCGCTTTGCCGGTCCTCATGTCCGCGTTGACGACCATGTCGTCAACCGGGGAGGTGCCGGCGAGCAGATATGCGATCCCCGAGCGAAGGAAATTCTCGATGGCGCGATTGGCGTCGGCGAATGACAGGTGAATGAAAAAGTCCCGCGCCATCATCAGGTCGGCCGCCGGGAGCGGGTCGCGGGTGATGTCGAGATGCACGAAGCGCGTGCGCTCGTCGCCGTAGCGTCGCTGGGCGAGGTCGATGACGTCCCTGACGATATCGACGCCGATGTAATCGACGTCGAGGTCGGCCCGGATTTCCTTCATCCAGTTGAAGTCGCCACATGGCGCGTCCAGCAGCGTCCGCACCGAGAATTGCTTCAACAATGGCGGCAGGAAAGCGCGAACGTCTTCCGTCATCTCGAGCGTGGAGCCGGGACCGCTGACGCTTTCAGCGCTCCGCCACCATTTCCCGCGGTAAATCTGAGTGAAACGGTCCTCGAGACCGCCGAACCGAAGGGCCCAATTCTTGCGCCATTTGCGCAGAAGCGATTGTCGGGACAGTCCTCGGAGTCGTCCGGCTCCCTCCTCCGTCCCCGCCATCCCCGCCCCCTCGCGCCACGACCTCAGTCAATCACGCCGCACGGCGTATTGTCCACGCACTTCTGTTCATTTGGCGAGGCTTGCGGGCGGCGTCCGGGCGCGGGAAAGCAAACCGGCTGCCCTCGGGGCTGGAGCGGCGCCTGGGTCCGATGGGATCGCATGGGCAAGGCGGCGGCGAGGGCGACGTCAAGCGGAGCGGGTCGATTTCGATTCCTCGATGACCGTATTTCACAGGAATTTGGCCAGAGCGAACCTTTAAAGATCGACTCAATTGCGTGAGCGTGGCGTCGGCGCAATTGGCGCCCGGAGCGGAATTGCGGGTGACGGACAATCTTCTCGACGAGCCGATCGGCGAAGCCGGGCGTTCAGCGCACGACAGTCCGAACGAGATTGGAGCGGCGCCTTCGCACAGACCGCTCGACCAGAAGACCAAAGGCTTGCTGAGCGAGGTCGCCCGTCTCGATCGGGCGGTCGCCGCGCTCAAGAAACAATGCGCTTTGCAGCAAGCGCTCATCGACGCCACGCCCGACCATCTCTGGGTCAAGGACGTCGACGGCGCCTTTGTGGTCGCCAATATGGCGCTGGCGGCCAATTGCGGGCGCGCCAATGCGGGCGAAATGATCGGCCTATCGGACTTCGACATCCACACGCCCGAGCGTGCGCAAGACTTCCACGATGTCGAGCAAGAAATCATTCGGCGCGACCACCCGATGGCCGGCATCAAGGAATGCATCCAAACTGGCGACGGCGGGAAGCGTTGGTTTTCGACGACCAAGTCGCCGCTGCACAACGCACACGGCGAAATCGTCGCGCTCTTGGGCGTCGGAAGAGACATCACCCAATGCAAGTTGGCCGAGGATACGATCCGCTTCATGTCCAATCATGACGCGTTGACCGGGCTTCCCAATCGCGCCTTGCTCGCCGATCGCCTCAATCAAGCCATGCTGTTCGCGCAGCGATACGACCGCTGGGTGACGGTCGTTTCCGTCGATCTCGACGGTTTCAAGCTCGTCAACAATACGTTCGGCCATAGGGTCGGCGACCAGCTCTTGGCGATCGTCGCGGGCCGCATCCACGATTGCGTGAAGGAGACCGACACCGTGGTTCGGCTCGGCGGAGACGAGTTCGCCGTCGTTCTCGTCGATCAGCCGAGAAACACCGACCTCATCACGGCGACGCTGCAAAACTTGCGCGAAGCGATCTGCGAGCCGGCGCGCATCGAGGGACATTCGCTGCAGGTGACGGGGAGCATCGGGCTCGCCAACTATCCCAACGACGGAACGGACGCCGATGCGTTGCTCGCCAACGCCGCCGCCGCGATGTATCGCGCCAAGGAGATCGGCCGCGACAGTTTCCAATTCTATACGCCCGAACTCAACGCCAGGGTCCACGCGAAATTCCGGCTCCAGGAGGAATTGCGCAACGCGATCGCGCACAAGGAATTCTTCCTTCTTTTCCAGCCGCAAGTCGATCTGCGCGCCGGGCGCATCTTCGCGGTGGAAGCCTTGATCCGCTGGCGCCACCCGAGCCAAGGCGTCACCCCGCCCGATCGATTCATTCCCATCGCCGAGGAATCGGGCCTCATCGTAGAGATCGGCGACTGGGCGTTGCGCTCCGCCTGCAAGCAAAACAAAGCCTGGCAAGACGCCGGGCTCGCCCCGATCAATGTCAGCGTCAACGTTTCGGCTCGCCAGTTTCAGGACAAGAATTGGGTGCATTGCGTCGTCGGAGCCCTGCAAGAGAGCGGCCTCGAGGCGAGATATCTCGAGCTCGAACTCACCGAAAGCCTCATCATGCAGGATGTCGATCAAGCCGTTGCGACGATGAAGGAATTGCAGAGGCTCGGTGTGCAATTGTCGATCGACGATTTCGGCACCGGCTATTCAAGTCTCAACGCCTTGAAGACGTTTCCGGTCGCCAGACTGAAGATCGACAAATCGTTCGTGCGCGATCTGCCGCATGACCAGAACGACAGGGCGGTGGTCGCCGCGGTGATCTCGCTCGGGCAGAAACTCAACCTCAGGGTCATCGCCGAGGGCGTCGAGACCGACGAACAGCTGGCGTTCCTGCGCGAAAATAATTGCGCGGAGGTACAGGGTTATTTGTTCAGCAAGCCGATCCTGCCTGCCGAGATCGAAGACCTGCTCAAACGCGGGCCGGACTGGGCGGGGGATAAGCGCGGCGGTTGCGCCGATCGACCACAATAAAGCTGACATTGTCGCGCTCTTGTCCGCCGGGCGCGCGCCGACGAGCGAGGATACGATCGCCGCTGCGGCTTGAAACGGCGCTCATCCAAGGAATGTGGAACGACATGAAAGCAATGATGCCGCCGACCGGCGGGGTAAAGCGTTCGGCGCTGTCTCCCGCCGGTTACAAGGTTCTCGGCCTCCTCCAGAAGGGATGCGCCTATTCGGTGCGCGGCGCCTGGCGCTTTCGCGGGCTGCGCGGCCGCGTCCAAGCGCAAGCCTTCCATTCCCTGTTCGCCAGGGGCCTGGCGGAGCGCGTCGAAACCGATCGCTACGCGGAGGCGCGGATCACGCCGGCCGGACGCTCGATCAACGCCGACGGCGAACGCGATCAGGGTCTGCTGCGAGGCGGGTCGAAGGACCGGCGCCTCTGGTTGACGTAGGGCGTCGCCTCACGCCGCATCGGCGCGCCTGAGTTCGTTCGGCGCGCGGTTGGTCCAACGGCGAAACGCATGTCCGAAATTGGCCGCATCGCTGAATCCCAAGGCGAAAGCGATCTCTTCGACGGCGAGATCGGTATCGCTGAGATACTTGGTGGCGATTTGCATTCTGAGTTCGTCTTGGATCTCGCGGAACGTGCTGTTCTCCGCGCGCAACTTGCGCCGCAAAGTCCGCGTCGACATTTGCAGACGCCTCGCGACGGCGTCGACGCTCGCCCGCCGGGCCAGGTTGAGGAGAAGAACCTCCCGGACCTTGCCGACGAGGCCGACACGGAGGCGGAGTTCATCCATGAGTCGGTCGCACAGTCTGAGGACCGATACGTAAGTAATTCTGTTTCCGAGCTCCGGCCTGCCGTCCAACCATGTCGCGTCGAACACGAACCAATTCTCCGGCTGGCGAAAAACCACGGGGCAGCCGAAAACCTCCGATCCGGACGGCGAACGTTCGTCGGGCGCAAACGTGAAGTGCAACTCCCGGGGCCCAAACGACAATCCCATCACGTCACGAAACACAGATGTTAGAATTCCGCAATACAATTCGACTATGAACTTGTACAGGACTGGGTCCATATGGGGTTGCGGGGCCGGAACGATTGTCCATACGCAACAATCGTCTTCCTCTTCAAACGAGTCTTCGGCGATCGGGGTGGAAAGCAGGCTGTATTTCTTGATAAAACTCATTGTTTGTCGGAAGTTTGTGCTGCTGAGCATAGCGAACCCGTACATTCCGTACGTCGAGACGTGGAATTCGAGGCCGGCGCGATAGGCAAAATACGGATCGGCCGACAGACGGATGGCGTTGCGGCAACATTGTATCGTCTGGTTCAGAGAGACGCGCGTCGTCGGAGAGGTCAAATCCCCCGCGGTCAAATCGAGGAGGCTCAACGCTTGATCCGCCGCGACGCCTTCCGCCTGAAGCGCGCTCGCCAAGATGTCGATCTTGTGAACGGGAAAGATCTTCTCGTCGAGGCCGACCGGCACCATCATTGCGTCCTTGCTCCGGTGGCGTCATTCTATCGACAGAGGCGCGATCGCGGCAGCCTCGGATTCTACGCATAGCGGACGGTCGGCCGAGGCCGTGTTCGTTCGCCGGCTCGGCTCGCCCCGCCGGGCGCTTTGCCTCGGGAGGCCGCGGTCGTGATAATATTGCGCCCTTCGAGGTCGGCGCGGCGCTTGACGGCCTCGCGCGCGATCGGCTTGCGGGATCGAGAGCGTTCATGAATCGGACGGTTTGCGTCGTCGTCAGCGGACGCGTTCAGGGCGTCGGCTTTCGCGCCTGGATCGCGCGGGCGGCGGCGGCTCGCGGCGTCTCGGGTTGGGCGCGCAACCGTTGCGACGGCGCGGTCGAGGCGCTGTTTTCGGGCGAGGCGACGGCGGTCGGCGCGATGATCGAGGCCTGCCGATCGGGGCCGCGCTGGGCGGCGGTCGACGACGTCACAATGACCGAACAGACCGCCGATTGCGACGTGCGCGGCTTTCGCATCATTGCGACCGTCTGAGCCGGCCGACGCGCCGCGAACGTCTCAGGCCGCCGCCGCGCGCTCGGCAAACGCCTTACGCGCGTCGGCGATCGCCTGCCGATGCCGCTCGGCCCACAGCCAGACGCCGCAGAAGGCGGCCCCCAAGCTTTGGCCGAGCTCGGTCAGCTCATACTCGACCCGCGGCGGCACGACCGGGAACGCCGTTCGCGACACCAACCCGTCGGCCTCCATCCGGCGGACGGTCTTCGTCAGCATCTTCTGGCTCACGCCGCCGATGAGATCGGCAAGGCGGGTGAATCGCAGCCGGCCGTGCTCTTCGAGCGTCTCGAGGACGAGCATCGTCCACTTGTCGGCGACGCGCGCGATGATGTCGCGCACCAGCGCCTCCAGTTCCGGATCGACGGCGTCCGGCGGCGTCGGGCACGGCGTTTCCTTGCGATCGAAGGCGCCGATGGTCTCGCTCGCCTTGGGCATGGGCCGCTCTCCTCTTGGTAAGTAGCGCACTTTCCAGCGCCTACTTCCCATCGGTTCGTGTCGGGCATACCTAGCATCGAACCAAAGGAGAAACATCATGCAAATCACTGGCGCCAGCATCCTGATCACCGGCGGCGGCTCGGGCATCGGCCGCGGCCTCGCCGAGGCGTTCCACGCGCTTGGCGCCAAGGTGATCATCGCCGGACGTCGCCAAGCCGCGCTCGATGAGGTGGCCGCGGCCAATCCGGGCATGACGGCGCTCGCCCTCGACGTCGCCGACCGCGATTCGATCAAAGCGTTCGCGGCGAGGCTCGCCGCCGAGCGCCCCGATCTCAACGCGCTCGTCAACAACGCAGGCGTCATGCGGGTCGAGGATCTTCAAGCGCCGCAGGGCGATCTTGCCGACGCCGAGGCGACGATCGCCGCCAACCTGCTTGGACCCATCCGACTGACCGCGGCGCTGCTGCCGTTGCTGATGAAGCAGCCGCGGGCAACGATCATGACCGTCTCCTCGGGACTGGCGTTCCTGCCGTTGGCGGCGACGCCGACCTACTGCGCGACCAAAGCGGCCATCCATTCCTATACGCAGTCGCTGCGCTACCAGCTCAGGAACACCGGCGTGCAGGTTCTCGAGCTCGCGCCGCCTTATGTGCAGACGGAGCTGATGGGACCAGGCCAGGCCGCCGACCCCCGCGCCATGCCGCTCAAGGACTTCATCGCCGAGACGATCGCCATCCTGCAAACCTCGCCCGAGGCGAACGAGATCCTGGTCGAGCGCGTCAAGCCCTTGCGCTTCGCCGAGGCAAGCGGCAATTATGACGCCGCCTTCAAGGCGTTCAACGACGCCATGAGCGCCGCGTCGGCGCATTAGGCGGCCAGGGCGGACGGCTTCCCCGGCGCAAGGTCGGCGATTTGCCGACGGCGCCCGAATGGGACATCGTGCGGCCGCGCTGGAAAAACGCCATCGCGCGGGGGCCGCCGTGCCAAGCATCATCATCGCCGACGCGACCGGACGCTACGACGGTCGCGATCTCGAGCGCCGACCGCTCGGCGGCACGGAGTCGAGCGTCATCCGCTGCGCGCGCGCGCTGGCCCGACGCGGACATGCGGTGAGCGTCTATGCGAACTGCGAGGGACCGATCGAGGACGAGGGCGTCGCCTGGCGTCCGCTGAGTTCGGCGCCGCCGGAGCGCTGCGACGTTTACGTCGCGGTCCATCAGCCCTGGCTCCTCGGCTTCGTGCGCAAGCCGAAGCGCAGAGCCGTGTGGGTGCTGTGGCCGGTCAGCCAGCTCAAGCATTACAAGAAAATCTGGCGGATGTGGGCGTATCGGCCGATCCCGATCCTGGCGAGCCAATATCAGGCCGACACCTATTCGCCGTTCTTGCCCCGAGCCAAACGCCGCATCGTCATTCCGCTCGCCTTGCCCGACGACGTGCGCGGTCACAAGCCTCGCGCCGCCGCGCCGGCGCGCAACGCCATCTTCGCTTCCAACCCGGCGCGCAACCTCGAGCGCTTGGTGGACATCTGGGCCTCCTCGATTCTGCCCCGCGCGCCGGACGCCGTCCTGAACGTCTACGGCGTCACCGGGCTGCGGCCGGGGGAGGACGCTTGGGCGTCGTGGGCGGGATCGGTCTTGCCGCTCAACGCGCCCGATTGCGTCAAGCGCTCCGTGCGCGTGCATCCCTCCGCCAGTCGAGCCGAACTCATCGCGGCGATGCGCGAGTCGCGCGCCATGCTTTATCTCGGACACAAGGCGGAAGCCTTCTGCCTGGCGCTTGCCGAGGCTCAGGCGCTGGGCGTGCCGGCGGTGATCGCGCCCGTCGCCGCTTTGCCGGAGCGGGTGATCGACCGCGTCACCGGCTTTCATCACGCCGACCCCGCCCGCTTCGCCGAAGCCGCAGCGTCGCTGTTGACCGACGACGGCTTGTGGCGACGCCAGCACGAGGCAGCGCTTCTCCGGCAGCAGGGCATCGGTTGGGCGGAATTTGCGGCGCGCTTCGAGACAGCGCTGCTCGGAACCCAAGGATCCGAACCGGCAACGCCGGCGGACGCGCCGTGACGGCCGATCGAATCGGTTTGGCGGGCGCGGTCGCGCTTTGCGGGCTCGCCGCTCTCGGCCTCATTCCGGCGATCGTGCGGCTGCCGCTGATGATCGAACTGCCGAACGAAGGCTGGAACGCGATCCACGCCATGCACGCCTTCGGGCCGGGGCTCTACCCCGATCCGCGCGATGGAATCGTCAACAACTACCCGCCGCTCTGGCATTACCTGACCGGCGCGCTGTTCGTCGCGTTCGGCGACCCGATCCTTCCCGGCCGCATCGTCAGTCTCGTCGCCACCGGCGCGACCCTGGCGACGACGTTCGCCCTGGCGAGAGCGCTGGGCGCGACCGGGACCGCCTCGGCGCTGGCGGCGTCCTGGCTTGCGGCGACGCTGGCGGCGGGGTCCTCGGGGCGGATCGGCGCGTCGGAGCCGCAGATGCTGGCGAGCGCGTTCATCGTCGGCGCGACCGCGGCGATCGTCCGCGCCCGATCGCGCGGCGCCGTCGCCGCCGCGGCGTTGGCGATGGCGCTCGGCGGAGGCTTCAAGCACAACGTCATCGCCTTGCCGCTCGCCAGCGCGGCATGGCTTTGGCGATACCGCCGGCCGCTGTTTCGCGTCTGGCTGCTCGTATCGGTTGTCGCGGCTTGCGCGGCGGCGGCGGCGCTGGCGGCGGGTTACGGCGCCAACGTCGTCGCCAACTTGGCGGCGCCGCGCGTGCTGTCCCTGAACCGGCTGGCGACGAACCTTGCGCTCGCCTCGTCGGCCGTCGTCCCGCTCGCGAGCTTCGGCTGGATTCTGGCGCGCGCGCCGCGGCCGCTCGATCCGGCCCTCGCCTTCGTCGCCTTCGCTCTCGGCGGCGGGTTCGCAGAGATCCTGCTGTTCGGCGGCGCGCTGGGCGTGTCGACGAACATCGGTTGGGACTTGATGATCGCGTCCGCCGTCGCAATGGCGATGGTCTGGGACGCCGTCGCCGCGCGCTCGACGCCGGCGTGGGCGGCGCGCCTTCGCCTGGCGCTGGTCTTGGCCGCAATCGCCAGAGTCGTCATTGGATTTCCGCTGGACGATCTGACCCTAGCGACGGTAGGCCGGGCGCGCCTCGCCGATCAGGCGGCCTCGCTGGGCGAACTGCGCGACCGTCTGCGAGCCGTTCCCGATCCGGTCGCCTGCGAACACCTGTCGATTTGCGCCTGGGCTGGGCACGCCAGTCAAGTCGATCTGTGGAAACTGCGATTTGAGCGCACGCTCCATCCGATCGTCGACGTCGAAGCGGTCCTGGCGGCGATCGCGCACGGTCGGTTCTCGGCCGTCACCTTGTTCGGGCGCCATTCTGGACCGCAGGACGACGGCAACCTGCCCGGCCTCAGCGCCGCCCTGGCGGCGTGTTGCGACGCCCCGATCTATCTCGGCGCGTCGACGCTCTACCTGCGGCGTCCCCCGTCGCCCGGCCGAGCCGCGCCATGAACCCCCCGTCGGCGGCGGCGCCGACGCGCGCTTCCCCTAGGGGTCGTCGCGGCCGCCGCGACAAGCGTGACGCGCGTCGGCGCTCTCGGGCGCAATCGATGATTGAATTCGCGCGCCGATATGCTATGCCCGCGTCCGTCACCCCAATTAGGCGGTTTCGTTTTGTATAATACCGTTTCAATATTAATCCCGGCCTACAATCGGCTTGATTTGACTTCGCAATGTCTTGAGACTGTAACCCTTTACGCCGACCCGACTATAACAAGCGAAATTATTGTTATCGACGACGCTTCTACGGACGGGACCGCAGACTTCATTCGCAAGCGCTATCCCGACATCAAGCTTGTTCGTAACGCTCGCCGTCAGTCGTTTGGAGCCAGCATCAATGCAGCGGCCGCGCTGGCGACGGGGCGGTATCTTTGTCTGCTCAACAACGACACGCTGGCGCTTCCCAATTGGCTCGGCCCGATGGTGCAAGCCGCCGCGGCCGATCCAGCGATCGGCGTCGTCGGCAATCGCCAGCTTTGGCCGCGCATCGACAAGATCAACCACGCCGGCATGGCTTTCGACCAAAACTGCTCCCCCGTCCATGTTCATGTGGGGCAACCGCGCGACTTTCCGCCCGCGCTCATCGCTCGAGAATTTCAGATCCTCACCGCGGCGTGTTGGGTGACGCCAAAGGCGGTCTTCGACGATCTCGGCGGGTTCGACCTTCAGTTCAGGAACGGGTTCGAAGACGTGGATTTTTGTCTACGCGTCCGGCAGCGCAATTTGAAGGTCTGGTACGTCGGCGAGAGCGTCATCTATCATTACGGGCAATCGACGGCCGGGCGCATGGCGAACGACGTGGAAAACGCCCGGCGCTTTCATCGGAAATGGCGCGGCAAAATCCGGCCCGACCTTCACGAGTTCACCTCGGAGCCGCCATGGCGAGCGCCGAGGCAACCGATTTCGGCGCCGCGCCCCGCCCGCGCGGAGGCGGACGTGCATTTCGCCATCCCGATGGAGACCGCCAATTCCTTCAGCTGGGTGACGGCTGAGCTTGCCACGGCCTGCCAAGACGCCGGCATGAAAGTGTCGGTGTCGCCCGGCAAGCTGAGCGCCACGATCGATCGCCGCCAGCGCGCGGCGATTGGGCGGATGATGCGGCGCGCCCCGAGCCCGAAATTTCAGATCCGATGGAATCATTTTTGGCGCCCGTATATGACGCAGGCGCTGTCGGGCGAGATCAACGCCGAAATCTTCGCCATCAATTACCGCTATGGGCCGCAACCCCGCCAATCGCTCGACCAGTGGATACGCCACACGGTCGTGAACCCCTATCGAAAGTTGCCTATCAGTCAGTACTGCGCCGACATGCTCGCCGACGTCGGCGTCGAACGTTCGCAGCGCGTGCTGCCGCTCGGATTCAGCCCCGAGATTCTTTCGGGTTCGGCGGTCGACAAGCGATTTTCCGAGTATCAGTTCGTCTTCCTGGCGGTCACCAACTGCGCCGATCCCTTTCGCTATGGAACCGACATTCTGCTCGAGTCCTATCGGCGGGCTTTCGCCGGCCGAAAGGACGTGCTGCTGGCGGTGACCGACTATGGCAAGGGGCAGAGCCCGATCGAGGCTTGGGTCCGATCGACAGCCGAGGCCGCGCCGGTCGCCTACCTCAAGGACTTCGTCGCCAAGGAAGACCTGATCGCCCTTTACCGACGCGCGAACGCTTTCGTCGCGCCATTCCGCGGCGAGGGCTTCGGCATGAAGATCATCGACGCCTGCGCGCTCGGCCTGCCCGTGATCGCGCCGCGCTACGGCGGCCCGCGCGACTATTTGCGGAGCGGGTCATTCTATCCCGTGGCGTTCCGCGAAGTTCCGGTCGGCGACTGCCTCGACGCGGAGGAAGGCCTCGTGCCGCCCTACGCCCTTTGGTGCGAGCCGGATGGCGACGACCTCTGCGCCCAGATGATTGCGGCCGCGTCCGACCGCCAGCGCGGGCGAGAGATGGGATCGCGGGCAAAATCGCTTGTGCTGGAGAATTTCTCGTGGCCGAGCGCCGCAACGCGATTGGCGCAGGCGCTCGCCGACTTTTCGCGCGAGCGGGACGTTGCGGCGGCTTCGCGAGCCTCAGTCGTATCCAAGGCGCTTAGCGTCGTAATTCCGACCTTCCGACGGCCGGCCGCGCTTCGGAAGACGCTCGAGGCGTACCAGAGGCAGAGCGCCGACAAGAATGATTGGGAGATTGTCGTCGTCGATGACGGCTCCGGCCGCCGAATTCAGGGTCGAAGAGACCGTGCGGGCGTTCTCGTCGACCCTGCCGATAAAGTTCGTCGCGCAGGCGGTCAATTCGGGGCCCGGCCAGGCGCGCGAAACCGCGATGCCGCTGACCGTCGGCGAGGTCATCTTGTTCACCGGCGACGATATTGTCCCCGACCGCAATCTCATTGGCCAGCATTTGTCGGCGCATCGGGGACTGGGCTCAAAAAAGGCGGCGGTGCTCGGCTACATCGGTTGGGACAAGGACATCGAAGTCAGCGAATTGATGGATTTTATTACCAGCGAGGGCGGCTACCAATTCTTCTACCGCTCCATGACCCCCTACCATCCGGTGCGGCCGGAGTACTTCTACACCTCGAACGTCTCGGTCCGGCGCAGCTTTCTCGCCTCGCAGGAGACGATTTTCGATTCTCATTTCGCCGGCTATGGCAGCGAGGACGCCGAGCTTGGGCTCCGACTCGCCGGGCAGGGAATGATTCTCTACTTCAATCCCGACGCCTACGGCTTCCATAATCATCCGATGTCGGACGAGTCGATCTATCGGCGGCAATACAACATCGGCCGGTCGCAGATCCTTTTTAGCCTGCTGCAGCCGCAAACCGTCGACGAGGAAAGGTCCAGACTGTTCCAGCTCTTCGAATTGCTGCAATTTGCCGCCCCAGGGGGCGGACCCCTGAGGGCGGCGGGCGCCGAGACCGAGAGCTTTGCATCGCTCTTTGCGCGTCTCGGTCTGACCTTGGACCCATCGGACGAACTGACCGATCGCCTGCGCGAGGCGCTGACGGCCAAGTCCGGGAAAATGCGGGGACTTGCGGCTTCCTTGACCGAGGATCTCGACGCCGCCCGGCGCCGGCTCCTTTTCCTGCGCCTTGAACTCGCCCAGCTTTGGGGAATGGCGGACGAATGGCTGGAGCCGAACGTGGCGCTCAACAGGTACGAGTTTTGCGAGGCCTGGGCGCGCCTGGACGCTTTGTCGCCGGCGGGCGGCCCACCCGAATCGTCCGATCTGCTGCGACGCCTCAAGATGATCGAATCGATTCGATCGAGCCACCCCGCCGCCGCATCCGCGCTGAGAACGGTCGTTCGCCTGGCGACGGGGGTTGCAAAACGAATCGACTCGAAATCGCGGCGGCGCATCCGCTGACTGGGCGCAATGGCCATCGTCCCGCGCGGCGGCCGACGGCCTCGCCAAGGCGATTTCCCCTTTGACCGCCCCGCCCCGCTATCAGACGACGCTCACCCCGATCAGCCAGGGGTGCAGGACAATCATCGCCCCATAGCCCAGCGTTCCGGCGGCGAGCGCGACGCCGTCGGCGCGGGTGAAGGCGGGCGCGCGAGGCGCGCCCATGTCGCCGCGCGCCTTGACGGCGATTCGATCATAGACGGCCCAGGCCAGAAACGACCCGAACAGCAACATGCCGCCTGCGTCGCCATTGGCGAGGAGATGCGCCAGCGCCCAGATTTTCACCGCCACGAGCATCGGGTGGCGCAGCCAGCCGCGAATCCGGCTCGGCGCGCGGTGCGTGCACGCGAGGGCGACAAAGGCGAACCACATCAGCAAAATCGTCACGTGCCGGGCCCAGATCGGCGGCGTCCACACCGGGATCAAGCCCTCCGCCCGATAGCGGGAGAAACCCCAGACGATCAGCGCCAGGCCGACGAAGGCGGCCAACGCATAGAGCCCTTTGTAAGCCCCCTCGCCCAGCCGGGCGACGAGGTCGGCGCGCCAGGCGCGACGCGTGGGAAGCGAATGCACGCCGAGAAAAACGATGATCCCGATGATCAAAACGAGCATGTCCGTTCCTTCCCAGGCAAGCCGCGCCGATCGACCCGGCGCATCATTGCGGCGTCGGCTGGCTTAGCCGGTTACGCCAGGCTTGTGAATGGAGCCGAGCGGCTCGAGACGCGAAATGAGGGGCCTCGATTGGTCGGCGTCAGCGGCTTGACGCGCCGCCGCAATCCGCGCAACGATGCGCGCATGCCGCCCTTCCGCCTGGTCCGCATCCTTGTGGCGATTTGCTGCGCCGCCGCGCTCGCCGTCCCGCTCGGCGCTTGCAGCCCGTGCGGCGATTGGCCGTGGGCGGCGACGCAGAAATCCTGCCACGACGAACCCGTCCGCTGAACCTCGGCCGATCGGCCCTCGGGCCTCCGCGACGCGGCCCCGCCGGCCCATCCATTCGACGGT
>CAVWKL010000181.1:0-9013 GCA_963755075.1 uncultured Alphaproteobacteria bacterium
GTCCACGAGGATCGGCGTGTTGCGGATGATGGTGACATAGGCGCGGGCCGGGCGCCGGGCGAGGCCCGATTTCGACATCAAGCAGAAGGCGGTGACGAGGCCGATGGCGCAGCCGATCAGAATCGAGGCGAAGGCGAGCGCCAGACTGAGCGCCAGCCCTTCGAGCAGCAGGTCGAAGCTGCGCCACACCGCCGCGAAATTCAGAATGTAACCCATGACGCCGCCGGCTCTCCAAAGGGACAAAAGGGAGCGGCCGCGCCCGCGGGCGAAGTCGCTCCGTTCGCCATCCTATTTGAACTCGACCGGGAAGCCGATCGCGGGCGGCGGCAGATCCTTGCCGAACCAGGTCTTGAACGACTTGGCGTAGACATCGAACTCGACGCCGGTCATCGCTTCGTGCAGCGCGGTGTTGACGAAATTCAGCCAGTCCTGATCGCCGCGCTTGACGGCGCAGGCGTAGGTCTGGGGGTTCCAGCCGTAGCCGGCGTCCCTATAGCGGCCGGGGTTCTGCGCCATGTACCAGGCCAGCGACGACTGGTCGGTGGCGACGGCGTCGGCGCGGCCCGAACCGAGCGCCTGATAGATCAGGTCGACCGAATCGTACTGATCCACTTTCGCCTGCGGCAGGGCGGCTTTGACCATCGACTCGGCGTAGACGTTCTGCAGCACCGAGATCGTCACCGCCGATCCCGCCGCCTTCAACGCGGCGTAGTCGGCGTATTTGCTGTCCCCTTTCAGCATCAGGCCGACGCCTTCGCGATAGTAGGGAATGGTGAAGGCCACCTGCTGGGCGCGTTCGCCGGTGACCGTCATGAACTGACAGGTGATGTCGACCTTGTCGGTGGTGATGTTGGGGATGCGGGCGTCGGAGGCCTGGATGACGAATTCGATCTTGTCCGGATCGTTGAACAAAGCCTTGGCGATGATCCGGCCCATATCGATGTCGAAGCCTTGGAGCTTGTCCTCGGCGCTCTTGAAGTGCCAGGGCGCGTTGGTGCTGCCGGTGCCCATGACGAGATGTCCGCGCGCGAGCACTTTGTCGAGCTTGCTTTCGGTTTGCTCGGCGCTGGCCGGCATGACTTGCACGAGCGCGAGGGCGGCGAGGGCCGCCGCCACGGTGAGCGGTGTCTTCATCGCATCGTTCCTTCTGGAAAGAGACTCCCGAATTTCAATCCATTATACCGGACATTTGTCTTTAATAATGGATTGACAAAAACTGCGCCGGGACTCCATAATTTGTCAAGACCCCGAATTCGGCGGCGTCGCGCCGACGGCGACGAGGAAAGCGCTGGCATGTTTCCGCAGATTCAGACGCCCGCCGTCTTGGTCGATCTCGACGTCGCCAAGCGCAATATTTTGCGATTTCAGGCTTACGCCGACGCGCATGGGCTGAAGGTCAGGCCGCACATCAAGACCCACAAACTGCCCGCGATCGCCGAGATGCAGCTGCGCGCCGGAGCCGTCGGCGTCACCTGCCAGAAGGTCTCCGAAGCCGAAGCGATGGCGGCCGGCAGCGCGCTCATCCGCGACGTTCTCATCACCTACAACATCGTCGGCGAGGAAAAGCTTCGCGCCTTGCGCGCGCTCGCCGACAAGGTGAGGCTCGCCGTCGTCGCCGACAACCGAACGGTGATCGAGGGCCTGTCCCAAGCGTTCGCGGGACGCGAGCCGGCGTTGACGGTCCTCGTCGAATGCAACACCGGGGCGGACCGCTGCGGCGTCGCCTCGCCGGAAGAAGCGGCCGAGCTCGCCGGCGCCGTCGCCGCGGCGCCGGGTCTCGCGTTCGGCGGATTGATGACCTATCCGCCGACCGGCGGGACCGCTGATGTGCAGGTGTTCATGTCCAGGGCGAAAGCCCTCATCGAGGCGATGGGAATGACGGTCGCCTGCGTCTCGTCGGGCGGCACGCCCGACATGATGGCGGCGCATATGGCGCCGATCGCGACCGAATACCGTCCAGGAACTTACGCCTATAACGACCGGTCGCTGGTCGCGCGCGGGGCTTGCGGCTGGGACGATTGCGCGCTGAGCGTGCTGACGACGGTGGTGTCCACGCCGGCCGCCAACCGGGCCATCGTCGACGCGGGAAGCAAGATCCTGACCTCCGATCTGCTCGGGCTCACCGGCTATGGCCACGTGCTCGGCCGGCCGGATATCGCCGTCGATCAACTGTCGGAGGAGCACGGCCGGCTGCGCGCCGAGGCCATCGCGCTGAAGGTCGGCCAAAGGCTGAGGATCGTTCCCAATCACGCCTGCGTCGTCACCAATATGGTCGACGCGGTCCACGTCGTCAGCGGCGGCGAAGTCGTGGCGACCTGGCCGGTCGCCGCCCGCGGCAAGGTTATTTGAGGCAACCCTCGCGAGCCAAACGCTCGCGCCTCTCCGCCGCCAAGGCGCGCCTTTGTCGCGCCAAGGCGGGGAAAGGGACGCGGCCGGCGGATGGGTCAGGCGCCGTTGGCGTTGTTGCGGCAGGCGTAACCGAGAAGAGCCGACGTCGCGCTCCAGACGGGCTCGGCTTGGTCGGGGGCGCATTCGTTGGGATTGCGGACCGTGCGACCCGAAGTTCCCGCGTCCAAGGATTTGGCGATCGGACGTTGGTCATGCATTGACGGGAAGACCTCGGAAGCAACCGGACCGGTCGCAGCCTGCGCAAAGCCCGCGTAGGTGAGGCCCACGAACGCAACAATCGTCGACTGAAGTATTTTCATCGTTTTCTCCTCTTGGCGTCATTGTCGACGCGCTGAAGAGGAGACCGGCGGCGGCGGCGTTTTATTCCCGAGCCGCCGTCACGATTTCGTGTCCTGCTCGAAAAGGCAGCGCCGATGCCGCAACGCGTATCGGCGCTGTCGCCGCCTCAACGGCCCGGCGGGCGATAGTCGACGGCCTTCTTGCCGGCCTCATCGATTTCCTCCGGCGTGATGAGCGCCGTCGTCTTGACCGCCACTCCGCCGGATTGATTGACGGTGAGCCCAACCGCCGCGGCCGTCACGTTGTCGGGCGCCTCGACGACGGCGTAGACGTCGACGTCGCCGAGGGCGTAGTAGAAGCTCTCGAGCTTGCCCCCCAGCGCCGCCACCATCTTCGCCACCGCCGCGCGGCGGGACGTGCCGCCTTCGCGGACGAGGCCCTTGGCCCCCTCGACGGAATAATGGCCTTCGATCAGATACTTCGGCATCGCGTCCTCCCATGGAACCATCTTTTCGACATCCGCCGCTTGACGGCGCTGTCGCGGCGAAGACGAGCATTTTTGCCGGAAATTGGCAACGCCGGAAGGCCTGAGCGAAGCGCCCTACTCCCTCACATGCCGCAGCGCCGCCGCCGCGGCGAAGGGCGCGAGCGCGACGGCGGCGAGCGAGAAGGCGCAGAGCATCAGGAAAGGCGTCAGGAACGGCGCGGCGCCGCCGCTGGCGGCCGAAGCCGCCGAGACGCCGAAGATCAGCACCGGGATCGCCAGCGGCAAGACGAGCACCGCCATCAACAAGCCGCCGCGCCGCAGCGAAACCGTCAGCGCCGCGCCGATCGCCCCGATCATGGTGAGGGCGGGCGTGCCGGCGAGAAGGCTGAGGGCCACCAGCGCCAGGGGCTTTGCCTCCATCGCCAGCATCAGGCCGAAGAGCGGGCTGACGACGACGAGGGGCAGCGCGCTCGAGGCCCAATGGGCGGCGCATTTGACGAGCACGACGAGTTCGAGCGGCAAGCTGGCGTTGATCAGCACGTCGAGCGAGCCGTCGTCGGCGTCGGCCTGGAACAGCCGGTCGAGGCCGAGGAGCGTCGCCAGCAGCGCGGCGATCCACAGGATCGCCGGCCCGAGGCGCGCCAGCAGATTGAGGTCCGGCCCGAGCGCGAAGGGCATGATCGCAACCAAGATGAGAAAGAACACCGCGCCGACCGAGGCGCCCCCGCCGATGCGGCGGGCGATGCGCCATTCCCTGGCGAAGAGCGCGCGCGCCGCCCCGCTCACGCCGCGATCCTCGCGCCGTCGCCGAGCGCCAGGTTCGCCGCCCCCTCGAGCCCGAGCGGCGCGTGGGTCGCAGCAAGGATGAGCCCGCCGGCGGCGAGATGCTCGCCCATGACGGCGGCGAACAGGCCTTGGGCGGCGACGTCGAGCGCGGTCGTCGGCTCGTCGAGCAGCCAGATCGGGCGCTCCGCGACGAGAAGGCGCGCCAGCGCGACGCGGCGCTTCTGGCCCGCCGAGAGCGCGCGCACGGGAAAATCGGCGACGTGGGCGAGGCCGAGGCGCGCCAGAGCGCCGCGCCAAGCCCGGCTCGACGAATCGCCGCCGAGCGCCGCCGCCCAGAACGCCAGGTTCTCGCCCGCCGTCAGCGCGCCCTTCAGCGCATCGGCGTGGCCGAGATAATGCGCCTGCTCGCCGATGCTCGCCTCGCCCGCCCCGCCTTCGAGGACGAAGGCGCCGGCGGCGAGCGGCAGGAAGCCGGCGACGGCGCGCAGGAGGCTCGACTTGCCCGACCCGTTCGGCCCGGTCAGCACGAGCGCCGCGCCGGCGCTCGCCTCGAAGGAAAGGCCTGAGAAAATCGAGCGCCCGCCGCGTTCGATGGCGATGGTCTTGGCGCTGAGGCGCATGGCTTTTCCTTCGACGGCGCCTATCCTTTCAGCGCCTCTCGACGATAGTTTGTGTAGCCCGCGAAGGGGAATTTATCTATAAGCCGGCGATCCTTTCCCGTCCCCGCATTTTCGGAGCCGCCTCCATGGCCAGCCTCGACAGCTTCAAATGTCACAAGACGCTCGAGGTGGGGGCCAAGACCTATCACTATTTCTCGCTGAAGGCCGCCGAGCGGCATGGCCTGGCCGGCGTCGCGCAACTGCCGTTCTCGATGAAAGTCGTGCTGGAGAACCTGTTGCGCAACGAGGACGGCCGCACCGTCAAGAAGGAAGACATCGAGGCGGTGGCGGCCTGGCTCGTCAACCGCGGCAAGCGCGAGCACGAAATCGCCTTCCGGCCGGCGCGCGTGCTGATGCAGGATTTCACCGGCGTGCCGGCGGTCGTCGATCTCGCCGCCATGCGCGACGCGATGGCCAAGCTCGGCGGCGATCCCGACAAGATCAATCCGCTCATTCCCGTCGATCTCGTCATCGACCACTCGGTCGTCGTCGACCACTTCGGCACCGGCAAGGCGCTCTCCCAGAACGTCAAGCGCGAATACGAACAGAACCAGGAGCGCTACCGCTTTCTCAAGTGGGGCCAGCAGGCGTTCTCCAATTTCTCGGTCGTGCCGCCGGGCACCGGCATCTGTCATCAGGTCAACCTCGAATATCTCGCCCAGACCGTGTGGACGAGCCGGGACAAGCACGACGGCCGCCTGGTCGAATTCGCCTATCCCGACACGCTGGTCGGCACCGACAGCCACACGACGATGGTCAACGGCCTCGCCGTGCTCGGCTGGGGGGTCGGGGGCATCGAAGCGGAGGCGGCGATGCTCGGCCAGCCCCTGTCGATGCTGCTGCCCGAGGTCGTCGGCTTCAAGCTGACCGGCGAGTTGCGCGAGGGGGTCACCGCGACCGATCTGGTGCTCACCGTCACCCAGATGCTGCGCAAGCAAGGCGTCGTCGGCAAATTCGTCGAATTCTTCGGGCCCGGCCTCAACGCGATGTCGGTCGCCGATCGCGCCACGCTCGCCAACATGGCGCCCGAATACGGCGCGACTTGCGGTCTCTTCCCGATCGACGCGCAGGCGATCGCCTATTTGCAGACCTCCGGGCGCAAGGCGGCGCGCGTCGCCTTGGTGGAGGCCTACGCCCGCGCACAGGGGCTCTATCGCACCCGCCTGAGCCCCGATCCCGTCTTCACCGACACGCTGACGCTCGAACTCGGCGAAGTCACGCCCTCGCTCGCCGGGCCCAAGCGCCCGCAGGACCGCCTCGCCCTCGCCGAGGCCAAGGCGGGCTTCGCCGGCGCGATGGCGTCGGAGTTCAAGCAGGGCGCCGCGATCGCCGAGCGCCACAAGGTCGAGGGGGCGAATTTCGACCTCGGTCACGGCGACGTGGTCATCGCCGCGATCACCTCCTGCACCAACACCTCCAACCCCAGCGTGATGATCGCGGCGGGGCTGCTGGCGCGCAATGCGGTCGCCAAGGGGCTTGCGGTCAAGCCCTGGGTGAAGACCTCGCTCGCTCCGGGCAGCCAGGTCGTCGCCGACTATCTCGAGACCGCCGAATTGCAGAAGCCGCTCGACAAGCTCGGCTTCAACATCGTCGGCTACGGCTGCACCACCTGCATCGGCAATTCCGGTCCGCTGGCGCCCGAGATCTCGGCGACGATCGCCAAGCACGATCTCGTCGCCGCGGCGGTGCTGTCGGGAAATCGCAATTTCGAGGGCCGGGTCAATCCGGACGTGCGCGCCAATTATCTCGCTTCGCCCCCCCTGGTCGTCGCCTACGCGCTCGCCGGCTCGATGCAGATCGATCTGACCCGCGAGCCGCTCGGCCACGAGAAGAAGGGCGCGCCGGTGTATCTGGCCGACATCTGGCCCTCGAGCCAGGAGGTCTACGATCTCGTCGAGCACACGATCACCGCGAAAATGTTCAAGAGCAAGTACGCCAAGGTGTTCGACGGCGACGTCAATTGGCGCAAGGTCAAGGCCCCGGCCGGGCTCACCTACGCCTGGGACATGGGCTCGACCTACGTGCAGAACCCGCCCTATTTCGACGGCATGACGATGGAGCCGAAGCCCGTCGAGGACATCGAGAAGGCGCGCATCCTCGGGCTGTTCCTCGACTCCATCACCACCGACCACATTTCGCCGGCGGGCTCGATCCGCCCATCGAGCCCGGCGGGGCGCTATCTCATCGAGCATCAGGTGCGCCCGGCCGATTTCAACCAGTACGGCACGCGGCGCGGCAATCACGAAGTGATGATGCGCGGAACCTTCGCCAACATCCGCATCAAGAACCAGATGGTGAAGGACGCGGCGGGCGCCGTCGTCGAGGGCGGGCTCACCATCCATTACCCCTCGGGCGAGCGGATGGCGATCTACGACGCGGCGATGCGCTACCAGGCGCGAGGGCGTGCCGCTGGTCGTCTTCGCCGGCACGCGAATACGGCACGGGCTCGTCGCGCGACTGGGCCGCCAAGGGCACGAAGCTGCTCGGCGTGCGCGCGGTGATCGCGCAGAGCTTCGAGCGCATCCACCGCTCCAACCTCGTCGGCATGGGCGTGCTGCCGCTGGTGTTCGAGGAGGGGAGCAATACGTAGAAATGTCCAGGCTACACAACAGCGGAGCCTCTGGCCTCTTTGGCCATTGTTCCGGCAACGCAGACAGCTCTGGCGGTCAATCAAACCGCTAATTTCATCGCTATCGGCACCACCGGATCGGGCACGACGGTGAACCTGACCAACCAGACGGCAACGATCAACGGCAAGACGATCGCGGCGGCCATCTGGAGTTCGAGCAATCCGGCGGTGGCCACCGTCAACCCAGCCACTGGAGTTGCCACGGCGCTGAGCGCCGGCGCGACGGCGATCGTCGCGATTGCGACCAATCCCGACGGCACCGTGGTGACGGCCACCGCGGCCTATACGGTGACGGTTCCCAGCCAGACGGAGGCCTATGTATCGCTGGCCATCGTGCCGGGCTCGCAGACGGCCACAACGGTTGGTCAAGTCGGTCAGTTCATCGCCATCGGCACCACCGGGACGGGCACTACGGTGGACCTGACCAGCGCGGCGACATGGAAATCCAGCAGCACCGCGGTGGCCACCATCACCGGTCCTGGGCAGGCCACGGCTGTGGCCAACGGCGTGGCCGCCATCACCGCCGAGGTCAAGAATCCCAGCAACGACGGGACGGTGGTGACGGGAAGCGCGGCTTTCAGCGTGAATATCGCGCCCACGACTGAGCCTCTGCTTTCGGTTTCGCTCCTGCCCGCTTCACAGACGGTTGCGGCGGCGGGTCAAACCACGCAGTTCCTTGCCATGGGAACCTTCTCGGCGACCTCCCCCACTCCGGGCACACGCAACCTGGCGAGTGTTACCGGCTACTCGATCGCCTGGTATTCGAGCAATCCGGCGGTGGCCACGGTTTGCACCACTGGCTCTCCCGCGCCCTGCACAAGCGCTTTGAACGGGCTGGTGACCGGGGTGAGTGCGGGCACGACGGCTATCACGGCCATCGTGTCGGGCAATCCCGACGGCAGCGTGGTGACGGCCGCGGCGACCTTCTCTGTGGCGGGGGCGGCTACGAGCACGATTTCAACGCTGTCCATCTTCCCCGGCTCGCAATCGATTACGATGCCGGAGGTTGGGCAGCCGAATCCGACCGTCAACCTTGTCGCCATTGGCGCCAATGGGTCCGGCCTTCAGAGCAACCTGACCTCGGCGGTCACCTGGACCTCCAGCAACCCGGCGGTGCTGCCCGCGGCCAATATCGTCTCCGGGCCTAATGCGGCGGTGGCCACGGCGGTAGGTCCAGGCACGACCACCATCACGGCATCTTACACAAATGTAACGACCCCCTCGAATCCCGTCGCCAGCGTGGTGACGACGACGGGGACCCTGACGGTTGCGGGTCCGGCGGCGGAGCCTTTGCTTTCGCTGGCCATCAATCCCGGCTCGCCATCGGTGCAATTCCCGAGTCAAACCAGCCAACTCACCGCGATCGGGACCTTCTCGGCGGCTCCGGTGACGCAGAATATGACCGGCAAGGTCGTCTGGACCTCCAGCAATCCGCTGGTGGCGACGGTCTGCACTGCCGGTTCTGCCGCGCCCTGCACGAGCGCGACGGACGGGCTGGTGACGGCGGTGGGGCAGGGCTCGGCCGCCATCACGGCCACGGCGTCCAACACGGACGGCACGTTGGTGTACGCGACCACGGCCTTCTCGGTTACCGGAGGAAGCGCGGAACAGATGACCGCGCTCAACATCGTTCCGGGCTCGCTGGCGCTCTCCGCAACGGGGCAGCCGGGCACGCTGATCGCGCTGGGCACCTCCGGAAGCGCCGGCCTTCAACAGGATGTGACAGCTTCGCCGCAGATTGCGTGGACTTCGAGCAATACAGCG
>CAVWKL010000182.1:0-5011 GCA_963755075.1 uncultured Alphaproteobacteria bacterium
GTCCAGGCGCGTCACCGTAATTCGTAATTGACCGTAATTGCGCCGCAACGTGACGCGCGCCAGAGGTTCCGCAGGAGCATGACACAGCCGCCCACGTTCCGTGGCGTCGGGGAACCCGTCGCGCGTTTGGCCGGGCGTTTCGTGATAGGAGTTGCGCGGACTCCGGAGGAACGCCATGGGCCAAATGCAGTACCACGTCCATACGGTGCGCGATGATCCCGTGCGCCTTCGCGACGAACTTGGCGACATCAAAGCGGCTGGAGGCAGGGTGATCAGCATCATTTGGCAACCGGCGCGGCTGGTGACGCCCGGGCCCGGCGAACCGCCTTACGAAGTGGCCTCGGGCTATGTCGTCGTGTCCGAATGCGAGGTCCCGGAAGTGGAGATAGGCTGAGAGCTGCGTAAAGCCCCGCCGCCGCGCGCCTCAGGCCCTCGCCCTTGCCGCCTCCGGCAGGCGGCGGTTGGAATCCGCGCGTCGAACTTGGCGCCGAAATCTGCTAAGGGAATGGCGTTGCGCCTGGGGCTTGTCCCCCTATCGGCTTCCAAGGCAAACCCGTGGGGAGGACAGCTTGCGTCGACGGCGTTCGTTTCGGAACGCGGACAGAGGCGGCCGCGGTTTGGTCGCCGGGACCCGATCAATCCGACGTCGAACGCCAACGAGAACTCGCATGAATCGACGGCCCCGCGATTGGCGCCATGACAGGGGGAGCCCTTGACCACGCCGGCACAACCCGCCCTCACGCCCGCGCGTTTGTTGCAGCTCTCTTGGGGCTTCGCCGTTCCCCTGATGGTCGAAGCGGCCATCCGGCATCGGCTGTTCGACGTCCTGGAGCGCGGCCCGAGAACCGCCGCCGCGCTCGCCGCCGAGACGGCGACCTCCGAACGGGGCGTGCGCGCCGTGCTGAATGCGCTGACCGGCGTTGAACTCCTGAGCAAGGACGCCGAGGGCCGCTATTCGCTCACCGCGGAGAGCGCGCTTTTCCTGGTCAGCGCCAAGCCTTCGTTCGTCGGGGGCGCATTCGAACACGCGGCCGCCCAGTTGATCCCGCGATGGCTGGCGCTGGGCGAGGTCGTGCGAACCGGCCAACCGGCCCCTCGTCTCGACGGCGACGCCAGCGCCGGGGCGCGCTTCCATGATTTCGTCGAACACATCTTCCCCAATAGCTATCCCGCGGCGCGGGCGCTGGCCGACGCCCTGGTCGCCGAGGCGGGGGACGCGCCGCTCAGCGTGCTCGATGTCGGGGCTGGCTCCGGCGTGTGGGGCATCGCGCTGGCGCAACGCTCCCCGCGCGTGCGGGTCACCGCGGTCGACTGGCCCCAGGTGCTCGAGGCGACGCTGCGCGTGGCCGCGCGCTTTGGCGTCGGCGACCGGGTGGAGACGCGGGCCGGAGATTTCTTCGCGATCGATTTGGGCCGCGACTATCAGGTCGCGGTGCTCGGGCAGATTTTGCACAGCTTCGGCGAGCGCCGGAACCGCGCTTTGCTGGCGAAGGTTCATCAGGCGCTGGCCCCCGGCGGCACGCTCGTCATTGCCGAATTCCTGGTGGACGAAGCCCGCGCCACGCGGCTCAACGGGCTGATTTTCGCGGTCAACATGTTGGTGAATACGCAAGACGGCGACGCCTACAGCTTCTCCGAGATCGCCGGATGGCTGCAGGAGGCGGGCTTCGAAAACGTCCGGACGATGGAGGCGCCGGGCCCGGCGCCGTTGATCCTTGCGACCCGGGCGCGGTGAGACGCGCCTGCCCGCTCGCCAGCCAAGGGCCGAACGGCGAGGTTCGATCCCAAGCGAACGCTGGAGCCTTTGCCCTCCCATTTGCATATCGTCCGTCTCAGGACGATAGAGAGTGCGGTCACGCGGCTTTCTCCAGGGATTATCTCGATGACGAACGTCGAGCCGAGATTGGAATTGGTTCCGTCGGATCCGCGCGGCGACATGCGCGCGCTTTTCCTGGCGAGCGAGGCCGACCGTTATGAGCTGCACGCCCGTCATATGAACAATATGATGGTGCGCGTGTTGAAGACCATCGGGTTCGACGTTCGCTTCGTCAGCGGCAAAGGCGCCTATCTGCAGGATGCGTCCGGCGCGCGCTATCTCGACCTCCTCAGCGGTTGGGGCGTGTTCGCGATCGGGCGAAACCATCCCCGCCTTGCGGCGGCGTTGCGGTCGGTGCTCGACAGCGAGTTGCCCAATCTCGTTCAGATGGACGTTTCGCCGTTGGCTGGGGTTCTCGCCCAGCGGCTGCTGAGCTACGCGCCTTGGCTGCAGAAGGTCTTTTTCAGCAATTCGGGTACGGAGGCTTTCGAGGCGGCGATCAAATTCGCCCGCGCCGCGACCGGCCGACCCGGAATCGCACATTGCGAAAATTCGTTCCATGGACTGACCTACGGATCGCTTTCCGCGGTCGGCGACGACATCTATCGCAAGGGCTTCGGTCCTTTGATCCCCGGCTTCGTCGAAATTCCCTTCAATGATCTGGCCGCGCTCGAACGCGCGCTCGCGAACCGCGACGTCGCCGCCTTCTGCGTCGAGCCCATCCAAGGCAAGGGCGTGAACATGCCCTCGCCCGACTATCTCCGATCGGCGCACGAACTTTGCAAGACATACGGCACGCTGTTCGTCGCCGACGAAATTCAGACCGGACTTGGGCGGACCGGCCGCTTCTTCGCCGTCGAGCATTGGGGCGTCGAGCCCGACATGCTGCTCATCGCCAAGGGGCTCTCGGGCGGACATGTGCCGATCGGCGTGACGTTGCTGCAGAAACAGGTGTTCGCCAAGGTGTTCGACCGCATCGACAAAGCGGTGGTTCACGGATCGACCTTCGCCAAGAACGATATGGCGATGGCGGCGGGCATCGCGACCCTAGACGTGCTCAAGGACGAAAAGCTCGTGGAAAACGCCGCGGCGCAAGGCCAAAGGCTGATGATGAGCCTCGAAGCCATGAAGCAGCGCTACGAGCTGGTCAAGGACGTGCGCGGAAAAGGCCTGATGATCGGCGTCGAGCTCGGCGAGCCGCAATCCCTCAAGCTGAGGGCGTCGTGGGCGCTTCTCGAAACGATGAACAAGGGCCTTTTCTGCCAGCTCGTCACGATTCCGCTCTTCCGCGACCACAAGATCCTGGTGCAGGTGGCCGGGCACGCCAATCGAACGATCAAATTGCTGCCGACGCTGGGAATCGATTCGGAAGATTGCCGGTGGATCGAGACCTCCTTCGACGCGACGATCGCCGCCTGCCACAACGTCGCCAGCCCGATCTGGTCGCTCGGCAAGACGCTGATCGAAGGCGCGCGGTCCGCCGCCCGGGTGGGCTAGGCCGGCGCCAGCTCGGCGCGCTTGCGATCCGCGTCCGCCGAACTCCCCGGCGCGTTGGCCAATGGCGTCGGGTACAACGCCAGCCCAAAGTGGGGGCCAAGCTGTCGGCGGCCTCTGAACAGCGCGCTGAAGGCGATCATGGCGTCACTCGAGACGCGAAACAGCGACGGAAGTTGGGAAGGCTTCCTGAGCAGTGAATGCAAGACCGCGGCGATGGCGACCGTCCCGTCGGGTTGAAGGCCCAGTCGCGCGGCGGGAGGGATTTCGCGGTGCATCGGATCGGCGATGACCCGCACGGCGGCGAAGGGAACGCCGAGTTCTTCGGCGAGCGCGGCGGCTTGATAGGATTCCATGTCGACGGCTATGGCGCCGGTATTCAGGTGGAGCCGACGCTTGTTCATCGGGTGAAGCACCGGAGCCGCAACGGTCGCGATGTCGCCCAACGCCGCGCCGGGGAGGCGTTGGGCAAGGCGGCCCAACCACTCGACGTCGGTTTCGATCGATCGATCGGCCGACGTCACTCTGGTCGCGACAACCCAATCGCCAGCCGCCAAATGCGCAGTGAGCGCGCCGGCAATGCCGAAACTGACGATCGCCGCTGCGCCGGAGAACACGGCTTTCTTGATGGCGTGCGCCTGAAGCCCGACATTTCCGCCGCAAGCGAACACTCTCACGCCCGACGCCGCTGCGATCCTGGCCTCTGCTTTCAGTCCCGTGACAACAATCAAACCGGCCCCCTCACTCGTCGCCCGGCCAATGACTGGCTCTACGTTCTGCTCAGGATCCGAGCGGTGCAACGGTAGGCGGTTATCCGACGTTATACGGGGGGTTGGGAAAAATGCCAATCGCTTCGGTCCTTGCGGCGGTCGCTGGCGATCTCCGGAATATGACAATTCGGAGCGATCGGGCTCGGCGGTCAGGAAGCCGGGATGGTCTGCACCTCGGCGGTCTCGGGCATCGCGACGGCAAATACTGTGGCCGCGGCGAGCGCGGCGCCGCCCAAGGCCAGAAACGCCGCCCCATAGCCGGCGCTCAGCGCGGCGAAGAGCGGGACGAGGAGGAAAACGGCGCGTTGTGAGAAAACGTAGCCGACCGCGCCGGCCGGCAAGGCGATGGCGACATTGCCGGCATGGTCGAAGGCCGAGTTCCGCCCCATGCGTCCGGCCAGTTGTCGACGCGCATAGAGGCCCAAGGTCAGAGCCGCGACCGCGGGACTGAAGACGTCGCCGACAACGGCCATCAGGCTGTTGGAGACCGCGACCGGCCAGAAGGTCGGCCAAACGAAGATGACGGCGGCGGTCACCGCCAGAACGGCAAGCGCCAGGACGACGATTCCACGCTTCGCCCGGGTCTCGTCGATCGCCGCGCCGATCGGGGTCTGGACCGCGAGCCCGAGCAGACCGCCGAGCGTCGTCACCACGCCGACTTCGGACTGGCTCCAATGCTGCTGGGTAACCAGGAACACATTGAGATAAGGCCCGATCGCGCCGCGGACGTCGGCGAGCAGGAAGTTGATGGCGTCGAGCGAAAGCGGGTCGAAGCGCTTGCCGTTGATCGATGTCACAGCCACAGCCACAGCGTCCCGATCGCCAGCGTGACAATGGTCAACGGCGCGCCCACTCGGAAATAGTCCCAGAAGCTGATCGTGACGCCCAAAGACGCCGCCTTCTGCACCACAATGAGATTGGCGATGGATCC
>CAVWKL010000183.1:0-4733 GCA_963755075.1 uncultured Alphaproteobacteria bacterium
AGCACGGTCACTGCCGGACGAACGCTTCGCGTTCGCCTTGGGAAGACCACGACCTTCATGGCCGCCCTGCGCAACGACCGCATCGAAGCGCCCTGCCTGTTCGACGGCCCCATCAATGGCGAACGCTTTCTGGCCTATGTCGAGCAATTCCTCCTTCCGACCCTCAAGCCGGGCGACATCGTCGTTCTCGACAATCTCGGCTCTCACAAAGGAAAGGCGGTGCGAAAGGCGATCCGAGCCGCCGGAGCCCGCCTCGTCTTCCTGCCAAAATACTCGCCCGACCTCAATCCCATCGAGCAGGTGTTCGCCAAGCTCAAAACGCTCCTGCGAAAAGCCGCTGCCCGAACCCTTGACGCCATCTCCGAGGCCATCGCCCATATCCTGGCCACATATACCCAAGCCGAATGCGCCAACTATCTCAGGAACGCAGGCTATGCGGATGCCTAAATGCAACACGCTCTAGGCAAAAAGCAATGCCAATTCAGTTTCTTATGGCGTCGAAAAATCTCTGGCCGAAAACTAGAGTTTCCGGCAATGCGGTGATTCCTGAGGGTTTTTGGCCCCCCGTTCTTAGCGTGCGTTTTGGTACAGATTCCACGATGGCCCCTGGAACGAACGGGCGCGAACCGTGCCTTTCGATCGTAACCCTTTATCGGGTCAAAAGGGACTCGCCTTGCAATTTCCGCGACGATCCGGAACGCGAAGATTTTCACGACGATTGGCGCGCAAGCTGGAAAACGGGAACCAAACCCCGGCCATTTGGGAATGCGGACTCGACCGGGGGTACGAAATTCTCTGGTTGCTAGAAAAATTTTAATTTCAATTGCCTACGCCGCCTATGCGATTCCGCCCCTGGCGCCATCACACCTTTTTAGTGTGAGATATAGTCTCAAAGATCCTATTAAATCAATGGCTTGCGATTTATCGGCGGTAACCGGGACAAATTCCCGGGCAAGCAAGTGCAACATGTCTCTCTCGCAGTTGCGAGATTGAACAATATCAATTGGTTGTGCTGCCGATGCAAAGTCGGTCCGGCAATTTTCGCGGTTTGCCCGGGAATTTGCCCCGGCTACTTGTCGTTGCCTCATAGCGTCGCATCGCGTCACGTCGCGTCACGCCAATTCGCGGGTGTCATGCAAACAGGCGCGGGGTCCGAGCTCCGATCGGCGCGCCAACCCTCTCACGATTTCGGCTTGAGCGGCGTCAGCGCGCGCAGCCGCTTCACGCCTCAGACTTCCGGTCGACGGTCTGCCGGTCCTCGCCGACCGCCCTGACTTCACCGACACAGGTGCAAATCGGCGCCGAGTTGCGCCGCGATGGCGTCGATGACCGGTTCGGCGTTCCAATGGCCGGCCATGAGCAGCAGGCATAGCGCATAGAGCGCCGCCAACGGCGACATCTGAACAACCGTTCGCGAAGACAATTCCAGGCGTTGCGGATCGTCGCGGAGCGCGGCGAACAGCGCCACCGAGGCGGCGCCGATCCATGCGCCGACAACGACTTCCGGCACGGTGTGGGCTGCGAGCGCGACGCGACTGGCGCAAATGGCTAGGACGAGCGCGGCCGCTCCGCCGTACAGCGCCAAGCGGCGCGGCAACGAGCGTCCGGCGCCGAAGAGCGCGGCGAGGCAGCCGTAGAACGTCGCGCTGAAGGCGGCGTGTCCGCTCGGGCTCTCGACGCCGAAAAGGGAATATCGCTCGCCGCACGCCGCAAAGGCGAGTTTGGCGAGCAGCGCCGCCGCCAAACACATGGTCATGGCCGCGGCGTAGGCCGCCGCATCGTGCCGCGAGCCGAACCAGGCGAGAAACACGATCAGTCCGAGCGAGGCAGGCAGGAGAACCGCGATATCGCCAAAATTGCTGACAAACTGCATCAGGGGCCTTGCTGCGATAGCGACCTTTACCGCGAATTGCGGCGAAGCGCTCGAATTCGAGGCGTTAGTCTTAATGTTGCGCCCGGCGGCCGAACAGCCCATGCGCGGCGCGATCACGGCACGCTTTCCCGATGCGGGGCCGCCGCGGCGCGACGCCCCGACAATCTCGCATTGGGCGAACGGCGCCATTGCGCGCCCATCCGGACGGTGGATACTACGAGGCGTCCGCAGCCTTTGTTTTTGCAAAGCCGCCATGTCTGCGCTTGCTCGCGCCTTTTTCCTGTCCGTCGCTCTGGCGACGACATTCGGCGCCGCGCGCGCGAGCCCGGACGACGCCGTCGTGGCGGGGTTCATCTGCGCGCGACCGTTCGCGCCGGCTTGCGCCGACAACCCGGCCACTTTCCGGAGCGCCGAGGACATTGCCGCCTGTCAGCGCGAACTCGACCGATACGCCGCCTGGACCGCGGCCTATCGGGATTGCCTCGAACGTCAGATCACCAGCGCGGTGCGCCACACGAACGAGGTTCTCGACCGCTTTCGCTGCCTGTCGCGGCGCGATTGCCCGCCGGCGGCAAAACAGCCGTGAGCGAGGCGAGGCGGCGCTCTCGGCTTACGCTTGGCCGAGCGCAAGCGTCAGCGCGCGCCGGGAACCGCGATCTTTGCGGCGGGCTCGCCGAAAGCGGCGCCGGGGCGGGTCGGCCCAACCCAGACATCGCCATCGGCGTCGGTGACGACACAGGCGTCTCCGCCCGAGGCGGAGCCGCAGGAGATGTTCAGCGGCGGCCGGATTCGCGCCGTCGCCGAGGCTTTCAGTTGGTCGCCGCCCTCGATGAGCTTCTTGTCTCCAACGGTGAAGAACGAGATGCGTCCGGTATCGTCGAGGATCACGCAGGCGCCGTTGGCGCATCCGATCTTATAGTCCCTGGCGCTCGCTGGGGCATCGAGCGCCACGCCGGCCACGGCGGCGAGCGCCGCCGCGACCACAGGAATTGTCCGACAAAACATGGCAGCCTCCATTTTCGTGGGCGAACGCCTCGTTATACTCGCTGGCGTCGTCTGGTCCCAGAGGCGCCCTCGCGCGAGACGCGAGGGATCGGCGCGACCGGACGGCTCGGGCCCCGCCGGCGAGCTTCAGAAGAGCGCTCTCTTCTCCGCCGAGACCCGGAGGGCGACGGAACCGCCGATTGCCGACGACCCGCCGCTCATCGAGGCGCTCTCGCACGGTCAGACGCTTAAATCTCGCCCCATTGCGCCAGCGCTTCGTTTACCAACTCAGCGCTTAGGCGCCGGGTTCGCAGCAACCCCCGGCGGCGCGGACCGAACCGCCTTGCCCGACGCTGCGCGAACGCCCCAGTAATCAATCCGATAAATTGCCGATCGGAAACGGACGCACGTCACAATACTATCTTCTTGTCCGACAGAAACGCCATTATCGACAATTATAGGAAAACGATAACGTCAACCGCCGCGACGGTGACTACATTGCAATCGTTGATTTACCACGCAATCATACTTTAAAGTATATCGTTTACAGATATTAAGGATATAGCGTCGGTTTGGTTAAAGAATAGCGAACGGATTCATTACATTGAACCGCTCGGATTTCAACGCCCCTCAAATCCGCTTCCCTAGTCTCGCGCCATCGAACGGAGGCGCGAGATGTACAGGAAATTGGCCGGGCTCGCTGCGGGCGCCATCATGGCGACCGCCAGCATTTCCGCGGCGTCGGCGTCTCCTTCGGCCGCCACGATGCGCGAAGGCGGCTTTGCGCTCGCGCCCTTCTCTTTCGTGAAGTTCTGCCTCGACTATCCCTCGGATTGCCCGAGGTCGGCGGGTCCGGGCCGCGTTCATCTGACGAGCGAACGCATGACCGAGCTGGCGAGCGTCAATCGCGCCGTCAACGCCGCCATCCGGCCGACGCCCGACACTTCGGCGTTCCGCTATTGGAAGCTCAACGTGATTGCCGGCGACTGCAACAGCTTCGCCGTGCAGAAGCGCCACGAGCTGATCCAGCGCGGCTGGCCCGCCGCGGCGCTCGCGCTCACCGTCGTCAAGACCTCGTGGGGCGAGGGTCATTTGGTGGTCACCGTGCGCACCGACAAAGGCGATCTCGTGCTCGACAACCTGCGCGCGACGATCGTCTCGTGGCAGAGGACGGGCTACGATTGGATCATGCGCCAATCGGAGCGCAACCCGCAGTTTTGGGTCGATCTTGACGGCGGGCAGGCCGGACCGGTCTATGCCGCGGCCGATATTGACGATGCGACGGAGGTCGCCGAGACCAACGACACGAGCCCGGTCGCCGAGGCGAGCGACGCAGCCGCGGCGCGCGGACCGATCGACGGCGAGCGGATCGTCGCGCTGGGCGGCGCCGGACCGAAGCGCGCCGGCGGAGCGCGCCTCGCCCAAGTCGAGCGCGCCAAGGCCAGCGCGCCGACGTCGCCGCTTCGCCCGGCCGGCGCGCCGGCGGCGGCCGCAGCCGAGATCGTCGTCATGCGCGCGGAGGCTCCCCGCTCGCCCGATGTCGCCAGCCTCGAGGCCGAAGCCGCGCTCGACAAAGCCGGCAGGCTCGCGACGACCGAGGTCGCCATCGGCTTCGCGCCAGCGGCCGCCCCCCGCTCGCCTGACGTCGCCAGCCTCGAGGCCGACGCCGCGACCGCGGCGCGCGGCGAGGCCGGGATGCAAGCGGCGCAAGAACCGTTCGCCCGCCTCACGCGCTGGATCGCCGACACGCGCGAAGCCGCCGCCCCCGCGCTGGTCAGCTTCGTCGTCGCGCTCGATCGTTGGATCGAAGCGAGCCCGACGAGCCCAGCGAAGCCGGCGCAAGACGTCGAGACAGAGGCCGCGGCGGCCGGTCCCG
>CAVWKL010000184.1:0-14186 GCA_963755075.1 uncultured Alphaproteobacteria bacterium
TCGACCAGGTCGCGGGGCACGCCGCGTCCGCTGGCGTAAAGATGGGCGAGGCGGTTTTGCGCGATCGGGTTGTTGCGCGCCGCCGCAATGAGGAAAAGCTTCGCCGCCGCGGCTTCGTCCTTTTCGACGCCGATGCCGTTGAAGAGCATGATGGCGTATTCGACTTGGCCGGCGATGATGCCGCCGTCGGCGGCGCGTTTGAGCCAATGCGCGCTTGCGCCGATATCGAGCGGAACGCCGCGCCCCTCGCGCAACAGAACCCCGTAGGAGTAGGCGCCGTTGTCGTCGCCGGCGTCGGCCGCGCGACGAAAATAATCCGCGGCCGCGGCGAAATCCGTCTTGCCGGTTCCATCGCCCTCGATCGCCATGACGCCGAGGTTGTAGAGCGCTCCGGCCTCGCCTTTGGCCGCCGCCAGCTCGAACTGCGCCTTGGCGCCGAGGCGATCCTTGTCGACGCCGGGAGCGCCGTTGAGCAGCAGCGCGCCGAGGGCGAACGCCGCCTCCCTGTCGCCGAGGCCGCTCGCCAGCCGATACCAGCGCGCCGCCTCGGCCTGGTCCTGTCGCACCGCGTAACCCTCGCGATAGATCTCGCCGATCAAGGTCATGGCGGCGGCGTCCTTGGCGTTCGACCCGACGCGCTTCATCGCCTCGCGGAACGCGGTGATGTAAAAGCCGCGCTGGTAGGCGCCGAACGCCAGGTCCGGAAGGGGACCGGCCACGGGCATCGGCCCATTGGGTCGGGAAGGCGGCGTGAAGGGCGGCGAAAAACTCTGCGCGTGCGCCGGGGCTGACGCGGCGAGAGCGAGAAGGACGGCGAAGCCGAGGCGAAAGGCGTCTTTCATGGGCCGCTACACCGTCGCCTTCGCCACAAGCGCCTGCGCCTCGGCCATGGCGGCGGCGGCCGAAGGCGCGAGCCAGATGGCGTCGCCGAGGGCGACGAAATCCGCTCCCGCCGCCGTCAGAGGCGCCACGGCCTCGAGCGCGCCGGCGTAGGCGACGCAGGGCGTCTGAAAGATTTCCGCCCACCAGGCGGTGCGCTCGATCGTTTCCGCGAGCGCCGGCGTGAAGCCGTCGCGCCGCGGCTCGCCGAACATGACGTAGTCGGCGCCGGCCTCGCCGGCATTCATCGCCTCGTCGCGCGAGCGCAAGCCCCCCGTCCCGACGATGCGCTCGGGATGGAGGCTCGCCAAGGCGTCGGCGAGCAAGGCGCCGGTCCCCGTGATATGCGCCCCGTCGGCGCCGGCGCGCGCCGCCAGTCGCGCGTCATTCTCGACCAGGGTCGCCACGTCGCGCGGCGCGGCGAGTTCGACGAGGCGCTGGATGATGCGTTTGGCGTCGCCTTCCGCGGCCGGGGCGAGGCGCGCCAGCGCGCTCGCGACATCCGCGACGCGAAGCGCTTCAGCAAAGCGCGGCGCGAAAGCGGCAAGGTCGGCGACGCTCAACGGCGGCGTGATCAGATAGAGGCGGCAGGAGGCGGCGGCCATGGCGCGCGGTCAAATCTCGGTTCGAACACAAGATTGCCGACCAATGCGGCCAAAAATGCGGCCGTGCAACCCCAAAGGCGTGGGTTGACGCTCAGCGCGCGAAAGCCGCCCGCAGCCGTTCGACCTGACCGGCGATCGCCGAGCGGGGCGGCGGCGCGAGGAATCCGTTGGCCGCCGCCATCGATTGGTCGAGATAGGCGATGCGCGCCTGCAGGCGAAGGGATTTCAGGCTGAACTGGCGAAAGATCGGCGGCAATTCTTCGAAAAGTTCGGCGTCGCAAGCAATCTTCTGTTCGACGAGCCGGACCCTGTGTTTCTCGGACAAGGCCTGCGCCGCGGTCAGCTCGCCTTGGTTGATTGCACGCTGGAGCAGCAACCAGGAGGCGACCTGCATGAGCCGCGTCGTCAGCCGCATGCTCTCCGTCGCATAGGCCAGAGCGACCGGGCGGCGCAATCGGCGCGACTCCTGGCGTCCGGGGCCATCGAGATAGGCGGCCGCCTCTTCGACGAGCGTCATCCCCTCTCGGAACAGCGACTTGAAGGCGTCGGAGGCGGCGAGTTTGTGGACAAATGAGATCGTCTGCGCCGCGGGCTCGTCGTTCGTCGACAAACTCGGCGTCGACCCGTCGTGACGACCCATAATTCGCTCTCCTGTCCCATCCGGTCGGGCGCAAGGCCTTCCCATTTCGAGCCCGCCGCGCTCAGCGACGACGCGACGCAAGATTAACGCCGTTTCGCGCCGGCCGCTCGTTTACTTTTCGATAAGGTTAACGGTCTTTTCCTCGATTGCCGACGAGACAAAAAAATAGCCGCCCGAAGGCGGCTAAGGGATTGGTTGATGGGAGGCATCGAACAGAACGGATAGGAGCCATTCAGAACCCGAAGATTGGGTCGAACCCATTCATAATTGATAATCGTTAATCGAACCTTAACGCCGCTTCGGCGCGCCGACGAAATTCGACGATCCGAACCTTCGTCGGCAATAGGCGCCGAGCCGCTTGCGCCAAAATGCGACACCGCCCCGGCGAGGGCGGCCTCTAGCTCTTGAAGAAGGCGCTCGCGGCGTTCCGCGTCGCCTCGCGCGCCTTGATGGCGCTTTCCAACCGGGCGATTTCCCGCTTCAGCATCTCGATCCGCTCGGCCAATTCCGGCGCCGAGAGATCGTCGAGACCCTGGCCGATTTCATGCGCCGGCGGTTTCGGGGGTTTGGCGCCGAACACGGCGTCCTCGTCGAAAACGGCCATTGTCGCGTCTCCTCAAGCCATCCGTCACGCCGGTTCCGGGAGACCGAATCATATCGCGATTCCCTTACGATTGCCCAGTTGGCGCCCCTCGGCGCGATTCCTTGGAGTGGCCCGCGACAAAGTCCGTGGCGGGCGCCGAGCGGGCGGCCCAAGTTCGGTTCGCCGTCGAGTCCTGCCTCGATCCGGCGGGAGTCGCGGCGCAAACCCTGCGCGGCGTCGGCGACGAAGACCTCTATATCTTCACCCCTCCCGACATGCGGGCGTGGCTCGACACGCGCTTCGCGCGCCTGCGCGCGGCCCATGACAAGGCCGTTCGGTTCGCGCCGTAGCGGGGACGCCCCGAACTGCGCCCGGTCTAGAGTTCCTGCTTGGTCGGCCTGAACAGGATCTCGTTGACGTCCACATCTTCCGGCTGGCTCATTGCGAACGCCACCATCCTGGCGAAGGAGTCGGCGGGAATCGCGATTGCGTAGAACTTGCGGATGTTTTCGGCGATGTCGGGTTCGGTCACGCTGTCGGGCAGCTCCGAGGCGACGGCGCCCGGCGAGATGATCGTCGTGCGGATGTTGTATGGCTTCACCTCCTGCCGCAGTCCCTCGGAGATGACGCGCACCGCGGTCTTGGTGGCGGCGTAGACCGCGCTTCCCGGGCGCACCTTGTGGCCGGCCACCGATGAGACATTGATGATGTGTCCGCTTCGCTGGGCGATCATGTGGGGCAGCGCCGCGGCGATGCCGTAGAGGACGCCCTTGATGTTCACGTCGATCATGCGATCCCAGTCCTGCACCTTGCCGCGCTCGAGCGGCGAATGGGGCATCAGTCCCGCGTTGTTGAGGATGACGTCGATGCGGCCGTGCGAGCGCACCGCGCGCTCGACGAGGGCCTTTACCTCATCCGGCTTCGTCACGTCGGTCCGCACGGCGGCGTCGGCGCCGAGGGAAAGCTCGCCCGCGAGCGCCTGAAGCCGATCGAGACGCCGCGCGCCCAGGACCAATTTGGCCCCGTGCCGCGCGAGGAAGCGCGCGGTCGCTTCTCCCAGTCCGCTGCTGGCGCCAGCGATGACGACGACCTTGTCTGTGATGCCTTCGGTCATGGCTTGTCCTTCTCCGAGGTTTCATCTTGGCGTGAGGCGCCCTGCGCCTTCCGCATGTTCACGAACACGTGGTAGGCGACGTTGTCCCAGGCGTTGTGGATGCCGATGAAGAGCAGCAGAAGCGTCGCGGCTCCAATGCCGAACAATGCCTCGCCGGAATAGGAAACGACCGCGAATGCGGAGGCGGCGAGGGTCGCATAGGCCGCCAAAGGCGCAGCGAAATGGAACAACCAGTCCTCGAAGCTCGGGCGGTAATCGCCTTGCCGGCGAATGTGTCTGGCGACGATGATGGCGTAGACGGCGCCCCCGAGACCGACGAGGCCGCAAAGCGCCGCAGCGGGCGCGATCGCATGCCAAGGCGCGCGCAGCAGCGCGCAGAGGAGCAACGCGGCGCTGAAGTGAACGACCGTCGGCGTCCCGAAGGCGGCGCCGGCCTCGGGCGCCGGCGCCGGCGGGATCGAGGCAATCAGCGTCATGACGACGAACTGCAGGCCGATAAGCGCGCCCGCCGCCGAGCCGACGATCACGTAGAAACTATCCCATGCGGCCAGATCTTGCATGAGGGCGGTCAGCCTCCGAGGCGCTCGAAGCGGTAGGCGAGTTCCGGTCCCCCCTCGCCCTCGTAGGCGAGCTGGCCGACGAGCAGCCCGAAGGGCTCGGTATAGCGCGCGATACGCAGCGGACCCGCGTCGACGGGGTCAAACCCGACGTCGCGGATCAGCTCGGCGGCTATCGCTTTGCTCGCCGAATCGTCGCCGCAGTAAACAAGGCTCGGCCGGGGGGATTTTCGGCGCGCATCGAAGACCGGGAAGAGCGCTTCGCTTGGCGCGGTATTGAAGCCGCAGACGACCTTGGCCTCCGGCGCCTTCTGCGCCAGAGCCTCGGCGGCTGACGATGTATGGGCGATAACCAGTTCGGTGTTGGCGGCGTTCATCGGCAAGCAGCAGGTTATGACGACCTTGCCGGCGAGGTCGCCCGCCTCGCTCAAGACGTCGTCGACGCGCGACCAATGCACGGCCAACAAGAGGGCGTCCGCATCCTTTGCGGCCTCGCCTGGCGCGTCGGCCCGGGCCTTCCCGCCGGCGTCCCGCGCTAGCCTCTTCAGCTTCTCCATGCTGCGGGCGTAACTGAAGACGACCTCGTGCCCCGCACGGGCAAAGAGCGTCCCGAGCTTGGCGCCCATCAAACCGGAACCGAGGATCCCAACCCGCATGATGCTCTTCCTCGTCTACGGGGCGCGCGCCGGCAAGCGACGCGATTCCGTCAGCCCTACAGCGTCGCCATATCGATGACGAAGCGATAGCGCACGTCCGAACGCTCCAGCCGCTCGAAGGCTTCGTTGATCTGATCCATCCGCACCATTTCGCACTCCGGCAGGATCCCCTTACGGGCGCAGAAGTTGAGCATCTCCTGCGTTTCGGCGATGCCGCCGATCGGCGAACCCGCCACGCGACGCCGCCCCATAAGGAGAGGCACGCTGCTGAGCTCGGCGAGCGGCCCGACTTGCCCGACCAGCACCAGCGTGGCGTCGACGTCGAGCAGCGGCAGATACGGATTGATGTCGTGCTTGACGGGAACCGTATCGATGATGAGATCGAAGCTCGAGGCCGCCTTCGCCATCGCCTCCTTGTCGGTCGAGACGAGCAGCCGGTCGGCGCCGAGCGCGAGGGCGTCGGCCTCCTTGTCGCGCGAACGGCTCATGACGGCGACGTCGGCCCCAATCGCGGCGGCGAGCTTGACCGCCATGTGGCCGAGGCCGCCAAGGCCGACCACGCCGACGCGGCTGCCCGGGCCGACATTCCAGGCGCGCAGCGGCGAGTAGGTGGTGATGCCGGCGCAAAGCAGCGGCGCGGTCTTTGACAGGTCGAGCCCGACGGGGACGCGCAGCGTAAACTCCTCGCGCGCCACAAGCCGTTTGGAGTAGCCGCCGTAGGTCGGCTCGCAGGTGATCCGATCGCGATCGTTGTAGGTCTGGGTGTTGCCCTTGCGGCAGAGCTGCTCCAAGCCCTTGCGGCACTGATCGCATTGCTGGCAGGAATCGACCATGCACCCGACCGCGACCGCGTCGCCGACCTTGTGGCGGGTGACTTCGCCGCCGACTTCGGTCACGCGGCCGACGATCTCGTGGCCGGGAACGATCGGGTAGCGGCTCCATCCCCAGTCGTTGCGGGCCTGATGGAGGTCGGTGTGGCAGACGCCGCAGTAGAGGATCTCCATCGCGACGTCGTTGGGGCGCAAGGCCCGCCGCTCGAACGTGAACGGCGCGAGCGGGGCGGCTGCGGATTGGGCTGCATAGCCAAGGGTTCGCATGTCTTCGGATCCTCAATTGACGTGACGAAAAGCGTCGTTCAGCGGCCGACCCGGGCTTGCAGGTGCGCTGGGTAGCGGTCGCCTTGCACGGCGATCTTGGAGAGGGCGCCGTCGATGTCGTTGATATCGGCGGCGGTCAGCTCGACCTTCGTCGCGCCGACGTTTTCATCGAGGCGATGCCGCTTCGTAGTGCCGGGGATCGGAACGATCCACGGCTTCTGCGCCAGCAGCCAGGCCAGCGCGATCTGCGCCGACGTCGCCTTCTTCCTGGCGGCGATTTGGCCGAGGAGTGCAACAAGCGCCTGATTCGCCTTGCGCGCCTCCGGGGTGAAGCGGGGGACGATGTTGCGGAAGTCGGCGCTGTCGAATTTCGTGTTCTCGTCGATGGCGCCGGTGAGGAAGCCCTTGCCCAGCGGACTGAAGGGAACGAAGCCGATCCCGAGGTCTTCGAGGGTCGGCAGGATTTCCTTTTCGGGCTCCCGCCACCACAGCGAGTATTCGCTCTGAAGGGCGGCGACCGGCTGAACGGCGTGAGCGCGACGAATTGTCTGTGCGCCAGCCTCGGATAGGCCGAAGTGTTTGACCTTGCCTTCCCCGATCAGCTCCTTGACCGCGCCCGCGACGTCCTCGATCGGCACGTTCGGGTCGACGCGGTGCTGGTAGAAGAGATCGATGACGTCGGTCTTCAGCCGCTTCAGCGAGGCCTCGGCGACCGCTCTGATGTGCTCGGGCCGGCTGTCCATGCCGCTCTGGCCGCCGTCGGCGGCGAATGTGAAGCCGAACTTGGTGGCGATGACGACTTTCTCTCGCACCGGCGCAAGGGCTTCGCCGACGACCTCCTCGTTCTTGAACGGGCCATAGGCTTCCGCGGTGTCGAAGAAGGTGACGCCGCGATCGACGGCGGCGCGGATCAGCGCGATCGCCTCCTGCGTGTCCGTCGCCGGGCCGTAAGCGAAACTGAGGCCCATGCAGCCGAGGCCGAGGGCGGAGACTTCCAGGCCGCTCTTGCCGAGTTTTCGCTTCTGCATGTCATGCTCCTTTCGGTCGCCTTTGGGCGGGCGATCAGGCCCGGTACTGCTCGTCGCTCACCTTCTCCAGCCAGTCGACGGCCTTGCCGTCGAGCGATTCCTGGATGGCGATGTGGGTCATGGCGGTGGTCGGCGCCGCGCCGTGCCAGTGCTTCTCGCCCGGCGCGAATGAGACCACGTCGCCAGGGCGAATGTCTTCGACCGGCCCGCCCTCGCGTTGGACGCGGCCGCAGCCGGCGGTGACGATGAGGATCTGGCCAAGGGGATGCGTATGCCAGGCGGTGCGGGCGCCGGGTTCGAAGGTGACCGCGTTGCCGGCGGCGCGCGCTGGCGGCGCCACCGGGAACAGCGGGTCGATGCGCACCGTTCCGGTGAACCATTCCGCCGGCCCTCGCGCGGACGACTGCGAACCGCTTCGTTTGATTTCCATTGGGTCTCTCCATTTGCCAAAGGCGTCGCCGCCACGAAACGCGGTCCCATACCGCAACAATCTAGCAGGCGCCGCTTTGGGCGATTAGCCGCAAAAATGCGCATGCGCTCATAAACAAACCTCATGAATGTCTCGGCGCTGACGCCAGTCACGCCCCGGGCGGGAAGTCGGTGGAAGCGGCGAGCTCGGTCTGGGCTTCAAAGCCTTCGATCCGCTTGCGCAGCGTCGCAAGCGTGCTCTCCAGCGCCTGCGAGCCGAGCACCATGCGCAGCGGCGCGGGCTCCGCGTCGACGCTCTCGATGATACGCGCCGCCATTCTGGCGGGGTCGCCGGAACGAGGCCATTCTCGGGATCGAGCATGCCCAGGAAGGCGTGCGCCGGATTGTTGTCGTAGGTCGGCGTCAGCTTCGCGACCTGCGCGCTGCCATAGCGAAACGCGGTGCGCGCGCCGCCAGGCTCGACGATGGTCATGCCGATCCCGAACGGCGCGATCTCCTGCGCAACCGACTCGGCGAAGCCTTCGATGCCCCACTTCGTCGCGTGGTACAGCGAGTTCCCGGCAAAGGCGACTTGCCCGCCGTAGGTCGAGATCTGGATGATGCGCCCGCCCCCCTGGGCGCGAAGATGCGGCGGGACGGCGCGGATGAGTTGGATCGACCCGACCAGGTTGGTGGCGATCATGTGATCGATCTGCGCGTCGGAAAGCTCCTCGGCCGCGCCGAACAGGCCATAGCCGGCGTTGCTTATGATCACGTCGATGCGCCCGAGCCGAGCAAACGAACGTTCGACGACGTCTCGGATCGCCGCGGTGTCGGATACGTCGAGCCTTTCAGCGTGGAACGCCTCGGGATACCGCTCGACGAGATCGGCGACCTTGGCGGCGTCGCGAACGGTTCCGAGGACGCGGTCGCCGCGGGCGAGAATCTGTTCGGCGAGCTGGCGGCCGAAGCCGCCGTTGGCTCCGGTGATCAGCCATGTGCGTTGTGACATCTCAGTTCTCCCGGAATTGCGGCGTCGACGGGCGCCGACGTTCCTTCGCTCTATTGCTTCGCTGGCGGCGGGGCGACCTCGTCGAGCGCCCGCAGCGCGTTGAGCGTTCGCGGGTAGCCGATGAACGGCAGCAGTTGCGTCAAGACGTCGATCAGCCGCGCGCGATCGTTGCCGACCCTGAGATTGGCGGCGACATGGCCCTTGACCTGGGGGTCGCATCCGCCGAGCGAGACCAGCATGCCGAGGGTGAGAAGCTCGCGCATGGGCGCGTCGAGCCCCGTGCGCGTGTAATTGTCGCCAAAGCAGTTGGCCGACAGGAAGCGCTGAATGTGCTGCTCGTCGGCGGGCGCGGAGGCGTAGAGCTTCTCGACGACATCGCTCCCGATGATCTGTTTCTGGACCGCAAGGCCCTTCTCCATCCGGGTCTCGGGCGTAGTTGTGGACTGGCCCGACAAAGGCAAGACGACGCTGCGCTCGATAAGCGCCTCGTTCGTCGCGTGGAGGAAGTCGAAGACCTTGGCCATGCCGACGTAAGGCACAGCCTGGTAGACAATCTCTTTGATCTCGACCGGCGTAACCCCGACGGCGAGCGCGGCCCCTAGTATGACGCGGTACTCGCCCAAGGCCTGGCAAGCGATCATCGACGCGAGCTGAACCATCAGACGGGTGCGAGCGTCGAGATTGCCGTAGGCCAGCACTTCGTCGAAGGCGAAGTTGTCGAAGACCTCGATCAGTTCGGGATCGGTCAGCGCCAACGTCGAGACGTGGCCGGGAAAGAGCTCGTCGTGATTCTTGCGAGCACGCGCGTTGGGCGCCATCGCCATTCTCCTTGTCGCCGTTCGTTCGTAAACCGACTTTTCGTTGTCGACCGCGTTCGCGCCTGCCGCGACCGACCGCACTAGAGTCCGGTCATCTTCAGCGCCGCTTCAGGCAGCCGTTCGCCCTTGAGTTCGATCTTCGCGGCCGCCGAGTCGATCGCTGCGAGGTCGGCGGCGGTCAGTTCGACGTCGGCCGCCGCGAGATTTTCTTCCAAGCGATGAACCTTCGTCGTCCCTGGGATGGGAACGATCCAAGGCTTCTGGGCGAGCAGCCAGGCGAGCGCGATCTGGGCAGGCGTTGCGCCCTTGCGCTTGGCCACGTCGCGCAGCAGTTCGACCAGCGCCAGGTTCGCCTTCAATGCGTCGGGGGCGAAGCGCGGCACGCTGGCGCGAAAGTCGGAGCGGTCGAACTTCGTCGTTTCGTTCACGGCTCCGGTCAGGAAGCCGGCTCCAAGCGGGCTGAAGGGAACGAAGCCGATCCCGAGTTTTTCGAGCATCGGCAGAATCTCCGCTTCTGGCCCGCGCCACCACAACGAGTATTCGCTCTGCACCGCCGTGACCGACTGGACCGCATGGGCGCGGCGGATCGTCTCGGCGCCGGCTTCCGACAGGCCGAAATGCCTGACTTTGCCTTCGTGAATCAGAATCCTTGACGGCGCCCGCCACGTCTTCGATCGGCACGGCGGGGTCGACGCGGTGTTGATAGAAGAGATCGATGACATCGGTCTTCAGCCGCTCAAGCGACGCCTCGGCGACCGCCTTGATGTGGTCGGGGCGGCTGTTGACGCCGCCGCGGCGGGCTCCCGTCTTCAGATCGATGTCGAAGCCGAACTTGGTCGCGATTGCGACCTTGTCGCGCACGGGCGCGAGCGCCTCGCCGACGAGTTCCTCGTTGACGAACGGGCCATAGGCTTCGGCGGTGTCGAACAGGGTCACGCCTCGCTCGACCGCCGCCCGGATTAGCGCGAGCCCCGACTGTTTGTCGACGGCCGGGCCATAAGCGTGGCTCAGTCCCATGCAACCGAGGCCAATCGCCGAGACCTCGAGACCGCTCCTTCCGAGTTTGCGCTTCAGCATGACGTCGTCTCCGATCCTGTCGCGATGCGCGCGAGCCCCGCCTCATGGGCTCGAAGTTAGGACGCGCCGGCGCGGGCGATAATATGGTATGATCGGCATGCGGTCATGAAGGATATTCATGAATGCCGAAACGCAGCCTCCACGACGTCATCGCCTTCGTCTCCGTGGCCAGGGAGCGCAACTTCACCAAGGCGGCGGCGAGGCTCGGCGTGTCGCAATCGGCGCTCAGCCACACGATCCGCGCGCTGGAGGCGCGACTCGGCGTTCGCCTCCTGGCCCGCACGACACGTAGCGTCGCGCCGACCGAGGCGGGCGAGCGCCTGCTTCGCGCTGTCGGTCCGCGGCTGGACGAGATCGACGTCGAACTCGCCGCGCTGAACGAACTGCGTGAAAAACCCGCTGGGACGATCCGCATCACGGCAGGCGAGCATGCGGCCGACGCCGTGCTTTGGCCCGCCATGGCGCGGCTGCTGCCGAACTACCCGGACATCAAGGTGGAGATCGCCATCGACTACGGCCTCACCGATATCGTCGCCGAGCGCTATGACGCCGGCGTTCGTCTCGGCGAGCAGGTGGCCAAAGACATGATCGCGGTGCGCATCGGACCGGACATGCGCATGGCGGTGGTCGGCGCGCCTTCGTACCTCGCGAGGCGGAAGCGGCCGCGGACGCCGCAGGACCTGACTGACCACGAGTGCATCAACCTCCGCCTGCCGACCTATGGCGGGCTCTTTCCGTGGGAGTTCGAGAAAGGCGGGCGCGAGCTGAAGGTCCGGGTCGACGGGCAGCTGGTGTTCAATAACTTCGCCCTGCGGCTGAACGCGGTCCTTGCCGGGTTTGGTCTGGCCTATCTCCCCGAGGACCAGGTGAAGGCGCAGCTCGCCGATGGACGCCTCATTCGCCTGCTCGGCGACTGGTGCCCGCCGTTTTCCGGCTATCACCTCTATTATCCGAGCCGCCGACAACCCGCGCCGGCCTTCGCCTTACTGGTGGATGCGCTGCGCTATCGACCGGCGGCGCAAAAAAATCTGATTTCGGCGCCGGCCGTTCAGCCGGCCGCCTCCCCGCCGACGATGAAGCCGCCGCCGAGAACCCGGGCGCGCGGGTCGCACGAGGCGTAAAAAACGCAGGCCTGTCCGGGCGAAACGCCATTCTCGGCTTCGTCGAATTCGACTTCGCCGCCGGGCAGAAGCGTCGCCGGGGCGGGCGGGCGGGTCGAACGGACGCGCACGGCGATCGGCAGGCCGCGCTCGGGAATGTCGGCAAAACGTCCATCGCCGATCCAGTTGACGTCGCGCAGGCGAATGCGTCGGATCTCCAGAGCCTGGCGCGGCCCCACCACCACCCGCGCCGCGCGCGCGTCGAGCGCCACGACATAGAGCGGCTCCGCCGCCGCGATCCCCAGGCCGCGCCGCTGCCCGATGGTGTAATGCAGGATGCCGGCATGGCGGCCGAGCACGCGGCCGTCGATATGGACGATCTCGCCAGCCTCGGCGGCGCCGGGCAGCAGGCGTTCGATCATCTGGCTGTAGTGGCCCGAGGGCACGAAGCAGATGTCCTGGCTGTCCGCCTTGTCGGCGATCGCCAGGCCGAATTCGTGCGCCAGGGCGCGCACCGCGGGCTTGGGCAGGGCGCCCAAGGGAAAGCGGAGCAGCGCGAGCTGCTCGCGCGTCGTGGCGAAAAGGAAATAGCTCTGATCGCGCTCGGCGTCGGCGGCGCGGTAGAGGGCGCGCCCGCCGCGGCCGTCGTCCTCGGAAACGACGTAGTGGCCGGTGGCGAGAATGTCGGCGCCCAGGTCCCTGGCGGCCTCGAACAGGTCGGCGAACTTCATGTGCTGATTGCAGGCGACGCATGGGATGGGCGTTTCGCCGGAGACATAGGCGCGCGCGAAGGGTTCGATGACCTTCTCGCGAAACCGCGTCTCGTAATCCAGCACATAGTGGGGAACGCCGAGCCGCGCCGCAACGTCGCGCGCGTCGTGGATGTCCTGGCCGGCGCAGCACGCGCCTTTGCGGTGCGTGGCCGCCCCGTGATCGTAGAGTTGCATGGTGACGCCGACGACGTCGTAGCCGTCGCGCGCCAGCATCGCCGCCACGACGCTCGAATCGACGCCGCCCGACATCGCCACCACGACGCGCGTATCCCCTGGGGCCTTAGGCAGGCCGAGGCCATTGAGGGGGCTGGGCGAAGCGGGGCGCGCGATATGGGGGGCCAACATCCAGTTTCGTCCGAGGCCGGTGGGCCCATCTATTTAATGATTATATCGTCTCGCGCCAGCCAAATGGGCGAAAATGTCGGCGCGCGCCGGCGCGTCCCGCCACGCGCGCCGTCCGTCGCCGGCGCCCGCGGGGCCGACAAAATCGAAGGAAATCAGCGCATTTTGAAACGTTTTGTTATGGATTTCACCCTTTCAGGCTTAGGCAAATCTTAAGTTGCAAGCCGTAATGTTCACCACGTTGGACTTGCGTTCGAGTGTGAGAGTGAAATGAGTGAAGCGCTTCGACCGAGAGTGAAATACGTCATCGGTCCGGACGGCAGCCCGTTGACGATCGCCGATTTGCCTCCCCCCTCGACCAAGCGTTGGGTCATTCGGCGTAAGGCCGAAGTCGTCGCCGCGGTGCGCGGCGGCCTGCTCTCGCTTGAGGAGGCTTGCTCCCGCTACACGTTGACCGTCGACGAATTCCTCAGCTGGCAGGTCTCGATCGATCAATTCGGCCTCGCGGGCTTGCGCACGACGCGCATTCAGCAATACCGACATTGACGGCGGGACGCCGGTCTCCGGCGCAGGCGCAGCCGCTGGCCGCGTGCGGCGCGTGAGCGCCGAGCTTTACCGACGTCGACGGAGCCGAACGCGCGCCGCCAGCGGCCGCGCCCGCCGCGCATTTGCAAGCTCGTCGCGTTACGAGGATCCCTCCATCCGCGCTCGCCCGATCGTCCGGCTCGCCGTCTCGCCCGCGGCGAGCTCGATAATTTCCGCCGTAATGTCTTCCTGGCGCACCTGCCTTTGCGTGGCCTTGAGCGCGGCGAGTTGGCGGTCGATCTCCTTGCGCGCCGAGGCCATCGCTTCGACGCGGGCTTCGTTCTCGGCGGCGAAGGCGTTCAGCGCGGCGGCGCAGAGCTGCGCGTGCATGTAGTCCGCCGTCAGATCGCGCAAAAGCTCGTCGGGCGGCAGGTTGCAGAGCGGCCGGTCGCCGCGCCTCGACAACTTGAAAGCGTGCATGTCGAAGGGAAATAGTCGGCGACGCGCGACATGAACGCCCTCGCCCGGCCGCCATTGGCTGAAGACGGCGTCGAGGCGATCGATGTCGCCGGCGACGATCCGCGCATAGACCGCCTCCGCGATACGATCGGCGAGCTTGGCGACGCCGAGCGATTGGGAAGGCGTCGCGCTCGTCCAGTCGGCCTCGACGCCCCTTTCGGCGGCGATCGACCGACCTCGCGAGCCGACCAGAAACAGGGCGGGCGCCGGAAGGTCGGCGCCGACGGCGTCGAGGACGCGTTCGCTGAAAGCGCCGGCGAAACCCTGTTCGGCGCAGAACAAGACCAAAGCTGGCCGGGTCGGCTTGCGCGCCTCGCCCATGCCGTCCGACGGCGCGAGAGCAAGGACGCGCCCGATCGCGACGGCGATCGTCGTCGCATAGCTATCGACGGCGACGAGTTGGGCGCGCGCCTGCTGGGCTCGCGCCGACGCGATGCCGCGCATCGCGTTCAC
>CAVWKL010000185.1:0-7089 GCA_963755075.1 uncultured Alphaproteobacteria bacterium
CGCGCAGCGCGCACTCTGTCATGGCCATCTATAATGTGCTTTGCTACCCGCCCCTTTTGCGGCGTCCCGGCCCGCTGAACGAAACCCACTTCGCGGATCGCCTGCACGAGTAGCGCGTATTTCTCGGGGTCCATGCTATTCGGATTGAAACCGATTCTACGAGTTGATCGAGCTGGATGTTTTTGATTTCAGGAATTGACGGTGCAGTCATAGCGATGCTCCTTGAGTGTGCTCGCGCAGGCGCGCCAGATGTCACAGTCGTTCCAGATTGCTTTGTGAGCCGCGTTGCAGGCGTGATACACCGTGCGAACGGGTACTTTCTCGGCGCGGGCGACATCCCTACTGCGTTCACCGAGCAGTAGCACCTGAAATGCGAGGTGCCCGTTTTCGACGGTCTGAATACGGTGATGAACGAGTCTGGCCAGACGTATTGCATCTATTGCGCTTTCAGCAGTTGCAGGATACGTCACTTCGTTCAGTTCTTCAAGTGGCGCCCGAAACACGGCCAGACGGGTACAGCTTCACCGCACTGGCGCTGACCGGCGACGTGTGCTGGAGCGCCCAGCGCCGAAGGGTGAGCATGACCGCGCGCCAGCAGTAGGCAGCGAGCGGTACGCCGACTTCAGGTGCGAAGGTGCGCTTCGCGCTCAGAATGGCCACATGCGCTTCTTGCGCGAGATCCTGCTCGTCTTCTTTTGAAATCCAAAAACAGCGTGAACGATACCGTCAACTGCCTGCAGAATCAGTGTGCGTTCTCTTCGGTGTTCATTTGATACCGCCAGTTTGCCTGAAGTTCTCTTTGTTAATTCGCATTCTCGAATACGTATTACGGTCCACCCGCTGCTACAGCGTAGGTCGTACAGGGAATGTCGTTTGGGTTTGAGAGCGATGTGCTTATTTTTGCACAGTGTTCGGGTGAGAGGCACTTTCCAAGCTGTGCTGCGCGTAGCTTGGCGATAGTTTTCTTTGTGTGTGTCGTGTACCCTTTCTCATTGAAGATCTCGCCTTTGAACGCGCTCGTCGCGGCAAAGGGGGCGGAGATCCGGGCGAAATACGGGCCGGCGATAGGCTGGGCGCAGCTCACCCGGATGCTGGCCGACCGCGAATGCGTCCGCTACCCCTGCGAGCTGGTCTTCGACGCCGGGCCGCTCGAGCCGGATGAGTGCGCCTACCCGGCGCCGAACGGCGAGCGCCCCGAGGACGGGTTCCGGCTGTTCATCCATCCCTATTTTTCGTGGACCCGGACCGCGTCCCCCTGCTCGCGCTCTACCAGATCGTCTCGATCAACTACGGAGCCTTTGCGTCACCCGACGACGCCGAGGCCTTCGGGGCGGCCGTGCTTGGGCTCCCGAAGCAGGCTTACTATGCGGCGCTTTGCGCCATGGCGGACGAGATCTCGATCGGACAACGTCGATGGCGGCGACGACCCGAAGGGCGGCTGCAGCTGCGAAGGCGGGGACTGACGGACGGCGCGGCGGGTTCGGACGGCAGGTTCCGCGCACCCGGCCACAATCTGGTTACAGCGGCGCAAGACCGCGGCGAGGGCTAGCTGGCCCGGCCTGCGGTTCGCTCCGCCCTGGTCGCCGGCCCGCCGCGGCCTTCCTGCCGCCCGAGACCGGCAGGATCATAAACTTGAGCGAGGAGGAGCCGCAGTTGACGACGAGGACGAGGCGGGACGAATCGGTCATGGGGAGGGGCGCCTTCGGTGGAGCGGTTGGACGGAGGGGTTCGCGAGGGCGGCAGGCCGCGATCGCAAAGACGGACGGCGCCGCCTTGCTTCGCCCATCGCGGAGAGCCCTCGTTTGGCGAGGCGATCGGCGCCCTGTCGGTCATCGCCCGATGCGAGGGCGGCGAAATCCGCGGGCGAGGCGATCGGCGGAGGAGCGGCGCGCCGGGAAGAGGCGCGCGCGCCTTTGGACGAGGCTCGCCAATCGTCGCGCGGCGCCGACGCGGGTCCGCTCTCAGCGACCGCGGACGCCCTCGTCAAACCCGACCAGGCCTCGGTAATGGACCAGCACAAATTATGGGCTCCCGCCCGGCGTCGATCGAAAAAACGGAAACGTCGGGTAAATGCGGCCGACGGGCCGCGTCCCGATCTCGTTCGATCATGCCCTCGTGGCGTTGTCGGTTTATTACCTTAAATCAATTCCTCTTAGCAATAACTCACGCTTGGGTCGCGTCACGACGCCGCTCCGCCTGCGGCGGACGGAGCGGCGCGGCTGCGCCCGCTCGGCGAATTGCCCTTTCATCCGATCGACTTGGCGGCGCCGACCCGCAATAAGAGGTCGCCGACGCGAGGGTCGGCCTTGGTCTGCTCTTTCATCTTGCCGCGAGGTTGCGCCGCTCCATGTCCCTTCCTCCACGCGCCTTCGCCTTTACCCTCCTCATCGCCGCGCTGGCGGCGTTGCCCCCGCTGTCCATCGACATGAAGTCTGCCGGCGATGGATCGAATCGGCGCGACGCTGCGGGCGCCGGCGTCGCAAACCGGCCTGACGCTCAGCCTGTTCATGGCCGGCTTCGCGTTGGCCCAGCTCGGCTTCGGCCCGCTGTCGGATCGCTTTGGCCGCCGCGCCCCGCTCATCGCCACCTGCGCGCTGTTCACCGTCTCGGGCTTCTTTTGCGCCTTCGCCGGCGGCATCGGCGCATTGCTTGTCTGGCGCGTCGTCCAAGGCGCCGGCGCCGGAGGCGCCACCGTGCTCGCTTTCGCAATGGTGCGCGACCTCTACGAGGGCGCAGAGAGCCGGGCCCGCATGGCGACAATCAGCGCTACGATGACGGCCGCGCCGATGCTTTCGCCGAGCATCGGCGCGCTCATCCTTCGTCTTGCCGACTGGCGCGCGATCTTTCTCGTTCTGGCGCTCGCCGGCCTTGCGCTGGTTCTCGTCGTCGGCCTCAACGTCGCCGAGACGATCCGCGCGGCCAATCCGGCGGCTCTGGCCATGCGCCCGCTCCTGCACAACTACGCGCGCGCGCTCACGCACCGCGTCTCCGTCGGTCATGCCCTCCTCGGCGCATTGAGTTTCGGCTGCCTGTTCTCCTTCGTCTCCGGCTCGCCCTTCGTGTTTATCGGCGTCCTCGGGTTGGAGACGGGATGGTTCGCGCTCCTCTTTGCGATCTGCGCCCTCGGGCTCACCGCGGGCTCGCTCCTTTGCAGCCGCCTGATCAACCTCGGCGTCGAGCCGCGCCGCTTGCTGGCCGCCGGCGTTATCGCCCAGGCGGCATTCAGCCTCGCCCTGCTGGCGCTGGCGCTGCTCGGCGCCTTCCGCGTATCGGACGCGGCGCCGCTCATCGTGCTGGCCAACATCGCCATGGGCGTCGTCGGCCCGCTGGCCGTTCACGGCGCGATGGAGCCCTTCCCCGACATGGCCGGCGTCGCGTCGGCGGTTCGCGGATGCCTGCAGATGTTCGGCGGCGCCGGCGCGAGCGCCCTCGTCGCCCGGCTCTTCGCGGGAACGCCCACGGCGCTGCCGCTCGCGATGACCATTTTCGCCGTGGCGTCGGCGTTGACGTGGCTATTGTTCCTCCGTCGCGCCACGCGCGAAGCGCAACGCGTCCACTGACCAATCGACCTTCCGGACGGCGGCGGACCGGCAAAGGGTGCGACAATATGTCCGACCCGCCGTCGCACGGCGCAACGTCCGGAGCGTCCGATCGCGGATCGTTCGCCATCGCCGATCGGGCGGCGCCGCCTGGCCGCGCCGCGCGCTATCGTCCCCGGTTCGCCGTCGGCGGCGCGCGCGCCGTCGCGGTCGCCGGCGCCGGTTTTGATCCATGGCAACGCCGAGCGCGACTTTTCGGGGTGTAGTTGGGCGTGACAGCGCAGGAGGACTAGATGGAAACCGATCATGACGCGCCGCCGGCGGAAGCCGCAGCGCCTGCGGAGGCGGATGAATTTCTTCAGTGTCGGATGTCGATCCTCGGTCTCGATATCATCACGATCGAACGCGACTACCCGGAAGTGTTCGACAAACTCAAACGGCGTTGCGTAAGTTGCCCCTGTCGGGCGGCCTGCGTCGTGGACTTGAAGCGCGATCCCAACAACCGGGTGTGGGAAGGCTATTGCCCGAACTCACAGGTGCTCAACGCTCTGGTGACCCTGACCGAAGTGGTCAATTTTTAGAGGCCGCCGATCTCTGATACGGTCGCGACAAAGACGTCCCGCTTGCGCGGGCTGCGCGGCTGAGGGGCTTGAGCCTCGACCTGATGGCGATAGGGGGTCGCGGGTCGGCGACCGCCGGACCCTAGCGTCGGCCGCCTTCCCGCAAGAACGCCTCGAAAGCGCGCAGCGTCGCGGCGGACACATAATGCTCGATGCCCTCGGCGTCGGCTTCCGCCGCCTCGCGCGGCGCGCCGACCGCGAGCAGCAGTTCGACCACCACGCGATGGCGCTGGCGCGCGCTCTTCGCCATGGCGACGCCCGCCTCGGTCAAGAATATCCCGCGATAGGGCCGCGCCGTCGCCAGCCCCTCGCGTTTCAGCCTGGCGATCGTCTTGGAGACGGTCGGGTGGGCGACGCCGAGACGGCGCGCGATATCGACCATGCGCGCTTCGCCGTTCGCCGCGATCAGATCGGCGATGACTTCGGTGTAGTCTTCGAGCGTCGACGCCGAGCGCGCGGTCCGCGCCCTGCTGAAGCGACTCGCCTGCGCGGCCTCGGTTGCGACTTGCGCATCCTCGACCGCCTGTCCGCGTCCGTTTTTCCCGCTAGCCAAACCGTCCTCGCTCGATCCTTCGCGGTCGCGCCGTTCGGCGGGCCGCGATAATTTGCTCGCTTCGCTGTCAATATGCAGCCATGGCTGTAAAGTGCAACCCTCTTGCATAAATTGGAGAGCGCTCCCCGTCCTGAGCGCAGATCGCGTTCCACCGACTATATCATTGCATTTGATAGATTTTTCTCACATTGACGCACGATCGCCATGCCGCGGCGGACGACGGCGCGACACAGTGTCGCGTCAGTTCGACGCGGCGCCTCGGGGGGACGGAACGATGGCGCATGCAATTTTGAACCCGCTGGTTCTGAGTGAACCCGATGCGCTCAAAAGACGCCTATTGACTTAACTGTACCATTGGCTACATTACGCCGAAATCGTCGAGAGGATCGGCGCGAAGGCGCGCGACCGCACACATTGGAGGCGTCGTGAGCGAGAACACACTGAACCTTGGATATTCAGCGCCCGCTGCGAGCGGCGAAGGGCGCATCACCTATGAGGACGTGCTGCGCGGGCAGGATCGTTTGAAGGTTCTCAAGACCCGCGCCGCCAAGAGCTCGTTTCGGCTGCTCTGGCTGCTGACGGGTCCCGGCGTCCTGGTCATGCTCGGCGAAAACGACGGCCCCAGCATGGTCTCCTACGCGACCACCGGGGCGACCTACGGGATCGGCTTTTTCGCGCCGTTTATCCTGCTCACCTTCCTGATGGCGTTCGTGGTGCAGGAAATGACGGTTCGGCTCGGCGCAGCGACGCACCGCGGCCATGCCGAACTCATCTTCCAGCGCTTCGGCCCGTTCTGGGGCTATTTCGCCATGGGCGACCTCGTGTTCGGCAACTTGCTGACGCTGGTCACCGAGTTCATCGCCATCCAGGCCGGCGGCCTCTACTTCGGCCTGCCGTCTTGGCTCTCGGTCGCCATCGGCGTGGCGCTCGTCGTCGGATCGCTGAGCTTTCGGCGATACGCGACCTGGGAGCGCGTGCTGATGGGGCTCGCCGCGTTCAACCTGCTGTTCATTCCCGCGGCCTTGCTCTCGCATCCGAACGGCGCGGCGTTGGCCCATGCGTTCGCCAGCTGGGGGCCCCTGCCGGGCGGCTTCACCTTGGCGTTCCTCACTCTGGTGCTCGCCAATGTCGGCGCGACCGTGACGCCATGGATGATCTTCTTCCAGCAGAGCGCGGTCGTCGACAAGGGCATTACCCGGGCCGACGTGCCGCAAAGCCGGATGGACACGGCGATCGGCGCCGCCCTGGCCGCCGCGGCGGCGATCGCGACGCTGGTCGCGGCGACGCCCTTGTTCGCCGCGAAGGTCGACGTGACGCAATTCGCCAACGGCGCCGATTTCGCCACGGCGCTGGTTCCGCTGATCGGTTCGACCGGCGCCACCTTGTTCGCGCTCGGCATCCTGGAGGCGGGGCTGGTGGCGGCGATGACGATCTCCACCAGTTCGTCCTATTCGCTCGCCGAGACGATGGCGGCGGCCGAGAAGACGTCGTCGCGGCACAGTCTCAACCTCGACTTCGCGCACGGCCGCCTGTTCTACGGGGCGGCGATCGGCTCGACGCTCTTGGCGGCGGGCATCGTGCTGATCCCGGGCGCGCCGCTGCTCGCCATGACGCTGACGGTCAACGTCATCGCGACATTGCTGATGGCGCCGGCGCTGCTGCTGCTGCTGCTGCTCGCCAATGACGCCGAGATCATGGGGGATCTGGCGAACGGCCGGTGGACCAACCTGGCGGGAGGAGCCACCGTCGTCGCCATCGCCGTGGTCGGCGCGCTCTATGGCCTGATCACGGCCTTCCCGAACCTGTTGCCCAAGTAGGAGGCGTCCATGGCATACGATCCCGCGCTGGTCAGCGCCCTCGAACCCGATCAGCTGGTCGCCGCGACAACGCGCCCACTCCCGCGCCGCAAATTGACCCCGGGAGTCGTCGCCCTGCTGGTCGCGCTGCGCGTCTTTATCTTGATCGCGATCCCGATCGTCATCTACGCGTTTCTCCACGCCTTGCTCGTGCCGCAGTCGTAGCCAACCGGGGGTCATCGGGCCGGTCGACGACGGGGCGGCGCCGGCGGCGTTGAATTGTAGCGCAATGCGCAAACAGGCGACCAAGGCGGCCCGCAATCAGCTCCGCGGCCGATTGTAGACGTCCTCGAGGCGCACGATGTCGTCCTCGCCGAGGTAGGAGCCGGTTTGCACCTCGACGAGCTCGAGGTTGATCTTGCCGGGGTTGGCGAGCCGGTGAACGGCGCCGATCGGCAGAAAGATCGAATTCGTTCTCGTGAACCGTCATCACGTCCGCGTTGCGGGTCACTTCGGCCGTGCCTTTGATATGATCAATGTTATACAATACGAGCCAGTCAAGTAATGTTATACACATACAC
>CAVWKL010000186.1:0-30051 GCA_963755075.1 uncultured Alphaproteobacteria bacterium
CACTTGCGACCCGACTACGGGACGTAATTCATTGATATTGTTGGATTGAATGGCGATCTTCGCGAATATGCGGCGCCACGTCGTCGATGGTTTCGATTCGCCGAAGCCCCGGATCGTCAGATTGAATCAAGCGGGATTCCTCAGAGGCTCGGTTTGCAATTCCTCCCGTGAGGAGGTGATTTGCGACGCCGCGCGCAGGAACTTCGCGAGCGTTTCGTGGCCCATGTCGAGGCGGGCCAGAGGCGCATCGCCTGGTTTTTCTCGACAAGACCGGAACGTCGACGAAAATGAAGCGTCTGCGCGGTTGCGGCCTCAAGGGCCAACGCCCTCGCTCCAGAGGCCCGTTCGGGCATTGGAAGACGCAGACCTTCATCGTCGCTATGGAAATCCATCGGTCAAATTTGCGACCTCTTCCCACCCGACGGATGCAAAAAACTACTTCACCGCCGCAGGGTATGGATTCACTGAGCGTCCGATGCCCTAGGTTCCTTCCTGTTCGCGGTGGAACGTCCTGCGGTCCGGTTCGCCGTAGAACGTCCTGCGGTGGCGATCCCGGCTTCCCTCCAGGTGTTCGCGCAGGGCGAGGCGCGCGGTTTCGGCATTGCGCCGCTCGATTGCCTGATAAATGCGCCGGTGCTCGGCCTGGATGTGCTCCAGATAAAGCCGCCGCTGCTCCGGGGTTTCCGACAGAGGACGGATCGATCGGGGGGGGATGATGGCCGGTCCCAACGAATGCATGAATCGTTCAAAATAAGGATTGCCTGTAGCTGCCGAAATCGCGCGGTGAAAAGCAAAATCGGGCTCGATCGCCGCCTCGCCCGCCGCGATCGCCGCATCGATGGCGTCAAGACACCGTCGCATGTGCGCAAGGTCTTCATCGGTGCGCTTCTGGGCGGCAATCGCCGCCGCTTCGACTTCGACAGCGAGCCGAATCTGGAGCACGTTCTCGATCTCGGTCAGCGACCGAACCTCATCTGAAACAATGCGAAAGGTCTGGCTCGACCGATGGTCCGCCACGAATACCCCCGAGCCCTGACGGCTGACCACGAGCCCTTCGGAACGCAGCGAGGCCATGGCTTCCCGAATGACCGTGCGGCTGACGCCGAATCGCGCATTCAACTCCTGCTCGGTCGGCAGTTTCTCGCCGCTCGTGAGGCGGCCGGCGCGGATCTCGCGCGCAAACCACTCGGCCAATTGAGCAGGGCGACTGGGGGTTGGGGAAAGGGGAGGGGATGGGGCGCGCATTATGACCGATCGGAAAGAGTTATTAACCACGTACTGTTCCTGGTAAATTGTTCTGAGAATCAAGATGATAGCACGCCCCGTATTTCGCGTCTTGGAACGTCATACAAATCGGCGAGAATTCTGACACGGTGAGGATCTCGCATCAGGGGAGTTCCGACCCAATGTGTCCGAGACGGAATCGGAGGCACGGCGATGTCGCCGATTCCAGTCGCCCGCAGGGATTTAAGGGCGGCGGAGGCCCACCTGGCGGCGGGAAGCGAAGCGCGCATCGGCCAGCAGGACGCGCTGACTCGCGTCTGCGCCAAGCGGGGATCGCGGCTGGCGCGCCCGCCCCGGCCCGGCGCGCGTCAATGATCGCGGAATTGAAGGTGGGGCGGCGCTTCTGGCGACGGGTCTGATCAGCGTGCGCCGCGCCCCCGAAGCATCGAGGCGGAGCTGACCAAAGCCTCTTTCCGCCTATGCCGCATCCCAAGGGCATCTCGTCGCACCTTTGCCGTACCCTATCGACATGTTTGTCAGGTTATCATATCATTTGGCGGCGTGCCAACAACTGGCCAGCATACTCCGGCCGGGGACATCGAGCGGGCTGCGGCGTGAAATGGGCGTATCGGCCAAAGTTTCTTGGCCAATGATGGATCAGACTAACAGGCTGTTGGAAAAGCCGTTTGTTCACGGGACCCAACGGAACCGCTCTGTGAACGCCCTGGAATCGAAACGCGAATGGCGTTCATTTTTTTAACAGCCTGCTAGAGCGCATCGTGAAGTGGATCATATCGCGACGCGTGACTGAGCTGACAAACGCATCGAGGGCGGGGCCTGTGACGGGCGGCCCGGAAAGGAGCAAAAGATGACCAACGCCAACGAAAGAATCGGCGCCTTGACGCCGGACGAGTTCGCACACTTCGGCGACGGCTCGATTGCTTATGTCAAGACGATCCGGCCCGAAGACGCGCAGCGCCTGTTTCCACAAGCGTCCGCGATCCAGCCGGACTTGCAGCTCTTCGCATTGCTCGGCGCCGACGGCTCGCCGATCATGCTGACCGACTGCAAGGACGCGGCGATCGCCAATGCCTGGCAGAACGAATTGCAGACGGTAAATGTGCATTAACAGGCCGTTCAAAAGTCCGATGTTCGCTGAACGTCCCAGAACAAAATAGAATCGAAATGGTCTCAATCGTGAATCAAAACCGGTCAGAATTCCCTCTTTCAGCAGCCTGCTAATGGTCAGAACAAGACGTGGTGTCAGTCTTCTTGCCCCTGCGGGGGCGAGCCTTATCGCGCCCGGAGCGATGCTGATTGCCGCGGGCGCGCAGGCGCAGAATCCTTCGCCCGCCGCCGGGTTCGCCTATGATTCCACCGCCAAGAATTTCTGGCCGTATCCGCCGGGTGATCGGCGGCGCTCGGGCGCGCGCAGAAGGCCGCCGACGTCGTTCGCCGCCAACCCCGAAAGGCCTATGCGCGCCGGAGTTCGGCTGCGCCAGGCAGGCGAGGCGGTTCGGCAGAAAAGGAATTCAAAGTAATCATCAATAACACTGCGCAAAGAATTATTGAAAGGAGTGCATCATGGTCTATACTGCGAATAAGAAGTCGAAATATTGCTTTACGATCGGGGACATCCCTCTGGTCCCGCTGACGGAGCAGTCGAGCACCCGCTTCGTCGCCGCTGGACCCGCCCTGCTCAGCTTCATTACAAACCCGGCAGGTTGCGTGTTCCCGTTGCATAAGCATCCGGCGGTCCAGATCCTCGTCATTCTGGAAGGGACCGAGAGCCATACCTGCGGCGATGAAACGTTCCTGATGCAAGCCGGCGACGTCTGCGTGCACCCCTCGAATGTCATGCATGGCGGGCACACGACAACCGGATTCAGAGGGATCGACATCTTCGTGCCGCCGCGTGAGGACTATTTGCAGCTGATGGCGAAGCACGGGCTCCCGATCGTCGGACCGGAATAGGATACCGGCCAAGCCTGTCGACTGAACGGGCGACGGCGCGCTCGGCGACGCCGCCGCCAAACCAACTGAAGGAGCCGTCTGATGGAGACCCGTCAAGCCATTCATAGCACGCAGGCGAAGACACTCGATACGGAAGGCCTGCGCCGCCAATTCCTGATCGAGGAGGTGTTCCGGCCGGGCGAGATGACCATGACCTACAGCCACATCGATCGAATTGTGGTCGGCGGCGTGATGCCGTTGGCGAGCCAGGTCGGGCTGCCGGAAGGAATCGGCCGCAGCTTCGGCGTAAAATTCTTTCTCCAGCGCCGGGAGATGGGAATCATCAATATCGGCGGTCCGGCGCGGGTCGTCATCGACGACGAGACGATCCCGGTCGGCCCGCGGGAGGCCGTCTACATCGGCATGGGCGCGCGTGAGCTTGCCTTCAGCAGCGTCGACCCGGCCCGCCCGGCGAAGCTCTACTACAACTCCGCTCCGGCCCACCGCGCCCTGCCCAGCAAGCGGCTGACGCTTGCCGACGCCTCCTCGGTCACGCTCGGCGACAAGCGCAACGGCAACCGCCGCACGATCAACAAGTTTCTCATCCCCGAAGTCGTCGAGACCTGCCAGCTCAGCATGGGGATGACCAACTTGGAAGAAGGCAGTCTGTGGAACACTATGCCAACTCACACGCATGAGAGGCGGATGGAGGTCTATCTCTACTTCGATGTCGATCCCGACGCCGCGGTGTTCCATTTGATCGGCCAGCCGCAGGAGACCCGGCATATTGTCGTGCACAACGAGCAAGCGGTGATTTCGCCGAGTTGGTCGATCCATTCCGGCGTCGGCACCCGCGCCTACAGCTTCATCTGGGGCATGGTCGGGGAGAACCAGACCTTCGACGACATGGATCAGGTGACGGTCGAAGCCCTGCGCTGAGCAGCAGGGAGCAGGGAGCAAAAAGACATGTTCGATCTGAGTGGAAGAGTCGCCATTGTCAGCGGCTGCAACACTGGGCTGGGCCAGGGAATGGCGCTGGCCTTGGCGCAGGCCGGGTGCGATATCGTTGGCCTCAACATCGTGCCGGCGAACGAGACCGCGGCAGCCGTGGAAAGGATGGAGCGACGGTTCAAGGACATCCCGACGGATCTGAGCTCCGCCAAGGCGGAGGACCTGGTCGCGCGCGCGACCGCGGCGTTCGGGCGCATCGACATTCTGGTGAACAACGCCGGCATCATCCGGCGCGCCGACGCGCTCGAGTTCAGCGAGCGCGACTGGGACGACGTGATCGCGGTGAACCTGAAGGCGGTGTTCTTTCTGGCGCAGGCCGCGGCGCGGCAGTTTATCCGCCAGCAAGCGACGGGACTGTCGAAGGGAGGCCGGATCATCAACACCGCCTCGCTACTGTCGTTCCAAGGCGGCATCCGCGTCCCGTCCTACACGGCGGCCAAGAGCGGCGTGCTCGGGCTGACCCGGCTGCTCGCCAACGAGTGGGCGAAGTACGGCATCACGGTGAACGCGATCGCGCCGGGCTACATGGACACCGACAACACAGCCGCGCTGCGCGCCGACGCGGATCGTAGCAAGGAGATCCTCGCCCGCATTCCCATGGGCCGCTGGGGACTGCCATCGGATCTTGCGGGACCGGTGGTGTTCCTAGCCTCGGACGCGGCGGCCTACGTCACTGGCCACGCCCTCGCCGTCGACGGAGGTTGGCTCGCGCGCTGAGGCGAGTGTCCAATGATCGGGGCTCAGGGTGACTTCGCAGGGATGCCGGCGCACATCGGCGATTCCCCCGTCAAGGCCTCCGGCGGGCCGACCCGGGCGAGGGCGTTGGAGGCGCGCGGACGATCGGCGACGTTGTCGAGCGGTGCTTACGGGCCCTAGGGATCGTTGATCCGATTGGTTTGGGAGCCGCCACATTGCCTTGCATGAAAGCTACACAGGGCTGAGGAGACGAGGAAAATGGCAATCGACCGGATGGCGGTTCTATCGGCGATGGTGGGCCAGGGCATGATTCCGGTGTTTTATCATCCCGACGCCGAGGTTTGTAAGAAGGTCATCCAGGCCTGCGCCGACGGCGGCGCCAAATGCATCGAGTTCACCAATCGCGGCGATTTCGCCGCGCATGTCTTTCTCGACGTCGCCAGGCACTTCGCCAAGGCCGATCCGAGCGTGATCCTGGGCGTCGGCTCGATCGTCGACGCGCCGACGGCGGCAATCTTCATCGCCAACGGGGCGAAGTTCGTCGTCGGCCCGCTGCTCAACCCCGACGTCGCCAGGCTGTGCAACCGCCGCAAGATCGCCTACAGCCCCGGCTGCGGATCGATGTCGGAAATCGGCGACGCCGAAGAGCTCGGCTGCGAGATCGTCAAGGTGTTCCCCGGCGACTCGGTCGGCGGGCCGGAATTCGTCAAGTCGGTGCTCGGCCCCTGTCCGTGGACGCGCATCATGCCGACGGGGGGCGTCGACTGCACCGAAGAGTCGCTGAAGAAATGGTTCAACGCCGGAGTGGCCTGCGTCGGCATGGGCTCGAAGCTCATCACCAAGCCGCTTCTCGAGGCTCAGGACTACGCCGGGATCGAGAAGAAGGTGCGCGACACCATGCAGTTGATCAAGTCCATTCGCGGGAAGTGAGCCATGAGCGAGATCCTGAACATCCGACCCGCGAGCGAGACCAAATGGGACTGCGCTTCGTTCGGCGAAGTCATGCTGCGGTTCGATCCCGGCTTTGGCCGCGTGCGCAACGCGCGCAGCTTCCAGGTCTGGGAGGGCGGCGGCGAATACAATGTCGCGCGCGCGATGCGCAAGTGCTGGGGCAAGCGCGCCACGGCGATCACCGCGCTGCCGCAGAACGATCTCGGCTGGCTCGCCCTCGACCTGATCTGGCAGGGCGGGGTCGACACCTCCCACCTCATCTGGCGCGAATTCGACGGCATCGGCCGCAACACCCGGGTCGGCCTCAATTTCACCGAGAAGGGCTTCGGCGTGCGCGCCGCGCTCGGCTGCTCGGACCGCGGCCACTCGGCCGCCTCGCAGATCAGGCCGGGCGAAGTAAACTGGGAAAAGCTGTTCGGCGAGGAAGGCGTGCGCTGGTTCCACACCGGCGGCATCTTCGCCGCGCTCGCTCCCAACACCGCCGAGGCGGTGATCGAAGCGGTCGAGGCGGCCCACAAGTACGGAACCGTCGTCTCCTACGACCTGAATTATCGCGCCTCGCTGTGGAAGAGCCAAGGCGGGCAGGCCGCGGCGCAGACGGTCAATCGCGCCATCGCCAAGCATGTCGACGTCATGCTCGGCAACGAGGAGGATTTCACTGCCTGCCTCGGCTTCGAGGTCGAAGGCCTGGACGAGCACATCTCGAAAATCGACCCGGCCAATTTCAAGACGATGATCGCTGCGGCGGTCAAGGCGTTCCCCAACTTCAAGGTGGCGGCAACGACGCTGCGCAACGCCAAGACCGCGAGCTTCAACGACTGGGGCGCGGTCGTTTTCGCCGGCGGCGCGTTCTATGAGGCGCCGCTGCGCGAGGACCTCGAAATCTACGACCGGGTCGGCGGCGGCGACGGCTTCGCCTCGGGGCTGGCCTACGCGTTCCTGGAAGGCAGGGGACCGCAGGCGGCGGTCGAGTACGGCGCGGCCCACGGGGCGCTGGCGATGACGACGCCCGGCGACACCTCGATGGTGAACCTCAAGGAGGTCGAGGCGGTGATGAAGGGCAAGGGCGCCCGCGTGATCCGCTGATCGCGGCGGGCCTCAGCGCGTTGCGATCGCCAGCGCCACCCCCGCCATGACCCCGGCGGCGGCGCGCATAGGCGTAGCATAGACAGTTCATTTTTGTGGAAAGCGACTGCGGGCGCGGCTCGAGGCAACGTGAAGACGACATAGGAATAGGGAACCGCCAAAAGTTCAGCTTGGCTCGCGCCGCGGCCTGATGGTCAGCCGAAAATGACCCTCGCGAACGCGGCAATGGCGTTCGGATCGTTGACGTGAATCAAATCGCGCCTTTGGGATTCGTGCGATTTTTTAATTTGTAGGATTGCCATATGACTTGGGCAAAAATACTCTGACGGCCGGCGCGCGTTGGCGTCGGCGGGCTGCGGTTCGTCATTTCGAGGGAGACTCTGCAAGGGAGGTACACGTGGAACACGATTTTAGGGATCAGTCGAGTATAGTGAAGGCCACAAACGGGATAAGCCGACGCGGCGCTTTGACGGCCGCGGCGACGCTGGGCTTAGGGGCCGCGGGACTTGCCGGAGGGATCGGCACGGCTTTGGCGCAAAATGCGACCGGCGGCTTGCCGAAGAAACCCTTCAAGTTCTTCTTTGTTTGCCACGTCACGCTGGACCAGTTCTTTACCCCATGCATTTATGGCATTCAGGACGCCTGCGCGGCTTACGGATGCACTTACCAGTGGACTGGTTCGGAGAAGGACGTCGTCTCCGAGATGGTCTCCGCCATGCAGACCGCCATCGCGGAAAAGGCGGACGGCATCGCGGTGTGCCTCGTCGACCCCAAGGCGTTCGACGCGGCGACGGACCAAGCGGTCGCCGCCGGCATTCCGGTCATCGCCTTTAATGCCGACGTGCCGGCCGGCAGCCCCAACAAACGGGCGGCCTATGTCGGCCAGCCGCTGTTCCAGTCGGGCTACAACGCTGCCGCCAAATGGCTGGCGATGGTCCCGAAGGGCAGCCACGTCATGCTCGAGATCGGCGTTCCCGGTTCGCTGAACACCCAGCCACGCCTGGACGGCGCCAAGCAGTACATCAAGGAGCATGGCGACGCGTGGACTTATGACGTCGTCGACGCCGGCCCGGACCCGGCCTCGGAAATCTCGAGGATCGAAAGCTACTACCTCAGCCACAAGGATGTGAAGGGCCTGTTCGGCACCGGAGGCTCGGACACCTACGCCTGCGGCTTCGTGTCCAACAAGTACGGCCTGGCGAAGGCGGGCGTGGCGGTCGCGGGCTTCGACCTGTTCCCGCAGACCCTGGGTTTCATCAAGAGCGGGGACGTGAACTTCACGGTCGATCAACAGGCCTATCTGCAAGGCTTCCTGCCCGTCCAGCAGATGTACCTGTGGCACCTCTCAGGCGGCCTCCTCGGCCCGGCCGACACTGACACCAGCCGCGCCTATGTGACCAAGGACAATATCGATCTTTACCTTGGCAAGAGCCGCTTTATTGGCACGTCCGCCACCGAGCCGACGTAAGATCGCCGGATCGGACTCCGATTGTCCCCGCCCGGCGTAATCGGTTGAGAACACCGGAGCGGGGGCATTAGAAGAGGCGCGCGGGGGGTCGGCGGTTGCTGCAGATTATCGCCGACCGCCGCGCAAGCGCAACAGGCTGTTCTCCCAGCACAATTGAATTTGGTTGGATGGCCGCGTTAAGATGCCGTTCCGACGGGCTGGCGAAAGCGGGTTGATTACCGATGAGTGTGAAGTTGCAACCCACAAAGGAGCAAGCGGCGCCGACGATCGAACCCACCTTGACGACGACGCGCAAGGCCGGCGTCAACTTACCGCGCACAGTGACGGAGAGGTTTCTGTTCATTATCTCCCGGTATCGGGAGGCCAGCATTGCCGCCGTTGCTATTGTTCTGGTGGTCTACTTCCAGATTGGCAGCCACGGGCAGTTTATCGAGACGCAATTCATGGGTGTCGTCTTCCGCGACACCGGCCGCCTCGGCCTGATCGCTGTCGCCGAAGCCATGCTCATGATCACCGGCGAGATCGATCTTTCCGTGGGCAGCACCTTCGCGCTCGCTCCCTACACCATGGGTCTTCTATCCGTTATTTGGGGCGTGCCGCTGGCCGTCGGCGCGATCGTCGGGATCGCGCTCGGTGTGCTGGTCGGCGTGATCAACGGCGTCATTACCGTTCACTTCCGCGTGCCCTCCCTGATCACCACGGTCGGCACGCTATTTTTTCTGCAAGGCATTGTCGTCTCGATTTACAACAGTCAGCCGATTATGACGCCTGTGGAAGAGCCCTTCAACGAATTTTTCGGAGAGAGTCTGTACAACCCGCGCGCCGACGCCCTGTTGTCGTGGCATTGGTGGTCGGCGTTTACGCCGGTTCTGTGGGCCATTCTGATCGTCGCGGTGCTGGCGGTGGTGTTGAATCGAACGACCTTCGGCCTGCACACCGTCGCCACCGGCAGCAACATCATCGGGGCGCGGGAGATCGGCGTACGCACCGATCGGATCAAGGTCTACAACTTCATGATTGCCGGGGGGCTGGCCGGGTTTGCCGGCATCATCAACACCCTGCAGTTTTCGTCCGCCGACCCCGCCGCGGGCGCCGGCTTTCTCAATCTTGAGGCGATTGCGGCGGCGGTCATAGGGGGCACCTCGCTGCTCGGCGGTTCCGGCACGGCCATCGGCGCGTTCATCGGGGCTTTCGTCGTGGCGACGCTCAACAACGGCCTGGTAATGATCGGCGCCCAGGCCACGGTGTCTGATCTCTTCCTAGGCGCCGGGATTCTCGCGGCCATGCTGTTGAATGTCCAGGTCGACCGGCTCCGCGCACGGAGACGCATATGAACCCGCAGGATATTCCCGCCCTCGATCAGAATATTCCCGTTCTCGATCCCGACGCCCCCGTCATCCTCGAAATGCGCCATATCAGCAAGACCTTCGGTGCGGTCACCGCTCTCGTCGATGCGAGCATCAAGTTGCATCGAGGCGAAGTGCTGGCGTTGGTCGGCGATAACGGCGCGGGCAAGTCGACCCTGATCAAGATCCTCTCCGGGTTTCATCAGGCTGACGCTGGCACGATTGTCTTGAATCGCCAAGACGTGCGCTTCGCCTCGCCGCGCGACGCGCGCGCCCACGGCATCGAGACGGTTTACCAGGATCTGGCGTTGATCGGCGACCTCAGCATCTTCCACAACATGTTCCTGGGACGCGAGTATCACAAGCGCATCCTTGGATTGAATCTGCTGGATAACGCGCGGATGCGCGATCTGGCGGTGAAATACCTCAAGACGATGGGAATCTCGATCCCGAGCGTTGAGAGCAAGGTTGACCTGCTGTCAGGCGGGCAGCGTCAGTGCGTCGCCGTCGCTCGGTCGATCTACTCGTCGCCCACAATATTGGTCCTTGATGAGCCGCTGGCCGCTCTGGGCCTGCGTGAGGGCGGCCAGGTTCTGGGGCTGATCCAAAATCTTCGTCGTCAGCGCAGCGTCTCGATCATTCTTATCGTTCACAACTATCATCAGGTCTTCGAAGTGTGCGACCGCATCAATTTCCTGCACTCCGGCAGAATTGTGCTCGACGCCTCGACGACCGAGACGAGCGAAGAGGAATTAATCCGCATCGTCAAGTCCGGTCTGAACCGAGAGGGGACCGCCGCGTCGGCGGCCGATGTCGGGTCCGACCCGCCGTGAAATTGTTGCACGCATCGCTCGGCGGACGCAAAGCGCCCATCTTCGGCAGTTCCGATTTGCGCGCTTACCGTCCGGTCGCAAAGTGAAGGAGCAAAGAACATGGCTAGTAAGACATCATCGTCCTTGCCGACCCGCCCACTGGGCAAGACGGGAATGAATATCACCCGATTAGGGTTGGGCACCTGGGTTCTTGGCGGCCCGAACTGGGCGTTCGGCTGGGGCCCGCAAGACGACGAGGTGTCGCTCGCCACCATCCGGCGCGCTCTGGAGCTCGGCCTGAACTGGATCGACACCTCGGCGGTGTACGGCCTCGGACACGCCGAGGAGTTGGTCGGTCGCATCCTGCACGAAATGCCGAGCGCCGAATGGCCTTATGTCTTCACCAAGGGCTCGCTGGTCTGGGACGAGCGCGACCACAACATCCCGCCCAAGCGCGTCGGAAACCCGGCCAGCCTGCGGCGCGAAGTGGAGGCGTCGCTGCGCCGCCTCCGGGTGGAGCGCATCGACTTGTACCAGATGCACTGGCCGGCTGACGACACGCCGCTCGAAGTTTACTGGCAGACACTGCTGGACCTGAAACGCGAAGGCAAGCTTCTCCACGTGGGATTGTCCAACCATGACGCCGCGCAACTCGAGGCCGCCGAGCGGCTCGGCCACGTCGAAACGCTGCAGCCGCCGTTCTCAGCCATCCGCCGCGAGGTCGCCGCGGCCGAGTTGCCGTGGTGCGCCGCGCACAATACCGGCGTGATCGTCTACAGCGTCCTGCAGAGTGGACTGCTGAGCGGGTCGTTCAAACTGTCGGCGCTGCCGCAGAACGACTGGCGCGCGCGCGGGCCTGACTACAACAAGGCCGCCGGGGCCGACTTCGCGGGAGAGCCGTTGCGTCAGAACTTGGCGCTGGCCGATGCGCTGAAGCCGATCGCAGCGCGGTATGGCGTCACCCCGGCGTCAGTCGCGACGGCCTGGACGCTGTCCTGGCCGGGGGTGACCGCGGCGATCATGGGCGCCCGCCGCCCAGACCAGGTGGATGGCTGGTTTTCCGCGACGAAACTGGAGCTGACCCGGGCGGATCTGCAGGAGATCGCCGACGCCATCGCCAAGACCGGGGCCGGCGCGGGCCCGGCGCTGCCGCCCCAGTAAGGCCGAGGGGATGCCACGCGAGAGTCGGCCTGTCTGGCCGGGGTGGAAATGCGGACTGGACCCGTGGGCCAGCCGGCGGTGTGGGCGCGCCGTCGGCTGACCGCGTCGCGTGAGCGCCGCCGCAATTCGGAATTTCGACGCTGGGCTCGCTGCCGCGCCACATCGCTGGCGCTCGACTCGCTCGGCGTCAGCGGCTGGAGCGCGCCCCCTATTGGCCAACGTCGCAGAAGGGGCGCTTCAAGCGGTCGTCAACGGCCAAACGGTTGCGAATATCGGATCGAGACGCGATTCGCCGACGGAGCGCCGGTCGGCGAATTCGATTGCGGAGAATTGAGGGGGAGAACCGGGTTGAGTATTTCGGAGAGTTTTTTGCGGAAGGAGGACCTCCGCGCGCGCCTTTTCGGCGATACGTGGCGGACGCTGATCCCCGAAGTCTTTCGAGACGTGCCGACCTATTACGACAAGGGCAATGCGATCGCATCGCTGGGAAATTGCTCGCGATGCAGCAATAGATTCACAGCGGCGATTCGCCGGCGCCTGCCGCCGGGATCGAAAGTGCTGGATGTCTGCTCGGGGACGCATGATATCCCGCTTCGGCTCTTGGCCAAGGACCCGACGCTCGAAATCCACGCCGTGGATCGCAGTCCGCACATGACGGCGGAGGGGCAGCGCCGGGCTGACGAACGCAACCTGACGATCCGCGCCCAGGTCTGCGACGCTCATAAGTTGCCCTTTCCCGACGAGACATTCGACGCGGTGACGCTTCAGTTCGCCTCGCGCCATCTCGAGATCATCAGAGCGTTCAAGGAAATTCGCCGAGTTCTCAAACCGGGGGGCGTCTTCTGTCACAACGACATGCTACGTCCGACCGCGAGGATCATCGAGAAGCCGTACCTGATCTACTTGGGTGTTTCCGTCTGGTTCACCGCCAAGCTATTCGGAAGTTCGCCCGAGAGCACGAAGTGCATCGGTTATTTCGCCGACGCCATACGGCATTTTTACAAACCGCATGAGTTGACCGAGCTTCTCAGGCAAGTCGGTTTCGTCGAAATAGAGAATCGAAGCTTTCTCACCGGCGTGATTTCTTATCACATCTCTCGTAAGCCGTCGCGATAGAAGGCGTTCGGGGCAATCATGTCGACACGCGCAAGACATAAGAATCGACGCCGATTGCTCGGATGGCGTCGGCCGCTTTCTCGCCTTTCGAGACCAGCGCGACCATCTGCCGTAGCTTTCCGACGATTTCCGCCCGTCTATCACGGTTTCTCGGCGTTGCGATCCGCCTTGCTGTCCGAAGGCATCCTTTGCGGCGAACCCTTTCAAAGCAGGTGGATCAACTTGCGAAAGGCCATAAGTATATTGCGAGCCGAAAGGCATGCACTGGCAGGCCTCAACTTTTCCGGCGGTTCCAAGGGCGTTGGCGCCTTGCGCCTTCCACGTCGCTCTGCGGGACGCGGCGGACAATGCTAACTTGAGCGCGAGGAGGATCGACCCAAATGCAATCACATCTGTTCGGACGCATGCCCAACGGCACGGCGGTCCAGGCTTTTTCTCTTCGGAGCAGCACCGGCTTGAGCGCGACTGTCACGCAATATGGCGCGCGAATCACAGAGCTGCTTGTGCCCGTGGCCGGCGGCACGCGCAACGTGACGCTGGGGTTCAATCGGCTGGAGCCTTATCTTAGCGATAGCAGGCATCTGGGCGCTGTAGCCGGCCGCTACGCCAACCGCATCGGCGGTGGACGCTTCACCCTCGACGGGCGCGAGTACCGCCTGCCGACCAACGACGGCCGGAACACGCTACATGGCGGGCCGCGCGGCTTCGCCTATCTTGTTTGGCGGGCCGAGCCAGACGGGGAGACGCTGCGGCTGACGCTGCACAGCCCTGACGGCGACCAGGGATTCCCAGGCGCGTTGGACGCGGTGGTGGAATACCGGCTGAACGGCGACGCGCTCGTGATCGACTACGCGGCGACCACCGACGCGCCGACGGTGCTGAACCTGACCAACCACGCCTATTTCAATCTGTCCGGCGAAGCCTCGGTGCTGGAGCACATGCTGCACATCCCGTCGTCGCGGATTACGGCGCTGGACGCGGAGCTGATCCCAACCGGCGAGATCCGCGACATCGCCGGCACGCCGCTGGATTTCCGCACCCCAACGGCCATTGGCGCGCGCATCGACGAACCCAACGACCAGTTGCAGTACGGCGGCGGCTACGATCTGAATTATGCGCTGGCCGACGCGCCGCGCGCCGCGCCGGCGCTGGCCGCCACCCTCTCGGCTGGCGGGCTTGTCATGACGATGTTGACCACCGAGCCGGGGCTGCAATTCTACAGCGGCAATTTTCTTACCGGCGCGCCGTTCGCGCGGCGCAGCGCAGTGTGCTTGCAGGGGCAGCATTTCACCGACAGCCTCAACCATCCGGCGTTTCCCAGCACGGTGCTGCGGCCCGGCGAGCGGTTCGCCTCGCGCACGGTGTATCGCTTCAGCGTCGGCTGAGTCAGGCGCGGTTCGACAATCAGGAGGCGCGGGCGCAGTCTGGCGCCCGCGTCGACGGCGTCGCGGCTCGAGCCCGCCGCCTCAGGCGCGAAAGATCTTGCCGGGATTGAACAGGCCCGTCGGATCGAACGCCGCCTTGACGCGCCGCATCAGCTCGAGCGTCTCGGGCGAATGCTCCTCCTCGACATAGGCGATCTTGTGCCGGCCGACGCCGTGCTCGCCGGTGCAGGTGCCGTCCATGGCGATGGCGCGGCGCGGCAAGGCGCGCCGAGAAACTCTCGGCGCGGGCGATCTCGGCGGGCTCGTTCATGTCGACGAGCGGCGTGACATGGAAATTGCCGTCGCCGACATGGCCGACGATCGGCGCGACGAGGCCGAGTTCGGCGATGTCGCGCTGCGTCTCCTCGACGCAATCGGCGAGGCGCGAAATCGGCACGCAGACGTCGGTGGCGAAGGCGCGGGCGCCGGGCCGGAAGCCGCGAATCGGCCCAGAAGGCGTCGTGGCGCGCCTGCCAGAGCCGGCTGCGCTCCTCCGGCCTGCTCGCCCAGACGAAGGTTCCGCCGCCGTGGTCGCCGGCGATTTCGCCGAAGCGCCGCGCCTGCTCGGCGACGCCCTCCTCGCTGCCGTGGAATTCGACGAACAGCGTCGGCGTTTCCGGCAGCTCGAGCTTCGAATAGGCGTTGCACGCCTTCACCTGCAAGCGCGTCGAGGAGTTCGATGCGGGCGATCGGCAGGCCGGACTGAATGGTCTGAATGGTCGCGTCGCAGGCGGCGCGAACGCTCGGGAAGGGACAGTGGCCGCCGGCGATCGCCTCGGGAACGCCGGCGAGCCGCAGCGTGACCTCGACGATGACGCCGAGCGTGCCTTCCGAGCCGACGAAGAGCCGCGTCAGATCATAGCCGGCCGCCGATTTCTTCGCCCGGCTCGCGGTGCGCAGAACGGCGCCCTCCGCGGTGACGATGCCGAGCGAAATCACCGCGTCCTTCATCGTGCCGTAGCGCACCGCGTTGGTGCCGGAGGCGCGCGTCGCCGCCATGCCGCCGATCGTGGCGTCGGCGCCGGGGTCGATCGGGAAGAAAAGCCCGGTGTCGCGCAAATGCTCGTTGAGAGCTTTCCGCGTCACGCCGGGCTCGACGACGCAATCGAGGTCCTCGGCGTGAACCGCGAGCACCTTGTCCATGCGCGCGCAGTCGAGCGAGACGCCGCCGCAGAGCGCGTTGAGATGATCCTCAAGCGACGTGCCGGCGCCGAACGGCACGATCGGCGCGTCGTGGGCCGCGCAAATGCGCACGGCGTCGATCACGTCGTCGCGGCTCTCGGCGTACACCACCGCGTCGGGCGGGGCGTTTTCCAGCCAAGTGAGCGTGTGGCCGTGCTGCTCGCGCACCGCCTGCGAGGCGACGAGGCGATTGCCGAACCGCGCCGCCAGCGCGTCGGTCAAATCGGCGATGGTCTTGGCGGAGAGCCGGCCCTCGCGGCGGCGGAGGGTCGGGCGGGCTTGGTTCGTCATCGGCGGTTCATACCTTTCGGAGCGCAAGCGCTGGGGCCCGTCGCGCGCCGAGCCTCATCGGCGCGGCGTGCGGTCGTTTTGCCCCGCCAAGGGCGATGAGCGCAATGGGCGGGCGCCATCGTGGGGGGCGAGCGGCGCCGATCGCATGCCGGCGCGATCGCTTACGGACGGCGGCGGGGCGGGTCGGGGGATCGGCCGACAGGCGTGCGGGTCTCTGCGCGGGTCGTCGGGACCGGCGTCTTGTCAAGCGCGCGGGCGACGCCGGCGCGTCATGCTCTAGGGCCCGCAGGCGCTGACAGCGCCACGACCGACATTGCGCCGCGAGGTCTCGACGGCCGCGACGCGGGACCGCCGTGGCGCCTCTGCCGAAGGAGCGCCTTGATAGTCCTCGGCGCGTCGACGGCTGAGTGGCGGCGATCCAGGCTTGCCATGCCCGCTGCGGCCCGCAGTTTTGGCTCGAGCAGGCGGCCGTTCGAGGCATTTCGTCACCCCTAAGGGAAGGCACCTTGCTCCTTTTCTAACGAGGTGCGATGCTGATGTCATCGTGTTATAGTACTACCGGAGGGGGGGATGGTCGAGGGTTGCGTGCGTGGGCTCGTCGGGTTGGCCCTTGCCGGCTGCCTGTGCGCATGGTCAGCCGGCGCCAGGGCGGCGGCGGGGGACATACCCGATCCCGTCTATAACAACCTCAGATACACCGACGACTTCTCCCATCCGGACCCGAACAAGAAGCCGGACGCATGGGACAAGATCAAATTCATCCCGATCGGCGATGGCGCACTCGGCCCCACTTTTCTCACCCTCGGCGGCGAATGGCGGGAGCGGTTCGAATCCTACGTCAATCCCAACCTTGGCATCCCCTCTTTCGGCGTCAAGCCGCCGGCGCGGAACGCCTATTTGCTTCAGCGCCTTCAGTTCGACGCCGATCTGCACATCACGAACTATTTTCGCCTGTTCGCACAACTCGGCGACTATCGGCGCATCGGCGAGCGCGGCGTATCGTCGACCACCGACATCGACCCCGTCGATATCATGCAGGCGTTCGTCGACTTCAAGCCGCCGACGCCCTTCGGCGACGCGCCGACGTTCCGCTTCGGCCGTGAGGAGCTCCTGTTCGGCTTCCAGCGTTTGATCGCGGTGCGCGAGGGGCCGAACGTGCGACGCGCGTTCGACGGCTTTCGCTTCACCGACCAAATGGGGGCCGCGTCGATCGATCTCATCGCCGTGCATCCGGTCAACGACTACGGCGGCTCCGCGTTCGACGACGCCACGAATTTCCAGCAGACGCTCAGCGGCGCCTACGCCACGCTGCCGATCGGATCGGCGCTGAAGACGGACCTCTATTGGCTCGACTATGAGAACGAAGCGGCGACCTACCGGAGCGTCAAAGGCGTCGAAAAGCGCCAAACGACCGGCGCCAGATTGTTTGGGGATCTTGGTGGTTTCAACTGGAACTTCGAGGCCGCGGCGCAGACCGGAACGTTCGGCAACCAAGACATTCGCGCCTATATGCTCGCGGGCATCGTCGGTTACACCTTCCAAGGCGTGTCGGGCAGGCCGACGATCGAGCTCCAAGCCGACGATTTCAGCGGCGACAACCGCAATTCTTCGACCATCGGCACATTCAACGCGATGTACCCGCGCTTGCCCTATTTCGCCGAGTTGGCGTTGTTCGTCCCCTCGAACTTGAAAGACGTGCGGCCGGTGTTCAGCTTCGAGCCGCTCAAGGACGTTCAAGCGACTTTCGGCTGGGACTTGTTTTGGCGCGCTTCGACGACCGACGGCCTCTACGGCAGCGGCTTGGTCGAGTACACCAACACCTATAAGGCGACCTCATCATGGGTGGGAACCGAATTGACGACCGACGTCCGCTGGAGAATCGATCAGCATTGGCAGGTCGGCGCGGTCATCGCAGACTTCCTCGCGGGCCCCGCGGTGGAGCAGGCGCTGGGAAAGAACGTCAAGTTCTTCATGGCCTATTCGCAGTACAAGTTCTGACCCACGGGAGCTTCGCCGGAACGGGTCGCCGATCCCTCCCGCTCTTCGATTCGCCGCGCAGCGATCCCCGACCCGCAAGACGCCAAATCCGCTTAACAACGGGCGCTGCACGCGACCCGCGCCGCCGGGGGAGGCTGAACGACGGACATGGTCCGGCGCCGTGGCGTCGATCGTTTCACGGTTGCGCAACAAAGGTTGCATGGCGTGCGCCCCACTCCGCTGGGCTCCGGTCGCACACCTTGCGCGTGGCCTTATTCCAAGGTCGGGGGACGCATGACCCAGGTCAATGCGGCGGCCAACGGATTGGACGAGCAGGGGCGCCGGTCGGGCGTGCGTCATGCACATCGCCGATAAAAAGTTGGTTCCCGTCCCGGCGAGTATGGAGCTCAGTTTCGTTACTGCCGGTCCCCTTTTGATTCGCCGGGGGGAAGGCCGCGATGCAATCACAGTCGCGAGCCTCGGCGATTTCGGGGGGGCGGAACGCTCTCGCGTTAAGGAGCCTGTCGTGAACATCAAAGGCGGCATTGAGAAGATTCCCGGCGGCATGATGATCGTGCCGCTGTTGCTGGGCGCCTGCTTGAACACGTTCGCCCCGGACACCGGCAAGTTCTTCGGTTCGTTCACGAACGGGATGATCACCGGAACGCTGCCTATCCTGTCGGTGTGGTTCTTCTGCATGGGCGCCAGCATCAGCCTGAAGGCTGCGCCGCTGGTGCTTCGCAAGAGCGGCGTCCTGGTCTCGGTGAAGGTCCTTACCGCCGCCGCCGTCGCCCTGATCGCCGCCCACTTCATTCCCCAGGGCAGCATCGACAGCGGATTCTTCGCCGGGCTTTCGGTGCTGGCCATCATGGCGTCGATGAACGACACCAATGGCGGCCTCTACATGGCGCTGATGCAGCAATTCGGCGCCAAGGAGGAAGCGGCCGCCTTCTGCCTGATGTCGCTAGAATCCGGCCCCTTCATGACGATGTGCACGCTCGGCCTCACCGGGTTGGCGGCCTTTCCATGGCAGAGCCTGGTCGGCGCCCTGCTGCCGTTTCTGATCGGCTTTACGCTGGGTAACTTGGATAAGAACCTGCGCGCCTTCTTCAGCCAGGGCGTCAACGTGATGGTGCCGTTCTTCGCCTTCGCGCTCGGCAACGGCCTCAATTTCACGGTCATCGCGCATACGGGCTTGCTGGGCATCCTGCTCGGGCTGACGGTCATGGCGGTCACCGGCAGCATGTTGACCCTCGCCGACATTCTTTTCGCGAAGGGCAACGGCACCGCGGGCGTCGCCGCCGGCTCGACTGCGGGCGCCGCGGTGACCGTGCCGGCGGTGATTGCATCGCTCGCGCCGCAATACGTCCCGGTGGCGCCGTCGGCGACCGCCCTGATTGCAACCTCGGTGGTGGTCACGGCGTTGCTCACGCCGTTCGCGACGGCATGGTGGGCGGCGCGATTCGGCATCCGTTCCCCATCATACCTGCGCCGCGCAGCGGCCGTCGCCGCAGAGCCCAGGGAGGGCGGCCTCTGATGGAAGGCCGTCAAGGCGTCCCGCGCGTCCGACCGTGGCGAGGGGATTGCAGGCGCGCGACGGTCGACGACATTGTCCAGCCGCGCTCGCAAGCCTTGGGGATCGTTGATCGGATTGGGTCAGGGGCGGCGACATCTGCTTGCGTGACGAGACGGACGGTGCTAGCATTCATCGTATAACACGACAAATTGACGCAGGCACGGAAACATGCGTTCGACGGCCGCGATCGTCATTGATGAATGCCTCGGCGCGGCCGGACCGGCGTCACGCGAGCCTAGGCGGGCGTGATCCAAACAAGCGCGGGTCCAGTTTATGGCGACAGGGCGGAAATCGCGGAACTCCATCTTATTTTTGGTCGTCGTAAGCGCCGCGTTGGGGCTCTGCCGGCCGGAGGCTCTCGCCCAGACGAAAATAAACCCGGGCGACGAGCTGCGACCCCTCTTCGCAATGCCCGACGACATCGCGGACGGCAAGGAACTCGCGCAGAATTCCTGCGTAACCTGCCATGGCGCCGACGGGATCAGCGTCACCGCGGGCGTTCCGAATCTGGCCGGCCAGCGGCCAGCCTATCTCTACCTGGAGATGAAAGCCTATCAGCGCCTTTTCTGGGATTCCGGCAATCGCGCCGACGCCCAGATGATCCAAAACGTCAAATTTCTGAGCGATGACGCTCTCGTCAAGGTAGCGGCCTACTACGCCAGTCTCGATCCGGCCCCACCCGCAGAGACGGGCGCGCCGACGATCGTCGATCCGGTCCAGGCCGGCAAGACGGCGGCGGCGGCCTGCGCCCTGTGCCACGGGACGACGGGCGTCACCAGGATGCCCGGGTCAGCGAACCTGATTGGGCAAGATCCCCAATACCTCGTGTCCGCCATGAAGGACTACAAGACCGGACAACGCAAGTACGACGCGATGAAGGCGATGCTCGCAGCGCTCAGTGAAGCGGACATGGGCCACATCGCGCTCTTCTACGCGGTGCAGGAGCCCGGGCGCGCGCAAACCCCGGCCAAAGGCGATATTCAAGCCGGCAAGGCCGCGGCCGCCGCCTGCGCCAGCTGTCATGGCGATCAGGGGATCAGCGGCAATCCCGCAACGCCGAACTTGGCGGGCCAGGATGCGGCGTACCTTGCCGGCGCGTTGGCGGGCTACAAGAACGCGACCCGCGGAAACGAGGCGATGGCCGCTTCCGCGGCTGGGCTCGACGAAGCCACGATGAAAAATCTCGCCGCCTACTATGCGGGTCTCGAGCCCCGGCGGGTGAGCGTCGCCAAGCCGCTTGGCCCGGACGCGTGGGCCAAGAAATGTGATCGCTGCCACGGTCTGAACGGCAACAGCACGCAGCCGAACGTCCCCGCGCTGGCCGCGCAACGCGCGGACTACCTCGAGGCGATCCTCCGCGACTATCAGGCCCACGCGCGCACCAACTCAGAGATGGCGGCGATGGCCGAAGCGCTGAGCGGCGACGACATCAAGGGATTGGCGGCGCATTATTCGCACGAGAAGGCGCGAGCCGTGGTGTTCGTGACCGTGCCAGCCAAGTGACGCGAGTTTCCGCCAGGGGGACTTCCACGTGAGATCATCCGGTTTTTGGGGGCGATCGGACGGCACGACGCGGGGGGCGGCGATGACGCGTGTGGTGTTGACGAGCCTCGGCGTCCTCGCATGGTTTGGCGCTCTCGGCGTTGCCTACGCCGCAGGCGACGCTCAGGCTGGCAAGGCCAAGACCCCCGCTTGCGCCATGTGTCATGGGCAGGACGGCGCCGGCAAAGGGCCAAACCCGCCGTTGGCGGGCGAAAGCGAGGAACAAATCGTTACGGCGCTCGGGGACTACAAGTCCGGCAAGCGCGTCAACACGATTATGAAGCCGATGGCGAGCATGCTCAGCGACCAAGACATGTCAAACCTCGGCGCCTATTACGCATCGCTCAAAAGATGAGGTCGTCCGATCATAACGACCGTTGCAAGCGACGGCGGCGGTTCGGCGGGGCGCGGGCAAGTGCGCGCTCGAAACATACGGTCCCCAATATGGATGGATCCGAGCATGACTGACCAGTTGCCGCCACCCCGACTTTTCCTTCACTTTTCCGAGTTGCCTTACAGCGTGCGCGTGCTGTTCACGGCGACGCTGCTCATTCTGGGATTGGGCTACCTGTTCGCCCTGCTGAACATTTATTTCTCCTATGCCGGGCGAGCCGGCGGCAATCCGCTGATGCTCTCGTACGAAGACATCGTGGTGGCCTATTCGGGCAGCGACCAAGGTTCGATCTTGGAGGGCGCCTTGCAAGGACCCATGGCCACTATGTTGCCTCCCGATGAAAGGACAACCCTGCTGAGTTGGGTCCGCCAAGGCGCTTCGCGCTCGACTTACGACGCCAACATCAAACCGATCGTCGACAGGCGTTGCATGCTTTGTCACGATGGCAGCAACCCGCACCTTCCCATCCTGTCCGACTACGACGGTCTCAAGAAGGTCGCCGCGCTGGACACCGGCGCATCGATCGCTTCGCTGGTTCGTCTTTCGCACATCCACCTGTTCGGAATGACGTTCATTTTCTTCGTCGTCGAACTCATATTCGGCCACGCTTACATGCGCCCCGTCTGGCTCAAATGCGCCGTTATTGGATTGCCGTACGTTGGGATCGGGGTGGACGTCAGTTCCTGGTACTTCATCAAGCTCTACCATCCGTTCGCCTGGGTGGTGATTCTCGCCGGCGCCATGATGGCTGCATGCTTCGCCGTCATGTGGCTGGCGACGATGTACCAAATGTGGCTCTCGGGGCCTCCGGAGGCCATCTTGCGGCGCATGGGCAGCGATCATACCCGACAATCTGACTGAGGGAGTAAACTCCGCCCACATGGATTTTGAAAAGCGCAAAAAAACAACTGCGTATTACGTGATCCTAGTTTCGCATTCCTTGATCCTTGCCGCGGCTTTCGCGCGGTCCTTACACCATTAACCCGATCGGACCTTGCGCTGCATGGAATCGCCGGATCTTCGGATAAAGACGCCTTATCTTGTCGCCGTCATATCTTGGATGATCGGAATGCTATACTTGCTACAATTTTTTGTATACTGCGCCGAAGCGAAGTCGGGGTCCGAACTGTCGGAGACGCTCAAGGCCATGGAGCGAAGGCCGCTTAAGGGAATCGTCAGCCCGGCGATGATTGCGGTCTGGCTGACCGGCGTGCTGCTCGCCTACAGGCTCGACTATTTCCGGTCGCCCTGGCTCCAGGCGAAGCAGGCGCTGGTCCTCGCGCTTTCAGGGATTCACGGGTATCTGGCAAGCTTTGTGCGCGCGTCCGTTAAGGGCGGCAATCGTCAGTCTGCGTTGTTCTATCGCATTCTCAACGAGAACTCCGACCGTTCTTACGATCGGGATCGTGATGTGGCGATTGAGCCGTTCCACGCTCGCGCCCAACGCGCAGGCAAGGGATCGCCGACAAATTCGGCGAAGCCCATCGCGCGGGAGGTCTCGCCGTCTGGGAGCGCCTCCCCACGAACGGCATTTGCCGCGACCTCAACGCCACGCTATCGAGCCAAGCAATCGAGATCCTCGAGACCGGACCCTTTCCGCCAAACCGATGCCGAGGAGAGCCCGGCCTCTCCGGCGTGCGGCGACGGAGAGCCATTTCCGCCAACGGGCCACAAGCGCCGCGCGAGGGCTCGTGGCGCGCATCCCTTATCAACCTTTTCTCCGGCGCGCTGCGGCGTTTTCTCTCAGGCGGCGATCGAGCTCCATTTCATTGGGCCGTGGACAGCGCTCTGAGCGATGTCATACCCTCGCGCCGGCTTCGGCGCCTGCCGACGTCGCCGATGTCCTGTCCGCAAGGGCGTGGATTCCGCGGATTTTGTGCGGAAGAACGAAACCGGCCGGACCAAGGCGGTCAGGGAGCGGGAGGAACAATGTCCGATGACGCTCGTCGCACGCCGGACGGAGGCGAAGCGAAGGTTCAGGACCGCCTCAAAGTCCTCGCAACGCTTCGAACCCAATTTGGCGCCAGGCTCGGCGCGCTGACGCTGAGGAGGCGCAATCTCGGCATCCTCGCCGTCCTCATTCTGATCGGCTGGATCGCGACCGGCATCTACAGCGTTCAGCCGGCGGAACAGGGCGTTGTCTTGCGTCTCGGCAAGTGGGTCGACACCACGGGACCGGGCCTGCACATGCATCTGCCCTTCCCGATCGAGACTGTGCTGTTTCCCAAGATTACCCAGATCAATCAGCTAAACCTGAACCGCGCCGCCCCCGACGCCTCCGGCGGGCGCAACCAGATGCTGACAGGCGACGAGAACCTTGTGGAGGCGGATTGCGTGGTCTCGTGGAAGATCAAGAGCGCCCGTGAGTACTTGTTCAAAATCTATGATCCCGAGACAATGCTTCGGCTGACCGCCGAGAGCGCAGTTCGCGAGGTCATCGCGAGAAACCCAATACAGTCGGCTCTGTCGGATCGCCGTCAGCAAATCGCTAACGAGATCGGCGATGTGCTCCAGAGGCTCTTGGATTCTTATCAGGCGGGAAATCCTCATAACTCAGGTTCAACTGCAGCGCGTCGATCCACCGCTTGCCGTCATCGACGCGTTCAATGACGTGCAGCGGGCACGAGCGGATCAGGAACGCGCCCGAAACGAAGCAGAGGCCTATCGCAACGACATTCTGCCGCGCGCGCGCGGCGAAGCGGATCGAATTACCCAAGAAGCCGAAGCCTATAAGACGCAGGTCATCGATCTCGCGCAAGGCGAAGTCAGCAGTATTCTGGCGTTTTACAACGCTTACAAGAAAGCTCCCGAGCTCACCGGCCGCAGACTTTACCTCGACAGTGTCGATGAGTTGCTGAAAAAGTCGCCGAAAGTTATCATCGACGCTGGCCCCAAGGGTTCGCCGGGACTGACGCCAATTTTGTCGCTGCCGTCGCTTTCGGAGACGAAGCCGGCTCCGCCTCAGGGCAACGTTGTTCAGGGACCGCAAAGATGACGACGAGATTGAAAGTCTTCGTGGCGATCTTCGGCGCAGTCGCGCTTTGGCTCGCCTCGGACAGCTTCTATGTCGTGAACGAAACCCAAGAAGTCCTGCTCGTGCGGCAAGGTCTGCCGATCGGCGTATTCACCGAACCTGGACTGCAGTTTAAATTTCCGTTTCTCGACTCGGCGATCTTTTTCGAGAAGCGTGTCCTCTTTCTCGAACCCGTTACCGAGCAAATCATCCTGGGGGACCAAAAACGGATTCAAGTCGATACTTTGACCGCCTATCGCATAGCCGATCCCCTGCAGTATTATCAGTCGCTGCGAACGGTGGAGGAAGGCCGGTTGCAGCTTGCGCAGATCGTCAGTTCGTCCGTGCGGCGCGAATTGGGGCAAGCCAAGCTCATTTCTCTGCTTTCGGATGAAAGAAGCCACATCATCGACAGCATCCGACAGGAGGTCGCCGAAAAGACCCGCGGGCTTGGCATTGAAATCCTCGACGTGCGGCCGCGTCGCGCGGATCTCCCAGCCGAGACCAGCCAGGCCATCTATGATCGCATGAAGTCCGAGCGCGAACGCGAGGCGAAGGAACTGCGGGCTCAGGGCTATGAATGGGCCCAGGAAATTCAGGCGAAGGCCGACCGCGAACGGACCGTGCTGCTTGCCGAGGCGACTCGGCAGGCGCGGGTGGCGCGCGGCGAAGGCGATGCGCAGGCCAATGACTTGTTCACCACCGCTTTTGGAGACGACCCCGCGTTCTACGGATTATACCGCGCTATGCAGATTTACCGGCAATCGCTTGCGGCTGCGACCCCAACGCTTGTGCTTTCCCCCGACTCGCAGTTCCTGAAGTATCTGTTTTCGTGGCCGTCGTCGGTCGAGCCGAGCGCCCCGAAACAACCGTGACGCCGGCTTGGACCATCGTCGTCGAAGGCGAGCGCCAAGAGACCGCGCCGGCGGGCGTGGCGATCCGCCGCGGAGGCGGAATCGCCGGGAATGCTGACCAACGGCGCACAGGAGTCTGCGCGAATCCATCGCGTGATTCCAATCCTCCATGCGCCCTATCCCTATGATCGGGACGCGCCCAAAGAAGACGGGGCCGCCGCAACTGGTCGATTCCCGGCCCCTTATCCGGCGACGGCGAATAGCGCCGCGGCGCCGTTCTCAGCGCAATCCAGCGCGGGTCAGGGCTCGCGCGTGGAAAGGGAACAGAAAATGGATTTCATCGGAGCGCTATCCCTGTTGGTCGGCGCGATCGAGCTTGCAGCGATCAATCTTCTCCTTGGCGCCGACAACGCCGTGTTGATCGCGCTCGCTTGTCGGCCGGTGCCGGCGCAGCTCAGAAAGCGCGTTCTGGTGATTGGCCTTAGCGGTGCAATCGTTCTGCGATTTGGCCTGATGGTCCTGACCAACGCGCTCATGGTCGTGCCAGGCCTGAGGTTGGCGGCGGCGATCTTCCTGATGTCAATTTCGATCTGGATGCTCGTCGGCTCGGATGACGTTGGCGCAGATTCCCTTTCCGACTCCGACAATGCCGCACAAGCGCGCGCGACCGCGCGATTTTGGGAATCGGTGTTGATCGTCATTGCCGCCGATATCGTCATGAGTCTCGACAACGTCATCGCGCTCGTTTCCGTATCGCAGGGGAGCATGACGCTTCTCATCCTTGGTCTCGTCTTGAGCGTCCCGGCGCTGTTGTACGGAAGCTTGGCGCTGACGAAATTGCTCGATGAATTGCCTTTCATGGTAACCGGCGGGGCGGTCCTTCTCGGTTGGGTCGCCGGCCAAATGGCGGCGAGCGACGCTCTGACCAGCCCCTGGATATCCCGGCAAGCGCCTGCGCTTGCGGTCGTCTTGCCGGCGCTTTGCGCTTGTTACGTCTACTTCACCGGGCGCGCCGCGATCTCGCGCGCACGCCCGCGCTGACCCGTCGTCTCACCGCGGCGGGATTCCCAAAGGATTGGGACAAGGCGCCGCCGGCCGCAAGATGGGCGAGGCGAATGGGCTTACGCGGTTTTCGCCGGCATGCCCGGCGATGTCGGGAAACACGCGTCGAACGCGTCCCCCCGAAATCGTGTCAGCCGACGACCGCGCGCAAGGCGTGGCTTTGCCGCACAAGCGGCAGGCGTTCCGCCCAAGCGTCGAGGCCGAAGACATGGCCGGCGTTCTTCATCATGAGGTAGACGCACAAGCCCGCGTAGGTGACGTGGAAGTCGACGAGGAACTTGTTGGTGTTCTCGAGGTAGGGAAAGTTCATGTGCCCCGTCCAAAACAGCAGTAGCATGAGGATCGCGAACGGGGAACTCGCCCGCACGAGCAGCCCGGAGATCAGCGACAGTCCGATCAGCAGCTGTCCATACTCGACGAAAAACGTCAGCGGCGTTGTGATCTCCGGCGTATTCAGCGGCGCGTACAGGAAATGGAACGTTTTTGCTTGAGTCAAAAACTCGGGGACGAATTTGCTGTCGCCGAAATGATGGATGGCCCCAAAGAGAAACGTCCATCCAATGATGACGCGGAAGAGGACAATGAGAAACCTCTCCGTCGCGGAATCCGGCTTGCCCTGAGTCACTGCCCGCCTCCCGTTATCCGCGCTCCGACACCGCTGCGTTTTGCACCGCTCGCGAAGCGCCGTGGCTCCCTTTGCATCGCGCGGAACGCCGCCTTGCGTTCCATCAAAGGCGGCCCGCGAGCCAACGCCGCGCGCTGCGCCTTCTCGCGTGCGCTACGCCGTCTCGATTTTCGTGCGCACGGCAAGCAGCAACTCGCCGCCGGCTGAGTTCGGCACCAACTCGTCGCGATCGAGCGGCCGCCGGCCGACCATTGGCTTCGGATCCAATACGAAGCCACGATCGCCCGCTCCGGCCTATCTTCCGCGTAGGCAAGCCCGAGCAGCACGACCGGATGGTCGTTGCCGATCAGGATCAGCGGATCGCCGTTGGCGATTGCCCCGAAAAGAGGCTTCGCATCAAGCGCGCCGCCAGCCCCGTCGTCGAACATCGGCTCGAAAGAGACGCGGAAATCAATGCCGTCTTCGTCCTTCCAGGTCCGTATCAAAGGCGCCGCAACGGAAATGCCCGCCACAACCGGGACCTTGTCGAGACTCCCATACGCCTCCGCCATGATTCGCGCCTGTGGGACGATGTGATCGTAAAGCGCGAAAACCACGGCCACGCAGGCGACCCAGATCGCCCGAGGATCGCGGCTGCCCAGATTTGTTTCCTGAGAAGCTTTCGTTGAGTCGATGTAGGCGCGGCACACGTTCGCACCCTTCATCGACTTCAGCGGAGCGCAAATCGGCGCCGCTCGAGCGGAACAAGCCAGCATCAGCGGAACTGCGGCGCTAATGAGAAAGTCGCGTCTCGAGTTCATGATTGTGATCCCCCTCATTGGTCATGCGGATCGGGTGGCTTCCCGCTCGCGCGCGTCCAACGTTATCATATTACCTGTCATTTTAACCGAATCGACGGCGCCGTAAACCCCTCTCGGCCATTCGGTTCGGGAATTCAAGGCGCGCCGCCCGAGCAATTGACGACGAGGCCGCTCCTTACGCCACGCCGCTTCCCGACATATTCCGGCGGCGAATTCGGACTGGCGCGCCTTGCGGTGCTTATTGATTAAAGGCGTTCCGACGACGCCCGCGGCGATTTCCGTGCCGGCCAAGGACGTCCCAGATTGCCGGCGCGACTGATGGTCGCAGTGCATCCGATCAAGCGCGGGCGAGGACCGCCGGGATGGACAATTTCGTCAGACCGGCCTAAACTTCCATTTGTCAGGTCATCGTATATGTTGCGCTTGACGCCCTGCGTGACGTCAACGAAGTGGCAACGCCGCGTTGGCGGGTTCGCGGAGAGGGGTTTTGAAACAGGGAGGTAAAGTCATCATGAAACGTGGTGGAATTTGTCTCGCCGTCGCGGGTGTCAGCGCTGTCGCATTAGCGATTGTGCTGGGCGCGGCGACTGCGCAAGCGGCGTCCCCGCCGCCTGCCACCGGCCCGGCGTATGACGTGCAAACCCCGAATTTCTGGCTTCATCCGCCGGATGATTGGTGGCGCGCCGGCGAGTCGGAGGCGATGAAGGGCCTCGTTCCGATTCCGGGGCAACCGATACCGACGTCGCTCGCCGACGACGAGAAGAACGCCGCCCAGATCAAAGTGCCGCCCGGCTTCAAGGTGACCGTGTGGGCGAGTGGCGTGCCGCAGGCGCGCGAGATGGCGTGGGGCGACAAGGGCACGTTGTTTGCCGGTAGCGACGTCAGCGGCGTCATCAGCGCGATTACCACCGATTCGACCGGCAAGCGCGTGGTGAAGACCGTCCTGAAGGGATTCATGCATGACACCGGCGTGGCGTTCATGGACCACACGCTATACGTTGCGGACCCCTGGAAGATTTATGCCTGGGAGAACCCAGAAGACCGCCTCGACAGCCTCGGCGACCTCAAGGACGCTAAGGTCGTCTACGCCGACTTCACGCACTATGGGCCGCACAACTGGAAGGTCCTCATCCCCGATCCGGCGGACCATGCCTTGATTGTCAACGTCGGGGCGCCGTGCAGCCTGTGCATCCCGCCGCCCGACGCCGGGCAGATGCGCAAGATCTATCCGGCTACGGGCATCGCGGAACTCGCGGCGATCGGCATCCGCCAAGTTGTCGGCGGCGCGATCGATCCGCGGACCGGCAAGCTGTGGTTCACCGAAAACGGGTCCGACTGGCTTGGCGACGATTTCCCCAGCGACAAGCTGGAGTTCGTCGACAAGTGGGGCTCGAATTTCGGCTTCCCGTATTGCCTCGAGGGCGACAAGCCTGAAGCGGTCTATGGCAAGCTGCACCCGTGCAGCGACTTCGTGCCGCCGATCGTCAACCTTGGCGCGCACAAGGCGCCGCTCGGAATGATGTTCTATCAGGGGCGTCAGTTTCCGGCCGAGTATCAATGGAACATCTTTATCGCTGAAACCGGCTCATGGAACCGGCACGTCAAAACCGGTTATGACGTCGTGCGCGTGATGGTCGACGCGGACGGCAAGAACGCCAAGGAGGTGCCGTTCGCTACGGGCTTCAACCAGGGCGACACGGTTCTGGGACGTCCGGTCGACATTATTCAGGCGCCGGACGGTTCGATCCTGGTCTCCGATGATCAGTCCAGCACCATCTGGCAGATCTCGTATGTCGGCGAGGCCAACGCTGCGGCCAAGTAATCGACGGATCGAATGGACACATCTCTCGCCCCGCCCCGGCGCTACGCCCGGGCGGGGCGTCTTCTTCATCAAAGTGTTTGAGAGAATGAAGATGCGTGGTTTCTTCGCGGGAGTTATCGTGCTCATCGCAGCGGCGACGGTCGCCGCGGCGGCGAATGCCAGCGAAGACGCGGCCGCTGCTGCATTTGAAGCTATGAGCTTCCAGGACAAACTGACCGTTTGCGCCGCTTGCCACGGCGCCAATGGCGTTTCGGAGATCCCCGGGACGCCCAGCCTCGCAGGCCAACCGGTCAATTTCACAGAATACCAACTGATATTCTTCCGCTACGATCAGCGCAAGGATGCGGCGATGACGCCTTATGGGGGCCCCTTGACCGACGAAGATATCCAAAAATTTGGCGAATACTTTGCAGCGCTGCCCCCTCCGCCAGCGGCGCTGGACAACGACCCCGCTTTGACCAAGGCCGGCAAGGACCTGGACAATGGCCATTGCGAGGTATGCCATCTTCGTACCGGCAAAGGCGACACGCCAAGACTCGACGGACAGCGTGAAGATTACTTCGTCAAGGCGATGCAAGACTACAAGAACGGCGCCCGCAATGGGCGTGGTCTTGGCATTATGCCCGAGCTCGCCGACGGCATGTCCGATGCTGAAATGCTTGAAT
>CAVWKL010000187.1:0-6354 GCA_963755075.1 uncultured Alphaproteobacteria bacterium
GACGCCAACGGCAAGATCGCCGAGTTCTATACCGGCAACCAGTGGACGCCCGCAGAGACAGCAGCACGGATTGCGGAGTTGCAGAAGTAGTCAGCCCCAGGAATTCCGGTCGCCGTCGTCGGACAATCATCGCTTTCGTGATACAGCCCTTCGCTTCAGCGAGCCCGATCAATTCATCAGCCTCGCCGACCGTTTGCGTTATCGGCTTTTCGATGAGCACATGCACGCCGGCGTTCAATGCGCGTTTCGCAACTTCGAAGTGCTGCGATGTTACCGTTGACACGCTCACGGCATCGAGATTTGCCAGAAGGTCATCCAGGCTTGAAAAAAATTTCGCTCCGGAGTAGTTAGAAACGACCGCTTCACACTTTGCTTTGTCGGTATCGAAAGCGCCGACAAACGCGGCGGCTGAAATTTCCGAAATGGTGGTCGAGGTGCTGCGCCAGAGCGAGGCGAACCTCCCCGTTCGCACCGTGACCGCGACGCGCGGCAAGTTCCTGCGCGCCGAGCCGGTGGCCGCCGCCTACGAACGCGGCCTCGTCTTTCACCTCGGCGCCTTCGGCAAGCTCGAGGACCAGCTCTGCGCGCTGACGCCCGACTTCGACCCGCGCGCCTCCGGCTTCTCGCCCGATCGCGCCGACGCGCTGGTCTGGGCGGTCGCCGATCTCATCGCGCTCGAGCGCGCCGGCCCGCAGGACATGATCGATTTTTACGCCGAGGCGGCCGAGGGCGGGTGAGGCGTCACCGGCGCGGCTCGAATTCGGGCGCGGCGACTTCGTGCAGCGCATGGCCGAGCTTGCGGTTGAACTCGGCCGCGGTGAACTGCGCGTTGACGACGTCGGTCTTGTCCTCCTTGGGCAGGGGACATTGGGCCACCGCGCCGGCGACGCCCTGCGCCCTGAGATAGACCTTCAGGTCCGCTTCCAGCCGCTCGCGATCGCGGTTGGCCGAGAAGACGTCGGTGATCCAGACGTCCTTGTCGCTCGGCGCGGCGGCGACGCAAAAGGTCCAGCCGGCGCTCGCCCGCGCGGGCGCTGCGCCGATGAGCAGCGCAAGCAGAATTCGCGTCGCGGTCAAGCGCATGGCGGCCGATTCCCGTTCGCTTCCCGCCTTAAGGGCGAGCGACCGCCGAGGCAAGCGCTGGCCAGCCCGGCCATGGGGAAAGGCCACATGCCGTCTGACGCCATCGAGACGCCGCCGCCGCCGGCAAGCACAATCATTTTCACGACGCGCGAGGACGATTCACGCGCGCCCGAGCGGCCCGACCCCGCCTGCCAGCAGATCCTGCACGGCGTCCCCGCCGCGGATTTCTTCTCCGACGAGTTGCTCCACATCCCGATTTCCCGCGCATCGGTTGCGTCGGCCCTTCTGCATTCTCGCCAGCCATTCCCGCCGAACAACCCTGCTCAGCCGCGTTCGAGCCCCGCCTTGACGTGGGCCAGGCTGGACCGGAGGTCGGCTTCGATCGTCCGGCTTTCGTGGACGGAAGCGGCGAAGGGTTCGAACGAGAGGGCGCCGTCGTAGCCGCCGGCGCGCAGCGCGCGCAGTTGCGCGATGTTGCCGATGCGATCGCCGGCGTCGACCAGCACGCGGTGCGGATCGCGCATCGTCGCGGCGGTCGCGGCGGGATCGGTCACGCCGGAAATGTGAACGAGGCCGGTGTAGTGCGGAAACATCTTCGTCTCGCCGGCGACGAAGTGATGGAAGGTGTCGTGGACCAGGCGGAAGGCGCCGGCGCCGCCGATGGCTTCGATCGCCTCGACCGCGTCTTGCTTATAGCGCAGCGAACATTCGACAAAGCCCAGCGGCTCGACGAGACCGACGATCCCCGCCGCCTTCAGCATCGGCTTCAGCCCGTTCAACGCCTTGGCCAACGCCTCACGCCGCTCGGCGGCCGAAGGGGTGTAGTTCACGTCGTTGACGGGGCACAGCACCAGCGCTTCGGCGCCGCTGGCGACGGCCTGCGCGATCAGCGCGGCGGCTTCGGCGGCGCGCGCCTCGTCCCAAAGATTGAAGCGTTGCAGCGCGTTGATGGAAAGGATGCGCAGATCGCGCGCCTTGGCCGCGGCGCCGACTTCGGCGGCGCTCGTCCCGTCCGCCAGCGCGACGCCCGCAAGGTCGTTGCGAATCTCGACGCGGTCGAGGCCGAGCTTGCGCGTCAGATCGAAGAAGGCGGCGTGCGCGAGGCGCGGCGCGACCATGTGGTTCAATGAGAAATTCATCATGCGATCTCCTTGCCAAAGTCGCCCCGGAGCGCCGGCTCGGCGCCGCCGGGGACTATATCGTCAAATTACGCAATTGGGCCGGCTCCCGCCTCAGGCGGCACTATAGAGCGCCGGTTGGTCGCGCAAGGCAATGGCGACGCGCCCTCCCGATTTGATCGCCGCGACGCCGGCGTCGGTGACGACGGTGGCGACGTAGCCGTCCCAGGCGCTGGGGCCGGCCGCGCCGCCCTTGGCCGCGGCGGCGAGCCAGGCGCGGAATTCCGCATCGAAGGCGGGCGCGAAGCGCTCGCGCCAATCCATCGGCACCCGGCCGCTGAAGATCCCCCCGCTCTTGAGGACGACCGGGTTGCTCTCGGCGAGCGCGGCGACGCCGGTCTCGCCGACGATCTCGCCGCGGATGTCGTAGCCGTAGGCGATGTTGACCGAGGTCTCGATGCTCGCCAGCGCGCCGCCGCGCATCTCGATCAGCGTCAACAGCGGGTCGGCGAGCGCGCCGCCGCGGCTGTTGCGGCGCGGCGTCTTCACCGAAATCGCGATCGGCTCGTCGTCGAGCAGGAAGCGCGCGATGTCGATGTCGTGCACGGCGGTGTCGACGAGCGCCATTTCGCTGGTGTAGCTCGCCGGAACCGAGGGGTTGCGGTGGGCGCTGTTGAAGATCAGCGGGGCGCCGATCGCGCCGCTGACGATGGCTTCCTTCAGCGCGCGATAGTTGGCGTCGAAGCGGCGCATGAAGCCGACCTGGACCAGCCGCCGGCCGAACGCCGCCTCGGCTTCGAGAATGGCGGAGCAATCGCCTTGCGTGGTCGCCAGCGGCTTCTCGCAGAAGACCGGCTTGCCCGCGCCGATCGCGGCGCGCACATACGTCGCGTGGGTCGGCCCCCAGGAGGTCACGATCACGGCGTCGACTTCGCGTGCGGCGATCAGCTCCTCGCCGCTCGCATAGGCCTTGGCGCCGCTGAGGCGCGACGCGACGCCCTCGGCTTGCGCCGCATCGACGTCGCTGACCGCGACGACGTCGGCGCCCGCCAGCACCGTCGTCAGCCGCCGGATGTGGTCCTGGCCGATCATCCCGACGCCGATCACCCCGACATTCACTGTCATCTCATCCCTCCGCGAAGCGGGCGCACGAGCCGAGGCTGCCTCACGCCTTGCCCTTGTCGCCTGGCTTGCTCCAATACTTGTCGACGTAGCGCTGGATCTCCTCGCGCATGAAGCGCCCGGATTGGTCGGCGCGCTCCTCCCAGGCGAACACGCAGGCGGTGACGACGCCGTCGAAGCCGACTTCGGCGAGGCTGGAGAAAAACACGTCCCAATCGATCTCGCCCTGGCCGATGTCCAAGTGCTGGTGCACGGTCACTTGCGCGCCGGGGGGATTGCAGATGTAGCGCAGGCCCGATGAGGCCTTGTGATTGTAAGTGTCGGCGACGTGCACGTGCGCGAGGACCGGCGCGGCGTCGCGGATCATCCGCCCCATGTCGTCGCCGAAATAGAAGGTGTGGGGCGCGCAATAGAGGAACTTGACGGCCTTCGAACCGATCATGCGGATCATGTCGACGGCCGGGTGCAGCGTCTCGACGAAGTCCTCGGGATGCGGTTCGATATGGAGATTGATCCCCTCGCGCTCGAAGACCGGCACGAGTTCCTCCATCGAGCGCCACCAGGCGGCTTCGCTCGACTCGACGGTGTAGCGGCCGCCGCAGCAATTTGAAGCGTGCGCGCGGTCGGGCGAGGGCCCGCGGCCGAACTCGGAATTCATCGTGTCGACGCCCAACTCGACCGCGATTGCGATCGCCTTCTTCCAATAGCGCACCGCGGTTTGCCGCTCGTCCTCGTGCGGGCTCGCCCAGCGGTACATCGGCAAAAGCGAAGCGACCTTCACCCCGTGATCCTTCAGCGCCGTCTTGAAGCTCCGAATGCGTTCGGGATAGGCGCGCGGGGCGACCCACCAGGCGAGAAAGTCGTCGCGCGGCGACAGCTCGATGAACTGGTAGCCGAGTTCGGCCACCTTGCGCGGCAGTTCCTCGAGCGACAGATGCCGATGCATGTAGGGATCGAGCGCGATCTTCATGGCGGTTTCTCCCCGTGAACGCGTTGCCCGGTTCGCCCGGCTTTGACGATTGACCCGGCGCCGCTGATGAGCTCGGCGAAGCGACGCCTCCGCAGAATGAAGACGTATCGGGACGTTCATCCGCCAGCAAGCCGCGCTTGCCATTTCGCCTCAAATTCTGTCAGACGACGATCGGTCGAAATGATAGCCCGTATCATGCGGGTTGATTTGGCGCGATCGGTCCGGCGTCAAACGGACGCGCTCGCAACGTGATGAAAACGCTGGGCTTTGCTGGAAACGTCGGCCCGGAGCTCCTGCGCGAACAAATAGCGAACATTTGCTTGCCTTGTTACGCGGTTTCAGGCATAATGCTACACAGTGGGGAGATGGCGCCGAGCCGGCCGGGGCGGGCGTCGCGCCGACGCAACGGACGCGCCCCCTCCCAAGAAATCCCCCGACGAAGCGCGCCCGGCGCGCCGCCTCCTCGCCCCATCCCTATCCCCGCCCGTCCATGGAGCCTGCGACGCATGTCGACGCTTGATTTTTTTTGCCCCTCGCCAAGGTCGATCTCGACCAGCGCATCGTCCAAGGGGTCGCCACCGCCGAGGCGCCCGACCGCGTCGGCGAAATCTGCGACTACGCCTCGACCAAGCCCTATTTCGAGGCCTGGTCGGCCGAGGCGCTCGCCGGCCAGCGGCGGCAAGTCGTACGGCGCGGTGCGCGCCATGCACGGGCGCGTCGCCGCGGGAAAGCTCACCGACATCGCCTTCGACGATGAGGGCAAGCGCATTCTGGTGGCGGCGAAGATCGTCGACGACGAGGAATGGCGCAAGGTGACGGAGGGCGTCTACACCGGCTTCTCGCCAGGGCGGTCGCTACGTCAAGCGCTGGCCCGACCCGGAGAGCGGCCTGACCCGCTACACCGCCGAGCCGAGCGAAATCTCGCTGGTCGATTTGCCCTGTGTGCCCGGCGCGACCTTCGAAGTGATCAAGGACGGCGTCGTCGAGAAGCGCGCCTTCGCGGCGCGAACGGCCGACCCGAGCGCGGAACCCCACGCGCCCGGCGAGCCGCCGCTCGACAACGCCCGAGGCGCGGCCGCCGCCGCCGCGCCCGCCAGCGCCGAGACGCCGCAGCCGACCGAGGCCCGCTCCCCCTCGGACGCGCTCGCCAAGGCGGCCTCGGCGCTGGCGCAGGCGGCGCGCAAGCTCGAGCGCGCCGCCGCCGAGAACGAGGCGCTCCGCAAGACGCTCGCGGCGCTTGCGCCCGACGCTGGTCTGGACGAAGCGAAATTCGGCGTCCGTGCCAGCGGCATCTGCATGTATCTCACGCCCGCCGAGTACATGGCAGCAAGCTGCGCGTCCATCGCAGTGAACGTATAAGTAACATACGGCGCACTGCATGTGTTGCCACCGCCCGTACAGGTCGCGGCGTATGGCCACTCTGCCCTGCGTATCCCAGAGGCGTTCCACTTGATGCGCCGCACTCGGAAACGGCGAAGTCGTGTTCACATCGAGCCCCATATACCACGCCGATACCGCAGTCCCTACCGCCAGCGTATCCGGATGGGCCCTTCTCCCCCGCACCGGTACGGACATACAAACTGATTCGCCGTATTAGCCACATGGATGGAGGAATGTTTGACCCAAAGTCCGCGCCATCGGCAGCAGTGTTGTGGTAAGCGCTGCCGCTCGCTTGCGCAAAGGCGTGATAGTAGAACGTTATGTTTTGATTTCCAGTAGTACAGGCGCTCGATCCCGCCCAATAGCTGCACATACTTGCTGAACTGGGAAAATACTGCGTCACATACACCCACACACCCCCCCCCCCCCCCCTGGAGGGGCTACGTAGTTCGGGTTGTTGTTCTCGTGCAGCCAGAATAGCTACTCTGTGTCTGCCCTGGCCACACCATCGGGACATTGGTCAGGCTCGTTTCGTCTGCCATGTACCCTACGGTCTGGCATCCTGTAGGCGTGGCGCTAATGCCCCATGCACCCAATAGAATGTCGTTCGACAGGGTAAAGTCCCGCATTAAGTTCGGTAAAGCTCTGACCGAAAGCCCGTTGGCAACATTGGTGGCCGTG
>CAVWKL010000188.1:0-17912 GCA_963755075.1 uncultured Alphaproteobacteria bacterium
CCCGTTGGGCAGATGCCGCGCCAGCGCCTCGAGCACCGCCATGCGCACCGCCACGCCCATTTCGACCTGTTCGCGGATCAGCGACTGCGCGCCGTCGGCGACGAGGGAATCGATCTCGACGCCGCGGTTCATCGGCCCCGGGTGCATCACCAGCGCGTCCGGCTTGGCGTAGGCGAGCTTCTCCGCGTCGAGGCCGAAATAGCGAAAGTATTCCTTGGTCGAGGGCACGAAGGCGCCGCTCATGCGCTCGCGCTGCAGACGCAGCATCATCACGATGTCGGCGTCCTTCAGCCCCGCCTTCATATCGCGGAACACTTCGACGCCCATGTTCTCGATGCCCGGCGGCAACAGCGTCGAGGGGCCGACGACCCGCACCCGCGCCCCGAGCGTGCCCAGCGCCAAGATATTGGAGCGCGCGACGCGCGAATGCAGGACGTCGCCGCAGATCGCCACCGTCAGGCCCTCGATGCGGCCTCGGTTGCGGCGGATGGTCAGCGCGTCGAGCAGGGCCTGCGTCGGATGCTCGTGGGCGCCGTCGCCGGCGTTGATGACGGCGCAGTCGACTTTGCGCGCCAGGAGATGCACCGCCCCGGCGTGGAGATGGCGCACCACGATGATGTCGGGCCGCATGGCGTTCAGCGTCATCGCGGTGTCGATCAGCGTTTCGCCTTTCTTCACGCTGGAGGTGCTGACCGCCATGTTCATCACGTCGGCGCCCAGGCGTTTTCCCGCGATCTCGAACGAGGATTGGGTGCGCGTCGAGGCTTCGAAGAAGAGGTTGATCTGCGTGCGCCCCCGCAACGTGGCGCGCTTTTTTTCGACCTGACGGGAAATGGCGACCGCCTCCTCGGAGAGATCGAGCAGCGCCTCGATTTCGAGCCGCGAAAGGCCTTCGATGCCGAGCAGGTGACGGCGGGAGAATTGCGCTTGGGCGACGGATTCGGTCATTAAAGCCATAGGCTATAGGCGCTGGGGCCGGATGCGGCAATAGGCGCTGTGGACCGGGCGGCGTCTCAGTTTGAACTTCCGCGAAGGGTGTTCGCAGACCTTGCGTCCGATCAGGAGCGGCGACCGGTTTGCGCGCCATTGCGGTCGCTCATCCGCCTCTCGCATCCCCTCGCACGCGGATGTCGAGGCGACGGCGCGGGCGGCATGGGGCGAACGTTCGCGGCCGTCCTTGACCGCCTCGACCCCGGGGCCCGACGCCTCCAGGGATTCCCTAGAATTGCCATAGCCTCTGGAGGCCTTGATTTCCGAGCGCTTTTCGCGTCGTCCCCCGCCGTCCGCCCTCAAGGGCGTATGTAGGCGAATCCCCGCTGCTGCAACTCAGCGAGCTTCACGACGCCGCCCTTTTCCGCAACTTCAAAGCCCGGCGCCAAATCCACGAGCGTCAACTTGAGCCAAGCCATCGTATGCACGCAAGCGTAGGGCGTCAGGCCCCTGTCGACGAGGCCTCGCAGCTTCGCCCTCGTTTGCTCGGCGTCGGCGCCGAGGCGAAAGTCGCCGAGCGGCTCGCCGATAACGACAAGCCCGATGACGACCCGTCCGCCATCGCTGAAGGCGTTGAAGTGGTTCTGAATATTGCCGAGGACCATGGCGATCTTCTCGCGATCGTCGAGGTGGTAGACAACCTTGTTCTCACCGCTCTCGGCGCTCGCGGCGGCGCTGGCGCCGGAGGCGGCGGCCAGCGTCGTCCATTTCAGGAAACTTCGACGCAATATCATGCGCGCGCCTCAGGGCTTGTCGAAGTCACAGAGGGAATCCTTGGCGCGATAGAGTCGAAACACACTGTCGTCCGCCTTCGCCGCCAGTTTGTCCGGCGCGCCGGGCTCGGTGTATTCGGGGTGAACGAGATCGTCCTTGTTGCTGAGTTTCGCACTCTTGCCGTCGGGTTCCATGTCGAAGAGGTCGCCAGAGTCGCAGGCGGGGTTGCAAAGAAGCGTAAAACCCGAGCCGCCGTGGAAGCCCTTCCCAGGTGAATTGAAGGAGCAAGATCCCTCATCCCTAAACGTCTTGAGCTTGCCGTCGCGGAGCAGACTTTGAATGGCGTAGCCCCATTTCGAGCGCGGCGCGTCTATGTCCGTTCGCTTTCTTTCGACGGGATCGTAATGCGCGGATATGCGGATTTCGACCACGTGCTGGTTGGGGTGGGCCTTCAGATGCGCGGCGTCGTAGACGCGCGTGAAGCAGGCTCGCGAGCGAGCCTTGGGCGCCTCCACGCCAAACAGGGTCTTCATGAACCGGGTCTCGGCCGCGCGCTCCTCGAGGATTTGGGGGTCAACCTCCGAGGTCGCGGCGGCGACGGGAGCGCTGGGCGTCGCGGTTTCGGCGTGGGCCGCGCCTGTTGCGAGCGCGGCATACAAGAACGCTATGCCTGCAAGCCAATATCCCCTAGACATCGACGCCTCCGCGAGGGGCTATTGCGATCCCCGCACGCCCAAGCAGCGGCGGCGCCCTTCCCGATAGTTGCTCTACGCGAGTACGCCCTCGACGGGAACATAAGCCAGACCTTGCGCCGCCGCCACGGGTTCGCAGGTCAGCTTGCCGTCGTAAACGTTGAGGCCCTCGCGCAGGCGCCGATCGTCGCTCATAGGCGTGAGAGTCGCCCGGAAGGGCCAGAATATGGATGCCAATGATTTTCTTCATGATGCCTCGCTGAAGGTCTGGTCTCTTAGCCCGCATCCCGCGTCACTCAACAACCGTCGAGAACTTTGATGCTATAGATCAGATTCTCCTTGGCTCGAATTGTCGTCGTGACCAGGGCGCGTCCGTCGCAGGGTTCCCCGTTCATCCGGGATCCGCCCTTCCGCCCCCGGCCAACTTCGGTCGTTTGGACGCGCTTGGCGGAAAGACGGACTTGGATGGAAACCACAATTTAAACTGAGACACCGCCGACGACGGGGGCAGGCCTCAGGGTTTGGGCAGCTTCTTGTCGGTCCTGCACGCTTGCAACGGCAATTGCTTGAACGCCGTCACCTTCAGAACACCCTTCGTCGCTTCGTCGAACTGGCCCTCGAGGCAGGCGCAGGCGTAGCCGTATTCGCCGTTGGTCTTGACGTAGTCATGCGTCGAGATGTCGGGGATCGCGTCCATCGGGTCCGGCGTCGGCTGCGGCGCGCCTTGGGTCGCCAGCACCCATTGCCCGTTTTGATCGGTGAGCCACCAGTTGCCGGGCGTCGGATTCTCGAGCCAGCCGCAACGGCGCACGCTGGCTTCCGGCCCCGCCTGAGCGGCGGCGAGCATCATCGGGACCGCCAGGCCGATCGCAACAACCGCTCCCATCGCCTTTCGCATCGCTTTCCCCACTCGATCCGCCGCGCCGATGCAGCTATGCCGGAGTTCTCGGTTCGCGCCAAGCCCAGGCCGCGACATGTCATTCCTTGCGGCCTGGGGCGTCGCCTTGCCCCGGCGCGCCCGATCTCGCCATGGACTTGAAATTCCCGCCCGCCTACGACACATCCGCAATGACGAATATCGACCTTGGAGTCGCGCCCGTGCCCATTTTCGCCTACCGCTGCCGCGCCTGCGGCAAGGAGTTCCAGACGCTGGTGATGTCGGGCGAAACGCCGATCTGCCAGGCGTGCGACAGCGCCGATCTGGAGCAGCAGCTGTCCCTCATCGCTTCACCTGGAAAGGGCGGCGACGCGGGGCCGGAGCTCGCGCCTTGCGGGGCCGAAATGGGGGCATGTTGCGGCGGCGGCGCCTGCGCCTTCGCCGACGCCTGAGCGCGCCTTCGTCAAGAGCGAGAAGGGAACTTCGCCTTCAGCGCGGCCACGACGTCGGGCGGGGCGAAGGCGCTGACGTCGCCGCCCATCGCCGCGATCTGGCGAACCAGCGTCGCGGTGATCGGACGCACCGGCGAGGAGGCGGGCAGGAACACGGTGTGGATCTCCGGCGCCATGGCGCCGTTCATGCCGGCCATCTGCATTTCGTAATCGAAGTCGGTGGAATCGCGCAACCCCCGCACGATGAGCGAAGCGCCCGCCGCCCGCGCCGCCTCGATCGCCAACCCGGAAAACGCGGCGACCTCCAGCGCGCAGCCCGTCGGCGCCAGGATCGGGGCGGCCGCGGCGCGGATGATCGCGAGCCTCTCCTCGATCGAGAACAGGCCTTCCTTGTTGGGATTTGCGCCGACGCCGATGACCAATCGGTCGCACAGCGCCGCCGCGCTGGCGATGACGTCGAGGTGGCCGTTGGTGATCGGGTCGAACGACCCGGAATAGAATGCGACGCGCGCCATCGGCAAGGCCTATCCCGCCGGGGAGCCGCCGGCAAGGGCCGGCGCGCGCTGGGGTCTCAGCGAATCCGGATTTCGATCAGCGACGGCCCGTCGCGCCGCAGCGCCGTTTCGACCGCGGCGCGGATCGCGTCGCGATCGTCGGCGCGCGTCGCCGGCACGCCCATCGAGGCCGCCAGCGCCTGGAAGTCGATCTCGGGGTCGACGATCTCCATGCCGACGTAGCGGCCGGCCACCGCGTTGGCGTAGCCGAGCTGCTTGGCGACGTTCTGCAACACGCCGTAGCGGCGGTTGTTGAAGACGAAGGCGATCGTCCGCGCGCGGTAGTGCGCAGCGCTCCACAGCGCCTGCGGCGAATACATCGCGCCCCCGTCGCCGGCGAAGGAGGCGACCCAGGCGCCGGTCGCCAGCGAAGCGCCGACCGAGGCCGGCAAATTGCAGCCGAGCACGCCGCCGCGCGAGAAGAAGTAGCGGCCGGGCCGCGTCGTCAGCAATTCCTGCACGCGGCCGAAGGTCGCCGCCGAGTCGTTGGCGATGAAGGCGTCGCTCGGCAGCGCGTCGAGCACGGCGAGCACCGCCGCATCGGGCGACAGCGGCGCGCTGGCGCTCTCGGCGAGAATCTCCGCCCGCAGCGCCGCCATCGCCTTGCGCTTCTGCGCGCCGCGAGCCGCGAGCCGGGCCGCGACCGGCGCCGGGTCGAGCAATCCGCGCAGGCGCTCGGCGGCGGCGGCCAGCGTCTGCCCGATATCGCCGATGAGCGCCATGTCGGCGGCGTGCTCGCGCCCGAACGCTTCCGGGTTGTCGGCGACGTGGAGGACGGCGACGCCTTCCGGCACGGGCTCGGCGTCGCGATAGGGATAGGCGACAAAGGCGCGCCCGCCGACCAGCACGATCGCCTGGGCGGCCATGAAGTGGGCGCGCATGTCGGCGAAATCGGGCTTCAGCACCCCCGCCCAACAGGGGTGGGCCGAGGGAAAGGCCGTGCGCGAGGTGAGCTGGACGCCCCAGACCGGAAAGCCGGCCGCCTCGGCGAAGGCGACCAGCCCGGCGCTCGCCGACGACGGCAAATCGTCGCCGAGCAAAACCACGACCCGCTCGGGGTCGTAGCCGGCGAGCCGCTCGGCAAGGCGCGCCGCGTCGGGCGAGGGGCCGAGGCGCGGCGCCGCGGAGGCCGGCGGCGTCGGGCCGCTCACTTCCTGATCGAGAATGTCCATCGGCAGCGACAGGAACACCGGCCCGCACGGCGGCGTGCGGGCGATGGCGAAGGCGCGGCGCAGCGCCTGGCCGACGTCGTCGCCGCGCCGCACCTCCTTGGCCCATTTGGTCACCGGCGCCGCGAGCGCCACGAGATCGCCGGAAAGCCAGGGCTCGGTCATGAGATGGCGGGTGTCCTGCTGGCCGGCGGTGACCACCAGCGGCGTCTCGCTCGCCTTCGAGGCGACGAGGACGCCCATCGCGTTGCCTAGGCCCCCCATCGCGTGCAGATTGACGAAGCCGGCGCGATTGGCGGCGAGCGCCCAGCCGTCGGCCATGCCGACCGCGGTGGCCTCCTGCAGGCCGAGCACGTAGCGGATGTCGGGCGCATCGACCAGCGCGTCCATCAGCGGCATCTCGGTCGAGCCGGGATTGCCGAAGACGTGGGTCACGCCCTCGTCGCGCAGGATGTCGAGCAAAACGTCGCGGGCGCGCCTGGTCATCACGGATCGTCCTTGCGTGTCCACCTTATCCCCCGGCGGGAGAAAGGGCTTTTGTAAGTAGTTCACAGAACTGAACCAAATACACAACTAAGTGTCTGTGCAGAAACAGGGTAGCCTGAAACGCGATTTTCCACACAAATATGGAATCTCGGACCGCTTATAAGCCTAGCGCATTCTCAAGCTCTCAGCACACCGGGAAATTGATGCGGCCCGCCTGGGCTGAGCGGAAGATCGTCGCCCTCTTCCGCCGAGAGCGGCGGTTCGTGGTCTCAGTCGGCGCCCTCTGGGGGCAGAATGCTCGCCAGATGCGCCAAAGCCAAAGGCGCTCACGCCCTTGAGCTTGATCCTGGTTCCTCGAAGCGCTTTCGGCCCGCGCCCCATGCGTTGCCCTCCATCAGTTTGACAAAGGATATCATCAGATACTTCACAGCGCGGTCAGCAAGGTATGGGTGTGAGTTGTCTTGTACGGATTCATTCCGTATGCTATCGTTGGTCAACAAACTCAGGAGGACCCATGCCCCGTGCTCTTACGGACAACGGCCGCATCGAACTACGGCTCCGCGCCGAAGACAAAGCGACTTTGACGCGCGCCGCGTCGATCAAGCGGCTCGATCTCACCGGCTATATTCTGCGCGCCGTGTTGCCGCAGGCGCAGGCGGATATTTCCGAAGCCGAACGGCTCACACTGTCGGAACGCGATTCCCTGCGCGTTCTCGCCTTGCTCGAAGACCCGCCGGAGGCTCCCGACCGTCTCGTGCGCGCCGCAAAAGCCGGCTTCACGCTGCCATGACGGCGATCGTATGGGGGGAAGCGCCGATCGCCAAGCGGCACGACCGCGCGGCCTTCGATTGCGGCGACGGCGACCTCAACCTCTACCTGCGACGCTACGCGCGCCAAAACCACGAAAGCGGCGGCGCGAAATGCTTCGTCGCCGCGCCCTCGGACACGCCGGCGCGCATTCTCGGCTTCTACACGCTGAGTCCGGCGTCACTCGAGTATGCACGGACGCCGGCGCTCGCGAAGAAAAGCCTCGCGCGTTACGACGCGCCGGTATTCCGTCTCGGCCGCCTCGCCGTCGACAAGACCGTGCAAGGCCGCGGACTCGGCGGCGCGCTCCTGTTGCGCGCCGCCGATCGCTGCCTCCGCGTCGCGCAAGATGTCGGCGGCGTCGCCTTGCTGATCGACGCGAAGAACGATCGTGCAGCGCGCTGGTACGAAAGCTACGGGGCTCTGCGCCTGGACGATGCGCCGCTCTCGCTCGTCCTGCCGCTCGCCGTTGCGGCCGACGCGCTCAAGCGCGGGGGCTAGGCGGATTTCCGCACTTGAATTCTGCAACAAAAATCGCGTGGAAATTCAAGGGCGTGCGCGTGTTGCAGAATTTTGGAATTTTGCACGGCCCGAACCGTAAGCTAGCGCCTTGACCAAGACTCCAGCATAAACATCCCGAGGGAGTCAGGCTGGCCACTATTCACGGGAACAAGGCCCAAATTTTCCCCATTGGGATACCTAACAGTCCAGTCCTGCACAAACTTCAAATCAATCGGCTGCTTTGCCCCCGGCATCTGCCACAACGTGCTCTTGGTGAAGAGGTAATAGCGCCCCTGAGGTACAGGCGTAATGCAGCCACTTGCCTTAAGATTGCAGGACAGCACGTAACGCCCGGTGTCACTCTCCATCGTGACGCGCTTCACGTCACCGTCAACCGTGACCTTAGTGACTTGGACAGTCTCGGGTGCCGCTCCCTCCGCGTGGGTCGTGCTGAAAGGTAGCACCAAGAGCAGCGACAGGAGACAAGCGCATTTCATCATGGCATCGATTTTACATCTTGTGCCGATTGGTTGTCTCGAAATTCTTGAATTGTGCACCATCGTGTTCCAGCAAAGGCCGCTATCCAAAATCGCGGCAAGCAGGCGCGTAATGGATGAACACTTGAAGTAGCGCGACTAGACCCGCAAACAGGGCAGCAAACGCGTTCAACTTGTTACCAAGTCGAGTGTTTCTGGCAAGGTCGCCCTTCGTCTTCGTACTCAAAAACCAGTGGACACCGACCGACCAAAACCAAAATACCGCGGCAGCAATTCCAAATAAGCCCTCTCCTAGGTCCGCCCACGACTTTAAAGTGCAAATGTCGAACAACCGTGTTCCCCTCTCCGATTCAGTTTTGCCTCAATGCACGGGGCCGCATGAGCTCCATTCTGTCAAACTCGGTTCGCCGTCAACGAAGCGCTTCACGCTGCGGCGTTTTTCATTTCCACGTCCTCTCAGCAATAGCCCGTTTATCCGATCCGATCACGTCGCCGTAAATCGAGGTCGTGCACAAGGAGGCGTGACCGAACCAGCGCTGCACAACATGCGGCGGCACGTTCGATTGGAACGCATTCACGCCGAACGAATGGCGTAGGCCTCTCCGCATCGTGGGCGCGCCATAAATTCCGGCCGTCGCCATCACTTCCTTGACCCGCCACCTTGCAGTCGTGCGGCTCCATGTCCAAAGTCGCGCGACAGCAAGGCCAGGATCGCGTTGCAGGACGCCTAACCTGAAAAAGCGATTGCGTTCGCGCAGCGTGGCGCGCGGCAGCGGCGCCTGACGGACGATGCCGCGCCTGCGGCGCTTCAACGTCTCGATGTCGGCGACGCGACTGTCGCTGCCGATTGCCGCCGTCGTGCGGGCCGGCGCCTCGGCGATGCGCCCGCCGCTCCCGCCCGGCGCCAGAAGGAGCGCCGCCGCGCTCACGCCTCAATCCTCACCCCTCCGCTTCGTCCTCCTCGCCGTCCGGCTCGGAGATGCGCTCGACCGAGACGACGCGCTCCTCGACCGCGGTGTCGAAGACGATGACGCCCTGGGTGGCGCGACCGGCGACGCGGATGCCGTCGACCGGGCAGCGGATGAGCTGGCCGCCGTCGGTCACCAGCATGATCTCGTCGCCGTGCTCGACCGGGAAGGAGGCGACCAGCTTGCCGTTGCGCGCCGCGACCGCCGCCATGGCGACGATGCCCTTGCCGCCGCGCCCGGTGAGGCGATACTCGAACGACGAGGTGCGCTTGCCGTAGCCGTTTTCGGAGACGGTCAGGATGAACTGCTCGGCGGCCGACATTTCGGCGTAGCGCTCGGGCGTCAAGGCGGCCGCGCCGGCGGGCGCCTCGCTTTCGCCATCGGCTTCGCCGTTGGCTTCCTCCGCCGTCTCGCCGGCCATCGCGCGGCGCATCTTGAGATAGGCGACGCGCTCGTCGCTCGTGGCGTCGAACTCGCGCAGGATGGCCAGCGAAATGACGCTGTCGCCCTCCGCCAGGCTGACGCCGCGCACCCCCATCGAGTCGCGGCCCTTGAAGACGCGCACGTCGTCGACCGCGAAACGGATGCACTGGCCGAGCGCCGTCGTCAGCAGCACGTCGTCCGCCTCGGAGCAGATCTGCACGTCGACGATGTTCTCGCCCTCGTCGAGCTTCATCGCGATCTTGCCGGCGCGATTGACCTGGGCGAAGTCCGACAGTTTGTTGCGCCGCACGGTTCCCCGCGTCGTGGCGAACATCACGTCGAGCGCGTCCCAGCTCGCTTCGTCCTCGGGCAGCGGCATGATGGTGGTGATGCGCTCGCCCGGTTCGAGCGGCAGGAGATTGACCAGCGCCTTGCCCCTCGACTGCGGCGCCGAGAGCGGCAGCCGCCACACCTTCTCCTTGTAGACTTGGCCCTTCGAGGAGAAATAGAGCACCGGCTGATGCGTCGAGGCGACGAAAAGCCGCGCGACGAAATCCTCCTCGCGCGTCGCCATGCCGGCGCGACCCTTGCCGCCGCGCCGCTGGGCGCGATAGGTCGAAAGCGGCACGCGCTTGATGTAGCCGCCGTGGCTCACCAGCACGACCATGTCCTCGCGCTGGATGAGGTCCTCGTCGTCCATGTCGGCGTCGCTGTCGAGGATCTCGGTGCGGCGCGGATCGGCGAAAGCGGTCCTCACCGCCGTCAGTTCGTCGCGGATGATGCCCATCAGGCGCGCGCGCGAGCGCAAGATGTCGAGATAGTCGGCGATCTCGGCCGCCAGCTTGTTGAGCGCCTCGGCGATTTCGTCGCGGCCGAGCGCGGTGAGGCGCGCCAGGCGCAATTCCAGAATGGCGCGCGCCTGGGCGTCGGAAAGCCGCATCGTTCCGTCTTCGGCGAGCGTGTGGCGCGGATCGGCGATCAGCGTAATCAGCGGCGCCATGTCGCGCGCCGGCCAGGCGCGTTCCATCAACGCGGCGCGGGCGGCGGCGGCGTCGGGCGAAGTGCGGATCAGGCGGATCACTTCGTCGATATTGGCCACCGCGATGGCGAGGCCGACCTGGAGATGGGCGTTGTCGCGCGCCTTGGCGAGCAGATGCTTGGTGCGCCGCGTCACCACGTCCTCGCGGAACTCGAGGAAGGCGACGAGCATGTCCTTCAGCGTCAGCATCTCCGGCCGGCCGCCGTTCAGCGCGATCATGTTGGCGCCGAAGCTCGACTGCATCGCGGTGAAGCGCCAGAGCTGGTTGAGCACGACGTCGGCGACGGCGTCGCGCCGGAGTTCGATGACGATGCGCATGCCGTCGCGATCGGACTCGTCGCGCAGATCGCTGATGCCCTCGATGCGCTTCTCGCGCACCAGCTCGGCGATCTTCTCGATCAGCGTCGCCTTGTTGACCTGATAGGGGATCTCGGTGACGATCAGCGCCTCGCGGTCCTTGCGCAACAACTCCACCTTGACCGTGGCGCGCATGATGATCGAGCCGCGCCCGGTCGCGTAGGCCGAACGAATGCCGCCCCGCCCCAGGATCGCCGCTCCCGTGGGGAAGTCGGGCCCTGGAATGTGCTCCATCAATTCTTCCAGCGAAATATCGGGCTTGTCCATCAACGCGAGAACGCCGTCGATCGTCTCGCCGAGATTGTGGGGCGGAATGTTGGTCGCCATGCCCACCGCAATGCCGCCCGCCCCGTTGACCAGGAGGTTGGGAAAGCGCGCCGGCAGGACGACCGGCTCCAGCTCCTTCTCGTCGTAGTTGGGACGGAAATCGACGGTGTCGAGATCGATGTCGTCGAGCAGCGCCAAGGCGATTTTTTCCAGGCGCGCCTCGGTGTAGCGCGAGGCCGCCGGCGGATCGCCGTCGACCGAGCCGAAATTGCCCTGCCCGTCGACGAGCGGGGCGCGCATGGAGAAATCCTGCGCCATGCGCACCAGCGCGTCGTAGATCGCCAGATCGCCGTGCGGATGGAACTTGCCCATCGTGTCGCCGACGGTGCGCGACGACTTGTTGTAGGCCCGATCGGGAGTGAAATTGAGCTCGCGCATCGCGTAGAGAATGCGCCGATGCACCGGCTTCAGTCCGTCGCGGACGTCGGGCAGCGCGCGGCTGACGATGACGCTCATCGCGTAATCGAGATAGCTGCGCTTCATTTCGTCGAGGATCGAAACAGGCTTGATGTCGGCGGGGCCGCCGGGCGCGGGCCGCTCGTCCTTGTCGTCGGTCAATTCAGGGGTGTCCACTCAGCAAAATGCAATCGAATCCTTTCTAGCTGATTCCACGGCGTCGCGCCACCGCGCTCGCGCGCCGACGAACAACGAGATAAGTGCGCCAAATCAATATTTTAGCGCGAGGCCCGAAGGGATCGCCGCGCCGGGGGCGAGGGCGGCGTTCGGCGCCTTGGGAAAAGGCGCTATTCGACCGCGAGCCCGATGCGTTCGAGCCGCGCCGGCGCGGGCCCATGCGGCGCGTCCGGATCGATCGAATAGTAGATCATCGCCGCGCGGCCGACGATGTTCTCAAGCGGCACAAAGCCGACGCCGCCCTTGTCTGTCCCCAGGCGCGAATCGACCGAATTGTCGCGATTGTCGCCCAAGACGAAATAGGCGTTCGGCGGCGTCAAGAAGACGTCGGTGTCGTCGAGAGGACCGTGGCCGTCGTCGGTCTCGATAATCCGGTGCGTCGCCCCGCCCGGCAGCGTCTCGTCGTAAGTCGGCGCGACGATGGCGTCGCCAAAGGGTCCTTCGGTTTTGAACCCGGGTTCGACGCGACGGCGCGCCGCCATCTCGCCGTTGATGAGGAGCCGGCCGCCCTTCATCTGCACCGTGTCGCCTGGCAATCCGACGATGCGCTTGACCCAATCGGTTCCATCCCTGGGATGGACGAAGATCACCACGTCGCCGCGTTTGGGCAGACCGGCGAAGACGCGCGTCGTGAACCAAGCCGGCGCAAACGGCAACGAATAGCGGGTGTAACCGTAGGCAAACTTCGATACGAAGAGGTAATCGCCCCGCTGCAACGTCGGGACCATCGAGCCGCTCGGAATGTCGAAGGGCTGGAAGGCGAAGGTTCGCACCGCAAGCGCCAACGCCAGGGGCACGCCGAACCATCCGACGAAGCCGCAGAAGAGGGCGCGCAGGACGCCGAACCGCTGAACGCGCGCGAGCATCGCCGTCGCCAGAACGATCGCCCAAAGCACGCAGATCAGCACGACGACGGCGATAAGGATGATCAGCCACGGCGCCCTCGCCTCGAGCCCCCCGACGAACGACGTCGCCAAGGCGAGGGACAACCCAATCAGCAACGGAACCGAACCCCAGGCGTAAGCCGCGCGCGCGCCGGCCGCCGAGCCGAGCCCGCCAGTGGCGCGCGCCACGGCGGCGACGATCCAGCCGCCGATATAGAGACCCGTCACGCCATAGACGGCCCCGGCGAGGACGATGATGGCGACGGCGACCCCGAGCGATTGGCTCGCCCCGCCAGCCAACAGATGGAAATAGTCGTTCGCGACGTCGAGCAGCGCGAGTATGGACCCGACCGCGGCAAGCGCCAGCGTGGTCAGCCCCCGATCGCCGGCCAGTACGGTCTCGACCGCGCGTCCGGGGCGAAACCAGAGCTGGCGGAACGGGTTCGACGGCGGGCGATCGTTGGACGACGGCATCAGCGCCTCGGCGGTGGAGGATTCGGGGCGATCGGAACTTGACACCTCGCGGTTACGGTCTGAAGACCTTTGCGCGCAAAGTCTCGCGTCGCTTCCCCGGACATCTGTCGGTGCCGTTCGAGTTTCTCAAGACCGCTCTCGTCACCCTGCTGGTGACACTCGATCCGCCGGGTCTTGCGCCGGTCTTCATCGGGCTGACGCTCGGCATGACCGAGGCCGCCAAGCGAGAGGTCGCGCTGCGCGCCTGCCTCATCGCCTTCGCCATCCTCGCCGCTTTCGCTTTCGGCGGCCAGGCGGTGATGGACGCGCTCGGCGTCACGATTCCGGCCTTCCGCATCGCCGGCGGCCTGTTGCTCTTCTACATGGCGTTCGACATGGTGTTCGCGTTGAAGGCCGAGCGCAAAGCGGCTTTGGCCAACGAGGCCGTGTCGATCGATCATATCCGCAACGTCGCCGCCTTTCCGCTGGCCATTCCGCTGATGGCGGGCCCCGGATCGATCACCGCGACGATGCTGCTCGCCGGCCGCGCCAGCGGCGACCCGATCGAACTGGCCGGCCTGATGGCGATCGTCGCGCTGGTCATGGCGGTGATCCTTGCCGTCTTTCTCGTCGCCGGGCGCGTCTCGCGCCTGTTGGGAACGACCGGCAACATCGTGCTCTCGCGCATGCTCGGCGTCGTGCTCGCCGCGCTGGCGGTGCAATTCGTCATCGACGGCGCCGTGTCCGCCCTACGCGCAGGCGGCGGCTGAAGCCGCGAGACGCTCGGCCTCGGGCAAGCCTCGACTCGCCCCGCGGGCAAAATTCCGGCGGCCGCGCCGACTTGTTAACGCAAGCCTAACTCGGCCCCGCTAATCTGCCCTCGCGCAGAACGGATCGCCCGCCCTCCGAGCCCTCCCGACATGATGTCGCTCCGGCGCGCCGGCCCCGATCCGGAATGTCCCTCTGCCCGACCCACGGATGACCCCGATGCGTCTCGCCAATGTGCGTATAGCCCACAAGCTCGTCATAGGTTTCGCCTGCATCTTGGCGATCTACGCGCCAATCAGCGCGGCGATTTTCGCCGCTTTGGCGCGAGTCGAAAGCGCGCAAACGGCGAATCAGGCGGCGCACGCCGTTCTCATCGACATCGAGCAGCTCGCCGCGGCGCGCTACGACCAGGCGCAAACGGCGCGCGGATACATTCTTATCCGCATCGAACGTCACGCCAATCTCTACGCGGCCGCGACCAAAATTTTCAATGAAACGCTCGCCAGAGCGCGCAGCGACGCCCTCGCCTCGCCCGACAGCGCCAGCGCCGTCGACGCCCTGACGAAGCTGGCGGCCGCCGCCGCGAATTGGCAACGCGAGGTCGGCGATCCGGAGATACAGCTGACGCGCGATCCCGCCACGGTCGATCAGGCGATCGAAATCGCCAAGTCGCCGCACAGCAGCGTGCGCATGCAGGAATTTCGCGACGCGCTGCAAAACGCCCGGGTCGTCGTCGGCGCTGATTTGAAACGCAGCGAGGAGGCGCAGGCGAGCGCCCTCGCCTTCGTCAAGAATGCGCAAATCGCCGGCGGGATCGTGGCGATGATCTGCGCCCTGCTGGTGGGTTGGGGCCTTTATCGGGCGATCGCCCGGCCGATATCCGGCATGACCGAGGCGATGAGGAAGTTGGCCGCCGGCGAAACCGAACTCGATGTCCCCGCCGTTGGCCAAACCGACGAACTGGGACGGATGGCGGCGGCGGTCGAAGCTTTCAAAATTGCGGCGATCGAAAAGCGCCGCGTCGACGCCGAGGCGGAAGCCAGCCGGTCGGCGCTCGAAGCGGAGCGGTCGACGCGCGAAAGGCGCGAGGCCGAGCAGCACGCCAAGGCGCAGCAGGCCGTCGCGGCGCTCGGGGCGGGCTTGGCCAAGGTTGCGGCGAAGGATCTGACCTATCGCATGTCGGCGGACATTGCCGAGGACTATCGCGAGCTGCAGCGCGACTTCAATACCGCGATCGCCCAGCTCGAACAGGCGATGACGGGCGTGACCGGGAGAACGGGCGCCATCCATTTGGGGACGCAGGAAATCTCCACCGCGGCCGACGATCTGGCGCGCCGCACCGAACAGCAGGCCGCAAGCCTGGAGGAGACGGCCGCCGCGCTCAACGAGATCACCGCGACGGTGCGGCAAGCGACGACCGGCGCAAACCATGCGCGCGAAGTCGTGGACGCCGCCAGGAGCGACGCCGAAAAGGGCGGCGTGGTGGTGAACAAGGCGGTCGACGCGATGGGCGATATCGCCAAGTCGTCGAAACAAATCAGCCAGATCATCGGCGTGATCGACGAGATCGCCTTCCAGACCAACCTGCTCGCCCTCAATGCCGGAGTCGAGGCGGCGCGGGCCGGCGACGCCGGCCGCGGCTTCGCCGTGGTGGCCTCGGAGGTGCGCGCGCTCGCCCAGCGCTCGGCGCAGGCGGCCAAGGAAATCAAGACGCTGATCTCGAACTCGGTGACCCAGGTCGATCGGGGCGTGGCGCTGGTGGCCGAAACCGGCAAATCGCTCGATCGGATCATGACGGAGGTGAACGACATCAACGCGGTCGTCGGCGAGATCGCGGCCGGCGCCGAGCAACAATCGTCCGGACTCGACGCGGTGAACGCCGCCATCGCCGAGATGGATAAGACGACGCAGCAGAACGCGTCGATGGTCGAGGAATCGACGGCGGCGAACCACTCGATGTCCCAGGAGGTCGAGCAACTCGCGAGCCTGATCGGCCAGTTCCATGTCGGCCGGCCGCAGGCTGCCGGGGATGGGCGCCCGGAGAACGCAACCGTCCGCCGCGCCGCGGGCGAGCGCCGCGCGGCCGGCTAGCGGCGCAAAGGCGACTTGGCCTGCGGCGCCTGTCGGCTGCGGCGGGCTTTTCGACGATGTCGTCGAAAGAGCGCCGAGCCTCCTTGACGAGAGGCGTGTCCGAACCATGGCCTCAACGCGACGATTTTACCGGCAAATCCGGCTTTAGGCTCGTCGCGCCGGCGCATTCCTTAAGTCTCCGGCAATTCTCCCGGCGTAAGACTTGTCGCCGTATTCCCCTGGAACGAGACGGCCTCCTATGGCGCTAAGCATTGGACAGAAGCTCGGGGCGGTCGTGGGTCTGCTCGTGCTTCTCGCGGCGAGTCTCTCCGCTTTCGCGTTCTGGGAGTCGATCGTTCAGCGGCAGCAAACCGCGCAAATCGAGACGACTTGGAGCTTCGCGCTGCAGGCGCGCACCCTGTCGCAATCGGTCGAACATGTCGCGGTCGTGGCCAATTCCCTGTTCGCCTCCGACACCAAGGAGGACGTCAAGGCGAACCTGATCGGCTTGAGCAAGGCGCTCGACCAATTGAAAGCCGCCAGCGAATCGTTCCTGGCCCAGGCCGGCGCGGCGCTGCCCGAGGACAAGAAGAAGCGATTGGCCTTGGATGTGGCCGACTACATTTCTTACCAGAACGACACGGTGCAGCTCGGGCTCACCGTGTCTCCCAAGGCGGCGCTGATCCAAGCCAACGATGAATCCATCGTGAAGAACCGGGACAAGATGATCTCGGCGATGGCCGCGCTTTCCCAAGCCGCCCTCGACCGACTGTCGATCGAGCGCGACGCCTTCGCCGCGAGCCGGCAGCGAAGCGACGCTTGGATGATCGCCGGCGCCCTGGCGGGCATCGCGATTGGCGTTCTGGCCGCGATTTGGATTGTGACGACGCAAATTCGACGCCCGCTCAAGACCATCATATCGGCGATGCAGCGGGTGGCGGAAGGCCAACTGGACACGGAGATTCCCTTCGTCGGCAAGCGCGACGAAATCGGCGAAATGGCGCAGACCCTGGTCGTGTTCAAGGACGCCGCGCTGTCGAAGATCCGCCGCGATGGCGAATTCGAGGAGGAGCGTCGCCGCAACCTCGCAGAACAAAGCTTGGCGGAGGAGGAGGCGGTTCGCCAAGAGCGCGAAACCGTCTCGAATTCGCTGGGCGAAGGCCTCGCCAAGCTCTCCGGCAAGGACCTCACGTTCCGGATGACGCAAGACGTTCCCGCCAGTTACCGCCAGCTGCAGGCCGATTTCAACTCGGCCGCCGCTCAACTTGAAACCGCCATTTCGGAGGTGATGCGCGGGATGGAGGTCGTGCGATCCGGAGTTCAGCAATTCGCCGACGCGGCGACCGATCTTTCCAGGCGAACCGAGCAGCAGGCCTCGAGCCTGGAGGAGACGACCTCCGCGGTCGAGCAGATCACCGCCACAGTCGGCGCCACCGCCGAGGGCGCCGAGCATGCCCGCGCCATCGTCGCCCTCGCCAAGGATGGCGCCGAGCGGAGCGGCGCCGTCGTGCGCCAAGCCGTCGAAGCGATGACCGGCATCGCGAAATCGTCGAAGGCGATCGGCCAGATCATCGGGGTTATCGACGAAATCTCCTTCCAGACCAATCTTCTCGCGCTGAACGCGGGGATCGAGGCGGCTCGCGCGGGCGATGCAGGGCGCGGCTTTGCGGTGGTCGCCGCCGAAGTGCGCGCTCTGGCGCAGCGTTCAACCGAGGCGGCTCGAGAAATCAAAGGGCTGATCGCGACGTCGACGGACGAAGTGGGCAAGGGCGTCGGACTGGTCGTGGAAACCGGCAAGGCGTTGGACCGCATTATCGTCCAGGTTGTCGAGATCAACGACGTCGTGTCGAATATCGCCGCCAGCGCCAAGGAACAGGCGCTCGGGCTGCGGGAAGTCAATATCGCAATGAATCATATGGACCAGGTGACGCAGCGGAATGCCGCCATGGTCGAAGACACGAAGGTGGCGGCGCATTCGCTCACCGACGAAACGCAAAAGCTCGCGCGAACGATTTGTCAGTTCCACATCGACGGGTCTGCCGCCAAGACGTCGATCTCGGGCAAACCGACGATGGCTCGAGAGGCCGCGTAGGGCGAATGGAAAGCCGTCGCCGTGGGCTAGACTCGAGGCTCGAGGGCCGCCAAATGCCTCGCCAACGCTCATCGGCGAGGACACTCGGCGTCGGAGCGTGACCGCCCAATCGGCCGCGGCGCGGCGTCTTGCCCCGAAATCGAACGACGCGGGTTTGCC
>CAVWKL010000189.1:0-5833 GCA_963755075.1 uncultured Alphaproteobacteria bacterium
GCGGCGCGGCGGCCGTTTAACGCATCGGGCCCCAAGCTCGATCCCGCCGCCGTCGTCGCCGAGCGACAAGGGTAAAAGCCATGGATTCGAACGCGCCCAAGAGACTGAGCCAGCTCGGACAGAGCCTGTGGCTCGACAACATAACCCGCGACCTGCTCGATAGCGGCGCGCTCAAGCGCTACATCGACGCGACGTTCGTCACCGGCCTCACCTCCAATCCGACGATCTTCGACCACGCCATTTCCCGCAGCACGTCGTACGACGCGGAAATTCGCCGGCAACTGAACGGGGGCAAATCGGGCGAGGCGCTGTTCTTCACGCTCGCCATCCAGGATCTCAGCCGGGCGGCCGATCTGTTCGCTGGCGTCAATGCGCTGACGGGCGGGGTGGACGGGTTCGTGTCCTTGGAGGTCTCGCCGCTGCTCGCCTACGACACGCAGGCGACGATCGAACAGGCGAAAAGACTGCACGCCCAGGCGAACAGGCCGAACCTGTTCATCAAGATTCCCGGCACCGCGGAAGGCCTGCCGGCGATCGAGGAAGCGATCTTCGCCGGCGTCCCGGTCAACGTCACCCTGCTGTTCTCCGCCCAACAGTATCGGGCCGCAGCCGCGGCCTACATGAAGGGACTGGAGCGGCGAGTCGAAGCCGGCCTTTCACCCGATGTCCGTTCGGTCGCCTCGCTGTTCGTCAGCCGTTGGGACCGCGCCGTGGCGCACGAGGGGCCGCCCGAACTGCGCAACACGCTCGGCGTCGCGGTCGGCATGCAGACCTACAAGACCTATCGCGATGTGCTGGAGAGCGATCGATTTCAGCGGTTGGAGAACGTCGGGGCGCGCGCGCAGCGGCTGCTGTTCGCCAGCACCGGCGTCAAGGACAAGAACGCGCCCGACACGCTGTATATCGCTGGCCTTGCGGCGCCCAACACGGTGAACACGATGCCCGAGGACACGCTTCTCGCCTTCGCCGATCACGGAGCCGCGCCGGCCGCGCTGTCGCGCAATGGCGGCGATTCGGAAGCGGTGTTGTCGGCGCACGCCAAGGCGGGCGTCGACCTTCCGGCGCTGGCGCAGCGGCTGCAGTCCGACGGCGCCAAGGGTTTTGTCGCTTCTTGGCGTGAACTGCTCGGAGCGATCGACGCCAAGAGCAAGACCCTCGTTTGACTCCGGGGGAAGCCGACGCCCGCGCTTGCCGCTACGCCGTCCCGCCGTGAACCGCGCCCTTTGTCTAATTATACTGACACGCCGGTCTTTCCCTTTTTGCAAGCGCCCTCAACTCTGTTGGGCGGCTTGCGCCCGGGCTTGGCTGATCGCCTCCGCTGGGCTGGTTGATGTTTAAGCATAAAGGGAAAGACGGGCGTGTGACCGTAATTTTGCGCCCGATGCCGCGCGGACCCAAGCCGAAAACGCCCCGCGCCCTCCGCGGATCGCCAAAGGAGACAGCGCGCTTGCCTAAGCCGCAGTCGACGCCCGCCCGGGCGCGCGGCCATCCGCCCCCCGCCTCGGCGACCTCGCTTCGAACGCCGCCGCCTTCTCCGTCTTGAACTGGCGCATCAACTCCGACAGCTTGTCGGCTTCCTGCTGCAGGGACTGCAGCGCGGCGGTGGTTTCCTCCACCATGGCGGCGTTCTGCTGGGTCACTTGATCCATTTGGCCCACGGCGCCGTTCACGTCGTTCAGGCCACTCGCCTGTTGGGCGGCGGAAGTGGCGATTGTCGACACGACGGCGTCGATTTCGACGACCTGCTGCGAAATTCGAGCCAACGCGCGTCCTGTCTGATCGACCAGTTTGACGCCACGGGAGACCTGAACCGTGGAGGCGGAGATGAGCGTCTTGATGTTTTTGGCGGCTTCCGCCGACCGTTGCGCGAGCGCCCTGACCTCCGACGCCACGACGGCGAAGCCCCTGCCGGAGTCGCCCGCGCGCGCCGCTTCGACGCCCGCGTTCAGGGCGAGCAGGTTGGTCTGGAAGGCGATTTCGTCGACGACCCCGACGATCCGGGCGATTTCCGCCGCAGATTTTTCAATGTCCGCCATGGCGGAGACGGTTTCGCGAACGATGGCGCTCGATTGTTCCGCCTCGTTCCGAGCGCTTTCTGTGATCTTGCGAGCGTCTTGGGCTCCCTTCGCCGTCGCCTGCACCGTGGAGGTGATCTCACCAAGCGCTGCGGCCGTTTCTTCCAGCGACGCCGCTTCTTTTTCGGTGCGGAGCGACAGGTTGTCCGTCGCTTGGTTAATTTCCTGAGTTTTCGCCTGAATGCCGTTCGCATTCGACAGGATGATTTTCATCGTGTCCTGCAACTGCGCCACCGCCGCGTCGAAATTGTCCTTGAGCTTCACGTATTCGGACGCGAAGGGATGCGCGATCCGATGGGTCAAGTCTCCCGCGGCCAGTTTTTCGAGAGCCGTCGCCATCGCGGCGACGACCTCGGTCTGCGAGCGCGCGGCGTCAACATAGTGCGCTTCGAGTTCCTTCAAGCGGGACTCATTGGCTTCATGCACTTTGTCGGTTTCGGCCTGCAGGCGTTTCATGTCGACGGCGTTCTCTCGAAATACCGCGACGGCCTTCGCCATCGAGCCGATTTCGTCGCCACGTTCCAAGTCCGAAACTTGGATGGCCAGGTCGCCGGCCGCCAAGCGCCTCATCGCCTCCGTTATGTGTATGATGGGTCGGGACAAGCGCGCGCCCAGGACGATCGCCAGGGCTAAGCCCGCCAGCACGCCGCCAATGCCGATGGCTTCCATCACACGGGCGGTGTCGGACGCTGCCGCCGTCGCCGTTTGCTGTAAACTCGCCGCTTCGTCGTTGGCCGAAACAACGATTTTTTGAATGTTTTTCGACACCTTGTCGCCCAATGCCGGAAGGTCCGCGCTGACGATCTTGTTTACTTTTTCGGAAAGCCCCATCAATTCATGAACGGACTTGCGGTAGTCTGCCTCGAGCGCCGTAAAATCCTTGAATTGAGGGACCAGATTGGCGTCGATGACGGCATTGGTAATCGCGTCGAGCGCCTGCTCGACTTTCATGAAGTTCTCGTCGGCTTTGGCGCCGAAGGCCGTATCGCGACGCTCCAGCATCGACATGGAATTCAACTGCGCAAGAAGTCCCTGTTCGACGAGAACGTCAGTCGCTTCTTTCGCGTCGTCGTCATCGCTTTTGCGTAACCCGGACCGCAGTTCTTCGGCAAGCGCCGAATAACGCGCGCCGTTCGGGTCGAGATGGTCGCTTCTGAGCTTGGATTGCTGGGTCTTCGAGTCGACCAAGGCGATATACAACTTCTCGTAGTCGCCTAAAGCCGCCCCCAATTCGTCGAGTATCGTCACGCGTTCGCCGGAGAGGACCGACCCCGCGGCCTTCACGTCGGCCTGGGCCGCCGTCATGTCGGCGCGCGCCGCGGAAGCCGCGGCGGGATCGCCGGCGTAGGCGAAGTTCGTCACTTGCTGGCGCATGGCAAGGAGATCGCGCTCGATCTTGGCGACGGCCACGACCTCGGCGTGACGGCCGGCGAAGGCCTCGACGGTGACGCCGGTCTTGACGATCTGCATGGTTCCGATCGCCGCCGCCAGGGCGAGAACCAGCAGGTTCGCCATGAATCCCAACGAGATCTTGCCGCGAATGCCCAAGTTTTTCACAGGAAATCCCCTTGGTCTGGTTCGGTCGTGTATGCAGTCTGTGAATTGATGACGCCGAGGAATCAGATCCGAGGACGCTCCGGAACGTCCGCGTTAGCAGCTAATCCTGCGCCCAACGTTAGCCGCATTGGTATAATTTCCTTTAACGATTTGCCGCCGGGCGGAACTATTTTCGGCCTACGAGGCGGTGGGTCGCTGAGCGGCGGCGGCGTCTGGCCGCGCCGCTTCCGACGAGGAGGCCGCGGTCGAGGCGAAGGCGGTCGTGTCGCCTGGCGCGGCGCGTTTCCCCTGCGGATCGCGGTCTATTGTCGCACAAGCGGCGAAACGGGAGCCGCCCCGCGATTCGAACGGGGGGACCTGCACGCGAAGGCAATCGAGGCGCGGTCGGGAAATTGACTGTCGTCGGAGGAGCGACGGTCCGGCCCGCGTCTTCCCCTCTCGCGTCCGCGCTCATCGCGGTTCGGCGAAAATCGGCCCTTGCGCCGGGACAGGAGGGCCGGCGTCCGTCACTGGGCAGTGCAATAGAGCTTGAAGTGTCAGCGCCACAGGGACAAGATATCGAATCAGGCCTCGTCGTCGTTGCCGGGTGCGGCTTTGTCGCCGGCATGGCGACCAGCGGCGTCCCGAGACGTTTGCGTCGGCGGTCGTGTCGGACGCGATCCAGCGTTCTCAGGTTCGTCGGGCAAACGACGAGGGCGTGTTTAAGGGCAGGACGAGCAAAGGCGGCCTCCAGCGCCGTCGTTATCCGGGCGGGGAGCCCGCCCGCCGTGCGCCCGGCGCGCCGAACGTGATCGAGATGCGTACAGGACCGCGTTGATTTCGTTGCAGGGCTGACGAGGCGGCCGAATCGAACCGCACTGCTTTTACCCGCCCGAACCGCAAATCAGACGTCCCGCCGGTGGCTTTGCGCCGCGAATCTCGCCTTGGATTATATCTCACATTGCATGAATGTTTATTGTCCTTGCCTAGACGCCAAAGGAGCGAAACATGTCAAGAATTAACAATCGAGCCGACGCGTCGACCTCAATGGCGGCGTTGGGTCTTTCCCGACGCGACCTCATCGTTACAGCGGGGGCGGCGACCGCGCTTGCCGCCGCGGGCCGCTTTCCCGCTCGCGCGGCGGCGGCGGATGTGATCAAGATCGGCTACCTCAGCCCGCGCAGCGGCGGGATGGCCTCGAACCTCGCTGCCGACGGCTACGTGCTGGATCAGGTTCGGGCGGTTCTGAAGTCCGGTCTGAACATCGGAGGGAAGATCTACGAGGTTCAGATCCTGGACCGCGACACGCAATCGGATCCGAAGCGAGCCGGCGAACTTACGGCCTCGCTGATCACCCAGGATCGGGTGGACCTGGTGCTTTCGACATTCACGCCGGAGACGATCAACCCCGTCGCCGACGCCTGCGAAGCCGCTGGAGTCCCCAGCATATCCAATGTTTGTCCTTGGGAAGCCTTCTATTTTGGACGCGGCGCCAAGCCGGATCAGCCCTCGCCTTTCAAATGGACCTATCATTTCAGCTTTGGCGTCGCCGAGTTCGCCAAGACTTACCTGTCGGAATGGGCGCTGATTCCCACCAACAAGAAAGTCGGCGTCATGCTGCCCAACGACCCCGACGGCCGCGCGGTGCGAGCCGCCATGCTGCCGATGCTCGAAAAAGGCGGCTATACCGTGGTCGATCCCGGTCCATACGAAGATGGCGCGACCGACTATTCCACGCAGATCGAGCAATTCAAGAAGGAACAATGCGAAATCTTCAACTCGTTTCCGCTGCCGCCCGATTTCCCCGTCTTTTGGCGTCAGGCCGCCTTGGCGGGATGGACCAAGACGGTGAAGATCTGCCAAATCAACAAGGCAGGACTCGTCCCGACCGACATCGCCGCGATGGGCTCGCTCGGCTATAAGATCGCCTCCACCTGCTACTGGCACAAAGCTTGGCCGTACAAGTCCCTTCTCACCGGCCAGACTTGCGCCGACCTGGCCGACGGCTACGAAAAGGCGACCGGCAATCAATGGCTGCAGCAACTGGGCGCCAGCCTGGCGCTTTTCGAAGTCGCCGCGGAGGCGCTGAAGGCGTCGGGTTCGCCCAACGACAAGGCGGCGGTGGCGAAAGGCCTCTCGACGCTCAACATCGTGACCATTGACGGCAAGGTTCAGTTCGGCTCCGGGCCTGTCGCCAACGTGGCCGTGATGCCGGTCATCGG
>CAVWKL010000190.1:0-10672 GCA_963755075.1 uncultured Alphaproteobacteria bacterium
GGCTCTCGACGCCAGCTCGCCGTAGCCGAGCGAACGCCCGCTTTTTGCGTGATGGACAACGCCGGCGCCGGTGCTGCATTCCGACGGCGAAACGTTCCAGCTTTGCGCCGCCGCGGCGACCAGCATTTGCCGTCCTGCGGCGCCGACGCGGCGCAGCGGATCGTAGTTGAGCGGCGTCGCCATGCTGCCCCCGGCGAATTGCCGGCCGAACTTGCCGGCGTCGAGCGGCGCCTGTTCGACGCGCACGTTCTTCCATTCGACGTCGAGCTCCTCGGCGATCACCATCGGCAGCATCGTCTTGATGCCTTGGCCGATTTCCGGGTTCTTTGACATGATGGCGACGACGCCGTCGGGCGCGATGCGGATGAAGGCGTTGAGCGGCGCCGTTTCGCCGGCGGCGCCGGCGGACGCTTCCGCCATCGCGACGTCCGCCAGCGGCGGCAGCATCGCGTGCAACAACAGGCCGCCGCCGGCCGCCGCGCTCGCCCTCAGGAAGGCGCGGCGCGAGGGCAGGGCGGAAAACGCCGTCGGGGCGGCGCTGCGCTCGGCCCCCGTTGCGGTCATGACGCTCATGGTCGCTTTGCCTCCGCGGCGTTCGCCTGGGCGAGCGCCGCCTTTTTGATGCCGGCGCGGATGCGCGAATAGGCGCAGCAACGGCAGACGTTGCCGCTCATCGCCGCCTCGATCTCCTGGTCGCTGGGATGGGTATTCTTCGACAAGAGCGCGGTTGCCGACATGATTTGACCGGCCTGGCAATAGCCGCACTGGGGCACGTCGAGCTCCATCCAGGCGGCTTGCAGTGTTTTCCCGACGGGGTCGACGGCCATGCCTTCTATGGTGGCGACCGCGGCCGCCCCGACGCTCGAGACCGGCGTCAGGCAGGAGCGCGCCGCTTCGCCGTCGAGAAGGACGGTGCAAGCCCCGCACAGCCCGACGCCACAGCCGAATTTGGCGCCCTTCAAATCGAGTTCGTCGCGCAGCACCCAAAGCAGCGGCATGTCCCCGTCGACGTCGACGGTCCGCTTCAGGCCGTTCACTTCGATGGTGAAAGTCATCCTCGGCGCCCTTCTCGCTCAGCTTTCGAGGTTCGCAGGCGGGACCGCGCCGCTCCCTCCGCGCTGCCCGCTTTCACCGTTGGCGGAGCCGCTACGCCCCTCAGACTGGTCGCCGATTGAGAAGACTTCATGGCGCCGAGAACAATCCTTTGTGAGCGAACGCGCGGGATTGGGACGATCGGCCGGGCCGGAAGGAAGCTCCTTGGCTGGCGGCCCGCGGGCGGGGGGGCGTCGCGAAGACGGCCGCGACACCAGGCGCGAAAGCCGGCCGACAGCAAAATAAAGTTCGCTCGGGCGGACGGCGGCTCAATGCCGCATGCCGCACTTGCCATTCCGCTGCTAAATATCGCTCTTTAGCGACGAGAGAATGTTCCCGGTCGACCGGATTCGACCTGAAGCCGACTTCGGTTTATCTGCATTGGCGGGCCGCCGCCTCGCGAGACGCGAACGCGGCGAGGATTCGGGTTCGACGATATGAGGCGCTGCGCGCGCTGTGCTGGGATTTGCGCGCGCACGCGAGATGTTGCAATGAAGTATGGAGGGCCTGAACATGCATAAAACGCTGATCTTGTCGCTGGCAGGGCTTGCGTTGACGTTGGCTGCAGCGCCAGTCAAGGCTGAGGACATCAAGATCGCCGTCGTCGGTCCCATGACCGGTCCCGTCGCGACGATCGGCGAACAGCAGAAACGCGGCGCGGAGGCCGCCGCCGCCGCGATCAACGCGGCGGGCGGCGTCATGGGGCGCAATATCCAGATCGTCGTCGAGGACGACGCCTGCGACCCCAAGCAGGCGGTCGCGGTGGCCAATCTCATCGTCGGCCTGCAGATCAAGTTTGTCGCCGGCCACGCCTGTTCGGGATCCTCGATCCCCGCGGCGGACGTCTACGCTGACAACAACGTGCTGATGATGAGCCCCGCCTCGTCAAACCCGGCCCTGACGGAAAAGGGCCATCCCACCATCATGCGGCTCTATGGGCGCGACGACGCGCAAGGCGCCTTTATCGCGCCCTTTATCGCCGAAAAATTTAAGGGCAAGACGATCGCCATCCTGCACGACAAGTCCGCCTACGGCAAAGGACTGGCCACCGTGGTCAAGGAAACGCTGAACGCGGCGGGCGTCAAAGAGGTGCTGTTCGACGGCATCAACCCCGGCGAGAAAGACTACAACGCGATCGTCACCAAGTTGAAGTCGCTCGGCGCCGAGGTGGTCTATTTCGGCGGGTATCATACCGAAGCCGGTCTGATTCTCCGGCAGGCCGCCGACCAGGGTTACAAGTTCAACCTGATCATGGGCGACAGCCTGGCGACGGCCGAGTTCTGGGCCATCGCCGGCCCGGCGGGCGAGGGAACGATGTTCACCTTCCCGACCGACCCGCGCCGTTCGCCGACCGCGGTCAAGGCGCTCGAGCAGTTCAAGGCGCAGAATTACGAACCCGAGGGCTTCACGCTCTTCAGCTACGGCGTCATCCAGGCGATCGCCGAGGGGATCAAGCGGGCCGGTTCGGACGACCCGGTCAAGGTCGCCAAGGCGCTGAAAGACGGGCGGCCGGTGGAGACGGTCCTCGGCCCGATCAAGTTCGACAGCAAGGGCGACATCGAGGATCCGCGCTACGACATCAACCTCTGGCACGCCGGGAAATACGCGCCGATCGTCCAGTAGGCGCATAGGCTGACGAAAACGCCGCGGTCCTTTCGGCCGCGGCGCATCGCCCCGTCGGCGCGCGGGCCGCTTAGGCGAGCCGCATCCACTCGGCGAGGGCGCAGGCCAGCGGCCGCTCCACGTGCAGGCGTAGGACTTCGGGTCGCGCGCGGCGGTAGGCGAGGCACGGCAGGCCGGCGAACAGCAGCGCCGCCGAAGGCGAAGCGTCGGCGACGTCGAGCGTCGTCGCCTTGGAGATGAGATCCCCCAGTCCCGGCCCTTCAAGATCGAGCACGACGAAGGCATCGTCCATGCGGGTGAGGGCGCTGGCGGTCTCGGCGTCCCAGCCTTCGACCGGCGCGGTTGCGTCCTCGCAGACGAGCAGCGAGCGGTCGCGCGCGATGGCGACGGCGTAGCGCGATCCGGAGGCGACGCCGGAGAACCCGACCGGCGCGCCGAATGCGGCGAGGCGCCCGACCTCGAAGCGCTGCGGGCCGCTCAAAAGCGTTTGCGCGAGACCGGCGACGACCTTGACCTCGACGCCGCGCGCGGCGAACTGCGCCTGACCCTCGATGGGCGCGGGGGCCCAGAATCGGCCGCGATCAAGCATGGAGCCGCTCCCCCTTGGGATCGAACGCGCAAGCGGGCGCGATGCGGGCGGCGAAACGCCGTCCGAGGTGCTGCATGGCGACCGTCTCGCCGATCCGCGTCGCGCCGCGTTCGACCAGCCCGAGCGCAATCGGCCGGCCGAGGGCGGGGCTCGCGCAACTCGACGTGACGAAGCCGGTCGAGCGCGGACGCGGCCCGGCGAGGTCGACGACATGGGCGCCGCAAGGCAACGGCTCGCCCCCTTGCATCGGTTCGAAGCCGACCCATTGGCGCCGATCCGGCGCGCTGGCCGACTCGGTGAACAATGAGCGCTTGCCGATGAAGTCGCCGGCGCGCTTCTCGCGCGGGCCCGCGAAGCCGAGATCGTGCGGCATCGTCGTTCCGTCGGTGTCCTTGCCGACGACGACATAGCCTTTCTCGGCGCGCAGAACCAACAGCGCCTCGCTGCCGATGAGGCCCGCGCCGAGATCGCCCCCCGCTTCGATGAGACGGTCGAGCAGGACATGGGCTCGCGAGGCGGGCGTCGAGATTTCGTAGGAACGATCGCCGGTGAAACTGACGCGCGCCACCCGCGCCGCGTCGCCGGCGAAACGACCCGCCGCCAGCGCCATGTGCGGCAACTCGGCGTCGGCGAGGTCGACGCCGAGCTCGAGGCGCTCCACCAGGCGGCGCGAAAGCGGGCCGCTGACCGTCAGGGTCGCCCATTGCGCGGTGGCGTTATGAATGTAGACGCGCGACGGGTCGAATCGATCCTGCCGCCAGTCCTCCAATCGGGCGTGGACGCCCGCCACATGCGAGGTCGAGCAGGACACGAGAAAACGATGCGCGTCGAGACGCGCGACCACCCCATCGTCATAGACGACGCCGCTCTCTTGCAGGAGAAGGCTGTAACGGATCCGCCCCGGCCGCAGGGTTGACATCGTCATGTAGCAATTGAAGTCGAGAAAGGCGGCCGCGTCCGGCCCCATCACCTCGATCTTGCCGAGCGGCGAGCCGTCGAAGATCGCAACCGTCTCGCGCGCCAGGCGCGCCTCTCGCGCGATCGCGGCGGCTTTGGCGTTGGCCTCGCCGTAGAAGGCGGGGCGCAGCCAGCCGCCATACTCGTCGAAGACGGCGCCGAGCGCCCGGTGCCGCGCTTCCAACGGCAGGCGCCGCACCGGGTTCAGCAACGGACCCGCCCGCAACCCCGCCAGCGCCGGCATCGGCACGGGCGTGAAAGGCGGCCGATAGGTCGTCGTTCCCACCGCCGCGATTTCGCGGCCGCTGGCGAGGCCAAGCGCGGCGACGCCGTTGACGGCGGAGGTCTTGCCTTGGTCGGTCCCCATCCCGAGCGTGGTGTAGCGTTTGACGTGCTCGACCGAGAGATAGGATTCGCGCGCGGCGAGGGCGACGTGTGTCAGCGTCACGTCGCTCAGCGGATCGATCCAGGTCCGCCCGCCGGCCTTCGCGTCCGGCCAGGCCGGCGCGGCCGCCAGCGCATCCTCACGCTTGCCGAGCGCCGCTTTGGCGGCGCCGTCGCCGCGCAGCGCCGCGACCGCATCGCGGCCTTGGTCAAGCGCCCCCGCGAGCGAAAAGACGCCGTTGGCCGCGCCGATCACGGTCAGCCCGTCGACCGCCTCGTCGGGAACGAAGGCGAGCAGCCGCGCATCCCAAGTCAGGCGGCCTTTTGCTTGACAATAGAGATGCACGGTCGGCGTGAAGCCGCCGGAGGCCAGCAACGCGTCGGCTTCGATCGTTGCGCCGCTCGTCAGCCGCACCGCGCGCACCGCTCGTCGGCCCTCGGCCCGCGCCACGCGCGCGCCGCGACGCACGTCGACGCCCATGGCGGCGGCCGCTTCCATGCCCGGCGCGGCCTCGCGGCAATCGACGATCGTCACCGCCGCGCCCGCGCCGCGCAACGCGGCGGCGGTCGCATAGGCGCTATCGTTGTTGGCGGCGATGACGACCCGTTCCCCGACGAGCACGCCGTATTGCGTGAGATAGGCGAGCCCAGCCTCCGCTGAGAGATTCCCCGGCCGATCGTTCTCATCGAACAGCAGCGGGCGTTCGATAGCGCCGGCGGCGACGATGATGTGGCGTGGTCGGATGCGCCAGATCGAGTCGGCGCCGCCCGCCATTCCGCGCTGGAGCGCGCAAACGAGGTTGTGATCATAAACGCCGTAGGCGGTGGTGTTGGCCAGGAAGGCGCCGCCCGCGGCCTCGATCGCTGCGACCGTCTCGGCGATCCAGGCGCCCGCCGCGAAGCCGCCCGGCCCGCCGCCGCGATAGAGCAGGCTTCCGCCAGGGGCGGGCCGATCGTCGACGACGAGGACGCCCATTCCAGCCGCCGCCGCGGCGCGCGCCGCTGCGAGGCCGCTCGGCCCCGCGCCGACGACGAGAACGTCGCAGCGCCGATTGCGCGGCGCCGCGGGGGCGGCAGGCGTCCACTGCGGATCGATGCGGCCGAGACCGGCCATGGCGCGGACCACCGGCTCGAAGGCTTTCCAGCTCGGCCACATGAAGGTCTTGTAATAGAAACCCGAGGGTAGGAAGCGCGCGAAGGCGTCGAGGACGGCGTAGCGGTCGTGTTCGGCGTCGGGCGCGGTGTTGACCGATCGCGCCGCGAGCGCGACGCCCTCCTCAAGGAAAGTCGTGGTCGCGCGCGCGTTGGGCTCGCGACGACCGTCGCGCACGAGGTCGACGATGGCGTTGGGCTCCTCGACCCAATGTCCCCAAACGCCGCGCGGGCGGTGGTACTTGAAGCTGCGCCCGACGATGGCGACCCCGGCGCCGAGCAGCGCCGAGGCGAGCGTGTCGCCGGCGTAGCCGACGAAGCCGCGGCCGTCGAAAGTGAACGGGATCGGGCGGGCGCGGTCGATGGCGCCGCCGGCGGCGAGGCGGCGGCTCATCGCGCGCTCTCCTTGCGCAATGCGACGCTTCCGTAGACCGCGTGCGTGACGTTGTCGCGCTCCATGCGGAAGGCTTCGCCGCAGGTCGAATGGCTCCATATCTCCGCAACTCGGCCCTTCGCGTTGCGCTCGAAATAGAGGTAGCGCGACCAGTCCGCGCCGGGGGCGCCGGCGCCGCCCGCGGGACGAATGCGGTCGGCCTCGCCGATGTAGCGAAATTCCGTCTCGTCGCGCGTTCCGCAGAAGGGACAGGGAAAGAGTTGCATCGGAATGTCGCCCTCAGTGCGCGATGCCGGAACCGGCCGCCTCGTCGATCAGCGCGCCGCGCTCGAAGCGGTCGAGATCGAAAGGCCGGCTGATCGGATGGTGCTCGCCCTTGGCGAGCAGATGGGCAAGCAACCAGCCGCCGGCGGGGATGGCCTTGAAGCCCCCGGTTCCCCAACCGCAATTGAGGAACAGGTTCGGCACGGGGGAAGGTCCGATGAGCGGCGAGCTGTCCGGCACGACGTCGACCGCGCCGGCCCAATGGCGCATCAGCTTGAGCTGGCCGAAGGCGGGAAAAGGTTCGAGCAGGCCGGCGACGATCGTTTCAAGCGCCGGCGGATTGCCGCGTTGGGCGAAGGAGGTGACGCGGTCGATGCCGCCGCCGAAGACGAGTTCGCCCTTGTCCGATTGGCTGACGTAGGTTCCGGTGCCGAGTGACCAGGACGACGCAGTCGAGGGCCGGCTTGACGGGTTCGCTGACCATCGCCTGCAAGCGTGTAGATGCGCGTGGGCAGTTCGAATCCGGCCTTGGCGGCCAGCGTCGCCGAATGCGAGGCCGCGGCAAGCCCGACCCGCTCGGCCCGAATCGTCCCCGCGGCGGTGACAACGCCCTTGCAAACGCCGCCCTCGATCAGCAAGTCCTCGACGGCGCAGTCCTGGATGATGTCGACGCCGAGCGCGTCGGCCGCGCGCGCGTAGCCCCAGGCCACGGCGTCGTGTCGGGCGGTGCCGCCGCGGCGATGCCAGACGCCGCCAAACACTGGACAGCGCGCTCGCGGGTCGAAGTTCAGCGCCGGCGCGACGCGCCGAACGTGCTTCGGGCCCGAACAGCTCCGCGTCGACGCCATTGATTTGCATGGCGTTGACGAGACGCGCGCAGATCTCCATCTGCGCGTCGGAATGGGCGACATTGACGATGCCGCGCTGCGACAGCATGATGTTGTAGTTGAGTTCGCGGCTCAGTCCCTCGTAGAGACGCAGCGCCAAGTCGTAGAGCGCGACGCTCTCGGGATAGAAATAGTTGGAGCGCACGGCCGTGGTGTTGCGGCCGGTGTTGCCGCCGCCGAGCCACCCCTTTTCGATCACCGCAACCCGTCGGACGCCGTGCAGCTTGGCGAGATAATAGGCGGTCGCAAGCCCATGTCCGCCGCCGCCGATGATCGCCACGTCGTAGGCCGGCTGCGGCCGAGGACGGCGCCAGACCGGTCGCCAGCCGCCATGGCCTCGCAGGCCTTCGACGGCCAAGTTGAAGGCGGAATAGCGCTTCGACATCGTCCCTCGCGGGTTCGCCAATTTGCGCGACGTTTCAACGAGCGCCGCGGCGCGGTCGCCGCTCCACGGATCGGCCGACCGGAGAGATTCCCGTCCTCGCAGGCGAGGACTTGAATAACAACATGGCCGGATATGGCAAGGGGCCAATCGCCGCGGCGGCGGGGCGACACCGAACGAAAGTGTATTCGAGCCGCAATTGCCGGGACGGTCCCGCCAAGCCGCGGCCAAGGGCTCAGCCTTGTCCGCGGGACGCGACGATCACGGCCGATCCCGTCGCCGCCCAAGCCGCGAGTTGAGAAGAACCCGTCATGCGCCTGCGGCCAATCGACCCGGCCATTCCGTCGGACTTGACTCACCTCAAGACCTTCGGCGTTTCCCCCGGGCACAGACTCATGACCGAAAGCGCGAACCGAGGCGGCTCGTCTTTCGACCGATCTGACGAAAATCTCAACGAGGGGGACGTGCGATGGCGCGGCTCGGCATGGAAGTCGGTTTGGTCGATCGCGACGTCTATCAGCGCACGCTCGTCCGCTTCCGCGAAGCCGGCGTGGCGTTGCCGACAATCGGCGAACTGAAGGATCCTTCGACGATCGCGCCGGCGATCGCCGAGCGGTTGCGCGCCGTCGACCCGGACTTCCCGCATCCGCTGAACCTCTTTCGCGTCCATTGGTTCAACGACGCCTCGCGCCGCGGCCGCGCCGCGGCGCCGGGCGCGATCGAGCTGCCGCCGGAGCTGACCGGCGTGCCGGCCCGCATCGTGCTGGCGCTGGGCAATCGCTTTCCAATGATTCGCGCCCATAAGGTGCTGGCCGCCTATGGCCGCCTCGCGCCGCGAGTCGTGACGGGCCAGTTCGATCCGACGCGCCACCGCGCCATCTGGCCGTCGACCGGGAATTATTGCCGGGGCGGCGTCGCCATCTCCCGCATTCTGGGGTGCCGAGGCGTCGCGGTGCTGCCGGAAAACATGAGCAAGGAACGCTTCGATTGGCTGGAGCAATGGGTCGCGGATGAAGCCGACATCATCCGCACGCCCGGGTCGGAGAGCAACGTCAAGGAAATCTATGACGCCTGCGCCGCGCTCGATCGCGATCCGGCGAATATCGTCTTCAACCAATTCTGCGAATTCGGCAATTACTTGATCCATCGCGTCTGCACCGGCGCGGCGATGGAGCGCGTCTTTCAGGTCGTGAGCCATGACCGCCCTCGAACGCGGCTTGCCGCCTTTATTTCGGCCTCCGGTTCGGCGGGAACCCTGGCGGCGGGCGATCATCTCAAGCGGACGCTCGGGGCCAGGATCGTGGCGGTGGAGGCTGCCGAGTGCCCGACGCTGCTCTACAACGGCTACGGCGAGCACAATATTCAGGGCATCGGCGACAAGCACGTCCCCTTCATCCACAATGTGATGAACACCGACGCGGTCGTCGGGGTCAGCGACCACGCGACCGACACCCTCATGGTGCTGTTCAATACCGATGAGGGCCGCCGATACCTGGTCGAGCGGCGCGGCGTCGATCCGGCGCTCGTCGCGGCGCTCGGCAATTTCGGCCTCTCCAGCATTTGCAACATCGTCGCCGCGGTCAAAACCGCAAAACATTTCGATCTCGGGCCGGACGACGTCCTTCTCACCGTCGCGACCGACGGGGCGGAGATGTACGGCAGCGAAATTCGTAAAGCGATCGTGCGTCACTTCGGCAACCGCTTCGACGCCGTCAGCGCCGGCGAAACCTGGGGCCGGTCGCTGGCCGGCGCCGGCGCCGACCATGTGCTGGAACTCACGCACGTCGATCGCAAGCGGGTTTTCAACCTCGGCTATTTCACCTGGGTCGAGCAGCAAGGCGTATCCCAGGCCGATTTCGCGGCGCGATCGCGGCAATCCTTCTGGGACGGCTTGCTGGATTCTGCGCCCGCTTGGGACGCCATGATCGCCGAATTCAACGCCAAGAGCGGCGCGGCCGCCGCGCTCTCGTGACCGAGGCGCGCGAGGCCTCGCCGCGCTTTGCCTGTCATGGGTGCGGCGCGAGCGTCGACATCGCCGAGCAATGGCCGTTCGCTTGCCCCAACGCGGGAAAGGCGGGCGATGACGTCGATCATGTGCTGGTCTCTGCGACGGAGGGGCGCGGGCTCGTCGTCGGTCACGATGCCAACCCGTTTCTGCGCTACCGGCGATGGCTCAGCCCGTATCGGCTCGCCCGTGCGGTCCGCCTCGGGGACGACGTCTGGGCCGAACTGGTCGGCGAACTCGACCTGGCGCTGCTGTCGGTCGACGGGCGCGGCTTCCGCCTCACCCCGATGACCCGCCAGCCGGCGCTGGCCGGGGCGCTCGGCGTCGGCGGCGACCTCTGGGTCAAGGACGAGACCGGCGCCGTCTCCGGGTCCCACAAGGCCCGTCATCTGATGGGCGTGATGCTGTACTTGCGCGTGTTGGAGCGCGCCGGCCTGCCCGCCGGTCAAGGGCTGCGCGCGCGGCGTTTGGCGATCGCCTCGTGTGGCAATGCGGCGCTCGCCGCGGCGGCGATCGCCCGCGCCGCCGGCTGGCCGCTGGACGTGTTCATTCCCGCCGACGCCGAGACGGGCGTAGCGCGTCGGCTGCGCGAACTCGGCGCCGTCGTCACCGTCTGCGAGCGCCGCGCCGGCGAATTGGGCGACCCTTGCGTTCTTCAGGTCCGCCGCGCCGTCAAGGACGGCGCCATTCCGTTCGGGGTGCTGGGACCGGATAACGGCCTTGCGGTCGAAGGCGCTCGCACCCTCGCCTTCGAGATGGCCGAACAACTGAGCGCCGCCGGGGCTGCGGTCGACGCCCTGTTCGTGCAGGTCGGCGGCGGCGCTCTCGCCAGCGCGCTCGGGCAAGGCTTCGCCATGGCGGTCGCGGCAGGCCTGTCGCCAAGCCGGCCGCGGCTCGTCGCCGTCCAAACGGCGGGAGCAGTACTGGTCAGGCGTACATAACA
>CAVWKL010000191.1:0-30192 GCA_963755075.1 uncultured Alphaproteobacteria bacterium
GAAGGCGACGTCGGCGCAGATCGCGCTGGCCTGGCTGCTGGCGCAAAAGCCATGGATCGCGCCGATCCCTGGCACCACGAAGCTGCATCGCCTGGATGAGAACGTCCGGGCAGCGAAGGTCGAGCTGACCCCCGCCGATCTTCGCGAGATCGAAGGCACCGTCGCCAAGATCACCGTGCAAGGCGATCGTTATCCGCCGCATCTGCAAGCCCGAGTTGGCCGCTGAGCGACGTCCTTCAACACGCAATTATGGAGCCGAAAATTTGAAAACCCTTGGTTATGCAGCCCGATCCGCCGACGCGCCTCTGGCGCCGTTCACGTTTGAGCGACGGGCCCCACGCCCCAACGATGTCGTCATGGAGGTGCTCTACTGCGGCATCTGCCACTCCGACCTCCACCAGGCCCGCAACGATTGGGGATGGAGCGTCTACCCGATGGTTCCCGGCCACGAGATCGTCGGCCGCGTGACCGAGATCGGCGACGAAGTCACCCGCTACAAGGTCGGCGATACGGTCGCGGTCGGCTGCATGGTCGATTCCTGCCAGCAGTGCGATCAGTGCCGCAAGGGCTTGGAGCAGCTCTGCCGCAAGGGCAACACACAGACCTACAATGATCGCGATCGGATCACCTGCGAGCCGACCTATGGCGGCTACTCCAAGCGCCTTGTCGTGCGCGAGGAGTTTGTGCTGCGCGTCCCCGACGGGTTGGACCTGTCGAAGGTCGCGCCGCTGGTCTGCGCCGGCATCACCACTTACTCGCCGCTGCGCACCTGGAACGTCGGCCCGGGCAGTCGGGTCGGTGTGGTCGGGCTTGGCGGTCTCGGCCATATGGCCGTCAAGCTCGCCGCGGCGATGGGCGCCGACGTCACCGTCATGAGTCGGTCGAGCGGCAAGGAGGCCGACGCCCTGGCGCTCGGCACCGATCGACTGCTCGTCTCGGCCGACGAGAAGGCGATGGCGAAGGCGGAGTCGAGCTTCGACCTGATTGTCGACACGGTTCCGGTCAAGCACGACATCAATCCCTACATCCCGCTGCTCGACGTCGACGGCACACTGGTGCTGGTCGGGCAGATCGGTCCGCTCAACGAGATCAGCACCGTGCCGCTCCTCCTGGGGCGTCGCCGCGTCGCGGGGTCGCCGATCGGCGGCATCGCTGAGACCCAGGAGATGCTCAACTTCTGCGCCAAGAAGGGCGTTCTGCCGGAGGTCGAGATGATCCGGATGGATCAGATCAACGAAGCCTTCGAGCGGTTGGAGCGTTCCGATGTTCGCTACCGCTTCGTCATCGACATGGCGACGCTGATGGCCTGAGCAGGCCGGCCGAAAGGCCGCCGCGGCCAATGGAGAACGAGGAGAACCTCAATGCGCATCGGAGTCATTGGCGCTGGCTGGCTCGGCGGCACGGTCGGCGGCGTTTGGGCGAAGGCCGGGCACGACGTGCTGTTCTCGTCCCGGCATCCGGACAAGCTCGCCGGCATGGTTCGCGAGCATGGTCCACATGCCTCGGCCGGAACGCCGGCCGAAGCCGCGGCGTTCGGCGAGGTCGTGCTGATCGCCACGCCTTATGGCGAATTGGAGGCGATCGGGCGCGACCTCGGCACTGCGCTCAAAGGCAAGATCGTGCTCGATGCATGCAATCCCTATCCGCCCGATCCGGAGGCCTTTCGGCGTGAGATCGAAACGGCCGGCGTCGCCGTGTCCACGGCGAAATATCTGCCAGGCGTGCGGTTGGTTCGCGCATTCAGCGCCGTCGACGCGACTTCGGTCGAAGCGTCAGCCGCCGGCCGCGGTGTCAAGCTCGGAGTTCCGCTCGCCAGCGACGACGACGATGCGCTTCGCGTCGCCGAGCGGCTTGTCCGCGACGCCGGCTGCGAGCCTGTCGTGGTCGGCGATCTCGCCGCTGCGCGCAGGTTTCAGCGCGGCGGGCCTGGCTTCCGCGCCAACACCAGCGCGCCGGCGCTTCGGCGGCGGCTCGGACTACAAGCGGTCTCCAAAAGTTGAGCGCCTTGGCAAGAGCCCAGCCGGTCGTAATCGACGCGTTCGATCAATCGAACAATAAAAGGAAGCGCGCCATGACAAACGTCACAGTCGTAGTTGGAGCTGGATCGATCGGGCAAGCGATTGCCCGGCGGGTAAGCGCGGGCAAGCACGTTGTGCTGGCTGATCTGCGCCAGGACGCCTCGGACGTGGCGGCCAAGACACTTCGCGACGCGGGTTTCGATGTCAGCGCCAAGACCGTAGACGTTTCCTCCAGAGCGTCGGTTCACAGTCTCGTCGAAGCCGCTACCGCTATCGGCGACGTCTCTGGCGTCGTCCATGCGGCCGGCGTATCGCCGACCCAAGCCTCGCCGGCGACGATCCTGAAAGTCGATTTGTACGGAACCGCGCTTCTCCTTGAGGAGTTCGGCGCCGTGATCACGCGAGGCGGCGCCGGCGTCGTGATCGCGTCGCAATCTGGTCATCGGTTGCCGCCGCTGACGGTCGAGGAAAACGCGGCGCTCGCCACGACGCCGGTCGAAGAGCTGCTCGCTTTGCCGATGCTTCAGCCCGATCAAGTGAAGGATTCCCTGCACGCCTACCAACTTGCGAAACGCGGCAACTCCCTAAGGGTGATGGCCGAGGCGGTCCGTTGGGGGAAGCGCGGCGCGCGGCTGAACACGATCAGTCCCGGAATCGTCATGACCCCGCTCGCAAGAGACGAACTGACAGGGCCGCGCGGCCCAGGGTACCGCCGCATGATCGAAGTCTCTCCCGCAGGCCGGGCCGGTACGCCGGATGAGGTGGGGACTGTCGCCGCGCTTCTGATGGGACCTGACGGCGCCTTCATCACAGGCAGCGATTTCCTCATGGATGGCGGGGTCACGTCGGCCTATTGGTTCGGCGATCTCAGGCCGAAATGAGGGAGGCCGAAGCTCGGATTGCCGATCGGCGCGGGCCTGAAACAGCATGGCGGCGCCAATGGGCAGATACCTGTCCCGAATGCTTCGCCAGAGCCGGACCCTCGGCCTTTTGAGGGACAGGCTCGCTTGTGTTGGGACGAACTGACGTGAGACGTCCTCCATTTAGAGGGACAGCCATGGTCGACTTCGCCGCTGGATGGGACAGCTTCTATGTAATCGTCGGGGCGGCGGCCGGCGCGCTCATCGGCTTACAGTTCGTGGTCATCACCTTGATCGCGGACAGGCCGCCGGAAGACGCCGCCAATGCGGGCGCTGCGTTCGCGACTCCCACCATTGTACACTTCAGCGTGTCCTTGCTGTTGTGCGCGCTCTCGCGCGTTCCGTGGCCCACCCTTGTCTATCCGATAGCGAGCTGGGGCGTCGTGGGCGTCGGCGGCCTCATGTATACGGGCGTGGTGGCCTGGCGGATGCGCGAGCAGACCGCCTATCAACCCGGTTTCGAAGATTGGGTCTTCCACGTTGCGTTGCCGGCCGCGTCCTATGCGCTGCTTTTGTCCAGTGCGCCGACGGCGTTGGGGCACGTAGCGGTCGCTCAGTTCGCGGTTGCGGCGACCACACTACTGCTGCTGTTCATCGGCATACACAACGCCTGGGACACCGTCTCCTACCATGTCTTCGTGAACTTGAGCGATGCGCACGGCGAGCCGCAGCAAAGAAAATCGAGGCGCGACGAGACGGCTGGTGGTTAGGTGGCGAACAGAATCACATATCTTGAACCTTTGCTGAACGCATGTGGCTTCTATTCGCTTTCTCTGGGCCGGTTCTCTGGGCGGCCTCCACGCACATCGACAAGTTTCTCGTCGATCGGTACTTCCACGATTCCGATACCGCGGTGCTGATGATCTTCACGGCGCTGATCGGCGTCGTGATGCTGCCGCCCATCGCCCTCTTGGCGCCGCAGACATTCTCGCAAGGCGCCGCGAGCATTCTCGTGATGACGCTGTCCGGCATTCTCTACATGGGCGCGATGCTGTTCTATCTGCGGGCCATTCAGGCCGAGGAAGCATCAGTCATCGCCCCGCTCTTCCAGACATCCACAATCTTCACGCTGTTTCTCGCATACGTTCTGCTTGGCGAAATTCCGAACTGGCGTCGGATCGCGGGGATGGCCTTGATCGTCGGCGCCGTGATCTCCCTCACAATCACCCCAAACGGACGAAGCCGGTCGATCAAGAGACGGTCCGTCGCGCTCATGACGTGCGCCACGTTCGTGGTGGCGCTTTCCAACGTCCTATTCAAATATTTCGCCGTGCGCAGCGATTACTGGAGCACCACCTTCTGGACGTTCGTGGGCGAAGCGATTTTCGGCGCCGGCATACTCGCCATTCCGTCATATCGGCGCCAGTTCGCAATGCTCCTGCGCACAAACACATCAGCCCTGCTTTCGATCAACGGAGCAAACGAGCTGATCAACCTCGGCGGCGGTCTTGGCGTTCGTTTCGCTTTGCTGCTGGCGCCCGTCGCGGTCGTGTCCGCCATCTCGTCGACTACCACCCTATTCGTGTTTGTGTTTGGGGTGCTCCTGAGCTGGCTTGCGCCGACGATCGCGCGAGAAGATCTTTCGAAAGGCAACTTGTTGCGGAAAGGCGTGGCGGCCGCCATCGCCGCGACCGGCGTGGTTCTCGCTTCCTGACATCCGAGCTGTCACGTGCGGGCGGCGTACCGGCTCTACCCTGGCGGTTCGGATTGTCGAACGAAAGCGCCGACGCCCGCACCGCGTCCGCTTCCGAGACCCACCGCAATGGCTGGGGCCGGCCGAAATGGGCGCGAAGCAGTCGATCACGACTGCCAATTGATGGCCGATCGCAACACGCATCGCGCCGATTGTTCATCGGAATCGGACCACGAACGATCAGGCATCGCCCGACGCGACAGACCAGCTCTGACGAGCTGACCAGTGCCCCGCCGCGTAGGCCAGATTTAACGGCAGCGTCCACCACAGGCCAACGGGCGAACGCGTGAGCCGCCGACAGATGCTTGAGGCGGAATAGGAGCGTCGTGTGGCGTAGCGAAAGCCGTCGAGCAATTGTTCGGGGCTCATGTGGCGCGGCTGAAACACCACATCTTCTCGCCCGTTGTACTTGCTCCAGTCACGGGTCAGGATCCTCCCTTCCGCCTCTAGGCGCCGATGCAACGGCGTCCCTGGATATGGGGTGAGGATGTTGAAGGTGGCGTTCTGCACGCCAGACGTTTCGAGGAAGTCGAGAGTCTCTCGGAAGACCGACTCGCAGTCGTCGTCAAAACCGAGCACAATGCCCGCCTGAACAGCGATGCCGTGCTGGTGTATGTGGCCGATAAGCCGGCTGTATTCCTCCACGCGATTGAATCTCTTTCCAGCCCCATCCATGCTTCGTTGGGAAATCAACTCCAGCCCGATGAACAGTTGCTTGCATCCGCTTTCGGCGGCAAGTTTCAAGAACTCCAAGTCCTGAGCCGCGTGAATGCTCACCTGACTGGCCCACCACTTTCGATAGGGAGCGATCGATCTGAAGAGCTCCTTGGCGTATTTGCGATCGGCTGCGAGATTGTCATCCCAGAAGACAATAGTCCTGCCCGGAAACGAGGCGAATTCCGTGGCCACCGACGCAACCGACCGCTTGCGAACCTTGCGCTGATACATCAGCGCCACCGCGCAAAAGTCGCAATCATACGGGCAGCCTCGCGTCGCAAAGAGCCGTCCCCCCGTTAAGTCACGCCTGTGGTAGAGATCTTTGCGCGCCATCGGCGCGGCGTCCAACGTCGGCGGCGTGTTGGCGTTATAGCGCCGCGCGTAGCCTCCGGCGGCGAAGTCCTTCAGGAACTGCGGCCAATTCAATTCCGCTTCACCGACGAAGATCACGTCGGCATGGTGCTGAGCTTCATCCGGCACGAGGGTGACATGCGGCCCTCCCAATACGACGCAAACGCCCCGATTGCGAAATTGCGCGGCAAGATCGTAGGCGTGGAGAGCGCTCGGCGTGTGAAAGGTGATGCCAACGAGATCCGCGAGGCTCGTCACGTCGACCGGCGACACGTCCTCATCGATGTGCCGCACCGTCCACTCGGGCGGCACGAGTGCGGCCAAATACGGCATGGTGATCTGTTGGAAATTCAGCACGCGCGACCGGCGAACTCTCTTGATCGCCGGCGACGAGGCGGTGACAAGCAGAAGCGTTCGCCCGATGGCCATGACCACCTACCATAACCGCCAGGACCTTGCCGGTCACACCCTGTAATTCAATTCCGGGACCTGACCCACTGACGGTCAGCCGTCGCAAAGTGTTGTCACGCCGATCGGCGTTCGGACTCGGAGCCGACTAACAGCGCGTCGCCGAATGTGATCTCTCACTAAGGAAGATGCCCACGTCTGGCGTGGAATAAGTAGATTCCGATGCTTACGCGCGAGCGCCGTTGCCGCTTTCGTCGTGCTGCCGAGAGGGAGGGTGGTCATGTCCCGCAAGAAGCATGACCAGTCTCGGCGCGGGCGGTCGCCGCGTGCCCGCAATGCGACCGCCCGTTTCTTGTCGCGTTCACGAGATCACGTGCAACTGGGTACGCCTCGCAACGCCAGCGCGAACGGGAGACCCGTTCCATGCAAGTCTACGTCGCTCGACTAAACATCGGACACTTCCGGCAGCTGATCGCCGCGGAAACCGATCCCAAGAAGCTGGATCTCCTTCGTCGCCTCCTGGCCGAAGAGGAGGCGAAGCTAGCCCGGCTGCTGGCGCCTGGCGCCACGCCATCATGAGGCGGCTCGAAGTGCAACGCCGCCAGAATTTGAGAGCCTCAGTTTGAAGGCCGCCCAAACGGGCTTTTTTCCCGCTCCCAAATGGCATAGATGCGAGCAATTTCATTTCCTGCGATTGTGTCGGTGAGCGGCCCCGTGCCGATGCCAAACACGTCGCTACCCTCATCGATGAGATGGCAGGCCGTCTCGATCGCGGACTCAGGGGTCGCAGCCATCACGATGTGGTCCGATCCACCTTTCCGATATTGGACGTGCCATGTCATGCGCGGCGAAGTTGGTCGTTTCGTGAGAGTTCACAACCGAGGGATTCTACTCACGCTGTCGGCGGACGTTCTCCGCCAGGTGATGGCTTTGGGCAATCGCCGCATTGGCACAGACCGACGCTAATCGGCGCGAAGCGGATATGATTTGTGAATCGGCGCGGGGCCTGACTGGACTCGCTGCTCGATCTGCAACGCGGCGGACCGCCGACGTCACCCGTTGCTACTGCTCGCGGCGCGCTGGTCTGCGCTGAAAGCCGCGGACAGTGGCGACTTCGACCGTCTTCCTGAAGTTCGTCGCACGCAGACTCGCTGGAGACGCCGACATCAGCCCTGCGTGCCGAGCGCAGATGCTGCTGCGCTTTGGTGGCATGAATCGCCCCCAAGAATCCCAGCGTGTGCGCGCGTGTTCGCACGCGTTTATTTGATGGATATTTGACGGAATGTCGGAGTTTTCGGCTAAGCCACTGATTTTATGGCGCACCCGACAGGATTCGAACCTGTGGCCTCTGCCTTCGGAGGGCAGCGCTCTATCCAGCTGAGCTACGGGTGCCGGGCGCCCACGGCGCCGGACCTGAATAAAGCATTTTCGCCGGCTTGGGAATCCCGAGTTCGCCTTCGCTTTCGCTCACGCCGCGAGGGCCGGGCTCGCGCCCTCCCCGCCGAAGTGGTCGAGGTAGCGCGGCTCGATTTCGGCGACCGGCAACACCGCGAGCACGTCGACCGCGTCGAAATTTGCGTCGACGACCGCCTGCGAGCCGAATCGCGCCCCGAGCCGCCAATAGCCTTTGATCAACGGGGGCAGGGCGCGGATCGCGGCGCGCGGGTCGATGGGTTCGTCCTCCGCCGGCGGCCGCTCGATCGCCCGCCCGGGAAGGGCGCGCACGTCCCAAAGGGCGTCCGCGCCGCTCCCGCCGCCGAGGAAGCGCAAGGCGGCGGCGTGGGCGGCCGGGTCCGCGCCGGGAAAGCTCGCGCAGCCGAACATCACGTCGATCCGGTGATGGCGCGCATAGGCCCAGATGCCGCGCCACAGGACTTCGAGCGTGCGCTTGCCGCGATAGCCCGGCGCCACGCAGGAGCGCCCGAGTTCGAGCAGCCGCGCGCCGGGATGCCTGGCGACGAGCGAGGCGATGTCGAATTCGCCGGCGCTGTAGAAGCCGAAATTCGCCGCCGCCGCGTCCCCCCGCAGCAGCCGGTAGGCGCCGACCACCGTCGCGGCGCCGTCGGCGCGCGGAGCGGCGTTGTCGACGACGATGAGATGGTCGCAGACGCGATCGAACCGACAGACGTCGCGCCGAACGAGCCGAGCGGCCGCATCGGGCTTGGCGCCGCCTTCCTCGAAGAACACGCGATAGCGCAGCCTCTGGGCGCGGCGAACCTCCTGCTTGGTCGTCGCCAGCCTGACTTCCAGCGCGCCGAGCGACGTCGGCAATCCATCGAGATCGCGGACGAGTCGACGCAGATACGCCGATGCGCCCGCCCGCGCCCGCGCGAGCGACCCCTGCGCCATGAATGCTCCCCCGATTCGCCTGGCGAAATCGACCTCAGAGCATTGCAGCCGCACAGATTTATGACAATCGGGCGTGCGCCGGCGAGGGAAGCGGCGCGGGCTCGGCCAGAAGGCGTTCGATCGTCTCGGCGAGCCGGGCGAGATCGACCGGCTTGGCCAGGAATTCGTCGAAGCCCGCCGCGGCGCTGGCGCGCCGATCTTCGGCCATCGCGTTGGCGGTCAGCGCGACGAGCCCGACGCGCGGCGCTTCGGCCTCGCATTCGAGACGGCGAATGCCGCGCGCGGCTTCATAGCCGTCGATTCCCGGCATCTTGATGTCCATCAGGATGACGTCGAAGCGCGGCGATTGGCCGCGGCAGGCGGCGCCGGCGAGCCGCAAGGCCTCCTCGCCGTCCCGGGCGCGCACGACCTCGAAACCGAGCCGCCGCAGCGCCTTCTGCGCGATGATGGCGTTGATGTCGTTGTCTTCGGCGATGAGCGCCCGCATCGCCCGGGCGATCTGGCCGGCGTCTTGGCGCGCCGGCGCCGGGGCGCAACGGGCCGGCGCAAACTCGCTTTCCAGCCGTTCGAACAGCGAGCGCACGCGCACCGGCTTCACCAGCCAGCCGTCGAAACCCTGCAGCGAACTCTGGCCGAAGGCGCGCCGCTCGAACGGCGAAAACAGCACCAGGCTCTTGGGCGCTCCGGCGGCGCGCGCGGCCGCCGCAAGGCGATTGGTCGCCTCGACGCCGAGGGCGCAATCGATGATGACGAGATCCGGCTTCGGGCCCGCGATCAGCGCGGTCAGGCCGTCCTCGAGGCCTTCGGCGCGCGCGACCTCGGCGCCCGCCTCGCGCAAGCGCGCCGCGATCGCCGGCGCTTCGAACGGCGAATGGGCGACGATCAACGCGCTGCGGCCGGCGAGCGCCACCGGCGCGGTCTCCGGCGGGGCGCCGGCGCAAGCCGGCAACGGAATGGCGAAGGTGAAGATCGAGCCGCCGCCGGGATTGTCCTCGAGCCTCAATTCACCGCCCATCAAGCCGACGAGGCGCTTGGAAATGGCGAGGCCGAGCCCGGCGCCCTCGTAATGGCGCGCGTTGGACCCGTCGCCCTGTTCGAAGTCCTCGAAGATCGCCGAGCGGCGATCGAGGGGAACGCCGGGGCCGGTGTCGACGACTTTGAAGCGCGCGCGACCGTCCGCGGCCCAGTCCAGGCTGACCCCAATGCCGCCGCTTTGGGTGAACTTGACCGCGTTGCCGGCCAGATTGGTCAACGCCTGACGCAGCCGCAGGCTGTCGCCGAGCACGAGGCGCGGCGCGTCGGCGGCGATCGAGGCGGCGATTTCCAACCCCTTGCCCTGGGCCTGCGGGGCCAAGAGCTCGACGATGTTTTCGACCAGCTGGCGCAGGTCGAACGCGGCGTGGACGAGTTCGAGGCGTCCGGCCTCGATCTTGGAGAAATCGAGAATCTGGTCGATGAGGCTGACGAGCGCGGCGCCCGAGCCGCGGATCGCCTCGACGTAGCTGGCGTGCTCGGGATCGAGCTTGGCGTCGCGCAAGAGATCGGCCATGCCGAGGATGCCGCTCAGCGGCGTGCGGATTTCGTGGCTCATCGTCGCCAGGAACCGCGATTTGGCTTCGTTGGCCGCCTCGGCGCGATCGCGCGCCGCCGCCGCTTCCTTCAGCCGCCAGACTTCGTCGCGCAGGCTTTCGGCGGCGGCCTCGGCGCGCGCGGCGCGGCGCTCGGCGCGACGGCGTTTGCGTCCCAGCGTCGCCGCCAAGGCAAGCGCCAGCGCCAGCAGCGGCCCGGCCTCGATCGCCAGCATGCGCAGGTCGAAGAGCGTCAAATCGGTCGAGGGATCGATCATGGCTATTCCCGTCGCCGCTCCCGCCGGGCCGGCGCCTCGCGAAGATGACAGGACGCGGTTGAGAAACTCTTGCGTTCGCAACCGAAATCCTGGGGATCACGCCGCCGCGGCGGCGCGCTCCTGCGCGCCGCGATAGCTCAGGGCCTCGGCGAGATGAACGCGCCGCACCGCCCCGCCGCCGTCGAGATCGGCGAGCGTGCGCGCCAATTTGAGCACGCGATGATAGCCCCGCGCCGAAAGACGCATGCGCTCCGCCGCATCGCGCAGCAGCGCCATCGCCGCGGCCTCGGGCGCAGCGATCGCCTCGACCGCGTTCGCCGGCGCGGCCGCGTTGCAGCCGACGCCGTCGAGCCCGAGGCAACGATAGCGCTCGGTCTGGATCCGGCGCGCCGCGACGACCCGCGCCGCCACTTCGGCCGAGCCTTCCGCCGGCGCCGGCCGCAGCAAATCGGCGGCGCCGACCGAGGGCACGTCGATCGTCAGGTCGAAGCGGTCGAGCAGCGGGCCGGAGAGCCGGCCCTGGTATTGGGCGACGCAGCGGGCGTTGGGGGCGCGCGGACAGGCGTATCCCGGCTCGTCGGCCTGGCCGCATCGGCAGGGGTTCATCGCCGCCACGAGCTGGAAGCGGGCGGGATAGACGACGCGGTGATTGGCGCGCGCGATGGCGACCTCGCCCGATTCGATCGGCTGGCGCAGGCTGTCGAGCGCCTGGGGCTGGAACTCCGGCAGTTCGTCGAGAAACAGCACGCCGTGATGGGCGAGCGACACCTCGCCGGGCTTGGCGTGGACCCCGCCGCCGACGAGGGCCGCCATCGAGGCCGAGTGATGGGGGGCGCGGAACGGCCGCCGGTCGGTCAAGGCGCCGCCGGCCAGCGCGCCGGCGACCGAATGGACCATCGAGACTTCCAGGAGCTCGCGCGGGCTGAGGGGCGGCAGGATCGAGGGCAGACGCTGCGCCAGCATCGATTTGCCGGCGCCGGGCGCCCCGCACATGAGGAGATTGTGCCCGCCCGCGGCGGCGACTTCGAGCGCCCGCTTGGCGCTTTCCTGCCCCTTGATGTCGCGAAGGTCGGGTTGAAGCGCGCCGGGGGCGCGCATCGCCGGCTCCGGCCGCGACAGCACCTGCGTTCCCTTGAAATGATTGGCGAGCTGGATGAGCGAGCGCGGCGCGAGAATGTCGAGCTCGGCGGAGGCCCAGGCCGCCTCCGGCCCGCAGGCGGCCGGACAGATGAGCCCGAGGCCGCGCGCGTTGGCGGCGATGGCGGCCGGCAAGACGCCGGCGACCGCGCTCACCGTGCCGTCGAGCGCCAGTTCGCCGATGACGGCGTAGGCGTCGAGGGCGTCGGGCGGGATGGCGCCGATCGCCGCCATCACCCCGAGCGCGATCGGCAGATCGTAGTGGCTGCCTTCCTTGGGCAAGTCGGCGGGGGCGAGGTTGACGGTGATGCGCCGCGCCGGCAGCGCCAGGCCCGAGGCGATGAGCGCGGCGCGCACCCGTTCGCGCGATTCGGCGACCGCCTTGTCGCCGAGACCGACGATCATGAAGGCGACGTTGCCGCTGGCGATCTGGACCTGAACGTCGACGGCGCGGGCGTCGACGCCCTCGAACGCCACGGTGGAAACGCGCGCAACCATTTCGCCCCCGCCCCTGATCGCCGCTCGGCGGCCGCCGCCACGGCCGCGCCGATAAGAGAACATTTGCAGAACATAGCCGTTCTGGCAAGGGGAATTCGCGCCGCGCGCGCCATTTTCGTCTCCCCGCGTCGTCCCTCGCCTCAGTCCCTCGCCGCGGCGAGGATCGGGCCGGCGCCGGCGGCCTGAACGAGAACGGCCTCGGCGAGCCCCGGCTGGCTTGCCGGCGGCAGCGCCAGGCGCTCTGCCGCGCCGCTCCAATGGCCGAGGAGGACGAGCTGCCGGACCACGTCCTTGTGCGCCAGCGTCCGCCCGGCGTTCTCGCCGCGCCGCACCGCGACCTCGACCACCTTGGGGTCGTAACGCGCCAGCCACACGTCGGCGCCCTGCGGCGGCGCCGAGCCAGCCCCGATCGTCACCGCGCCCGGCTCGAGCCTCAGCTCGGGGCCGGCGGCGCCGCGGTCGGCGCGCGCGGCGAGCGCGCGCATTTCGCCGACGTCGGCGCCGACGCCGGCGATGCGGCCGTTGACCACGATCTGCGGCGTATAGACCTCGCCGTTCCCCATGGCGCGGGCGTAGGCCCATTGCCGCGCGGTGAATTGCGGCGAAGCGAACGTGTCCTTCCAGCCGAGGTTGTCCCAATAGTCGACGGCGAAATTGAGCGCCAGCACGTCGTCGCGCGCCGTAAGTTCGATCAGGGCGGCGTTGGCCGGCGGACAGGACGAGCAGCCTTGGCTCTGGAAGAGTTCGATCACGGTCGGGCGCGTGGCGTCGGCGGCGCCGGCGGGCGAAGCCGAGCCGATGAAGGCGATGGCCAAACCCAGCGCATAAGCGGCGCGGAAGGAGGGGAGCGGTCGCATGCGTGTCTCCTGCTGCGGCCCGTCGCCCTCGCGGCGGCGCGAGCCTTGTCTCCCCTTCGCGCCGCCGCCCGCCTTTGTTACGGGCGCGCCCGCGGCGCGCCGCTTGTGTTATGGGGATGAGGAGAAACCCAAGCCCCCTCGCGATGGCCCGCACCGATTTCACCACCCCCCGACTTTGCCTTGGCTGCGACCTCAGCGAGGGCGCGACGGCGACGCTCGCGCCCGGCGAGGCCAATTATCTCCTCAACGTGCTGCGGCTCGGGCCGGGCGCGCGCGTGCTGATCTTCAACGGCCGCGACGGCGAATTCGCCGCCGCGATCGGCGCCGTCGCCCGCAAAGGGGCGACGCTTACGATCGGCGCGCGGACGAGGCCACAGGAATATCCGCCCGACGTCGACTATCTCTTCGCCCCCCTCAAGCACGCCCGGCTCGACTATGTCGCCCAGAAGGCGGTCGAGATGGGCGCGCGCCGGCTCAAGCCCGTCATGACCCGGCGCACCCAGGCCGCGCGGGTCAATCTCGAGCGCCTGCGCGCCAACGCTCGCGAGGCCGCCGAGCAATGCGGCGTCATCTGGCTCCCCGAGATCGAGGCGGCGGAGCGGCTCGACACGGTTCTCGCCGACTGGCCGGCCGAGCGGCTGATGGTGTTCTGCGACGAAGACGCGCCCCAGAGGAACCCGGTCGCCGCGCTCGCCGAGCGCGCGCCGACAACAGGCGTCACGCTGCTGATCGGTCCCGAGGGCGGGTTCGAGGAGGCGGAGCGCCAGGCGATCGCCCGCCTGCCGCGCGTCCTGCGCTTGAGCCTCGGCCCGCGCATCCTGCGCGCCGACACCGCCGCCGTCGCCGCGCTGGCGCTCATCCAAAGCCAATACGGCGACTGGCGCTGAGGGCGCCAAGCTGTCGCCCTGCGGCCACACCGGCGCCATAACGATGGGCGGAGGCGGGCGGCGCCATCATGGCGCCACGTTGCCGCGCGATTTTCGCGCCGATGAATCGGATGGATCGAACGATGTCTCTTGCGCGCCGGACGGCGAGCGCAGCGCTCGGCGCGGTCGCGGCCTGCCTCGTGGCGGGGAGCGCGCTCGCCGGCGATCCCCTGACCGTCGGGCGGCCCGCGGCGGCGGCGAGCGCCGCGCGTTGCAGCGCGCTCGGCGAGGGCTTCTTCGCCGTTTCGGGCTCGAGCGCTTGCATCAAGATCAGCGGCTATGTCGCGGCCGGCGCGGTTTTCGGCGGCGTCCTGCCCGCGTCCGCGCGCAATTTCGGCCCGTTCGGCGCCGCGCCGGCCGCCCCGCTGCGGACCCGAAGCGGGGTCAGCGCCGATGCGCGCTTCGATACGCCGATGGGTCCGGGGCGGCTCTACATCCAGCTCGGCCGCGACGGCCTGCCCCAGCCCTGAGGGCGCATCGGGGGGCTCCTCGCCGGCCTGTCGGCCGCGCCCTGCGATCAGCGCGGCTTGCCGTCCGGGCCGAACTGCTTGAGGTAGGCGACGACGTTGGCGATGTCGTCGTCCGACGTCAATCCGGGAAAAGCCATCTTCGTTTTCGGAATCCTCGCCTCGGGGTTCTTCAGATAGATCGCCAGGGTCGCTTCGTCCCAGGTGACGCCCGAGGTCTTGTTGGCCACGGAATAGCGATAGTCGGGATCGGCGCCGGCCGGGCGGCCGACCACGCCGTTGAGGACGGGGCCGACCATGTTCCGCGCGCCCTCGCCGATCTGATGGCAGGCCCTGCACTTCTTGAAGACCCGTTCGCCGGCGATGACGTCCTGCGCGGCGGCGGCGTGCGCGCCGACGAAAAGCGCCGCGGCGACGATCATCGACAACCTCGACAGCGTCACGCCTATCTCCCGGACTTTCGTTTCCCCCGATGCGGCCCCGCCGGCGTCCGCGCCGACGAAGAGGAGCCTCGCCCAGCCGCCTAATTTAGCGCCGGGACGCGCCGGGCGATAGGGAGAAGGGCGCGCCTTGGCGACGAAGCGTCGCCGTGCTCGGATCGCCCGAAGCTCCGCGCCGCCGCCGCTTGCTTGAGAGCGCGGGCCGCGCTAGCAAACCCCTTGAAAACGCCGGCGGCCGCGCCGAGGCGGCGGGAATCCGCGCCCGCGCCGGTTGGAACGATAGCGAAGGTTCGTCATGCGGGGTCGGCGCGCGCTTTTTCCTTCTCTCGTCACGCTCATCCTGGCCGCCGCGTCGAGCCCCGCCGCGGCGGCGGAGCGCGGGCCGGCGCCGAGCTTCTGGGACCCCGGCCTGCATCTCGAGCGCCCCGACCTCTCGGCGCTCAGGGCGATCCGCTTCCTCACCGACGACGACTATCCCCCGCTCAACTTCGCGCTCGCCGACGGCTCGCTCTCCGGCTTCAACGTCGACATCGCGCGGGCGATTTGCGAGGAGTTGCATATCGGCTGCACCATCCAGGCGCGCCGCTGGGACACGCTGATCGACGCGCTGGAAACCGGCAAGGGCGACGCGGTGATCGCCTCGATCGCCGCCAACGCCGCCACGCGCGAACGCATCGATTTCACCCAGCCCTATTATCAGACGCCGGCGCGCTTCGTGACGCGCAAGGATTCGCCGCTCGCCGACGCCACGCCCGCCACCCTCGCCGGCAAGACCGTCGGCGTCGTCGCGGGCTCGGCGCACCAGTCCTATCTCGCGACGTTCTTTGCCGGAACGACGCTGAAGACCTATCCGAGCTTCGCCGCCCTGCACGAGGCGCTGAAAGCCGGCGCGATCGAGGCCGCCTTCGCCGACGGCCTGTCGCTGTCGGTGTGGCTGGCGGGCGAGTCTTCCGGCGACTGCTGCCTCTTCAAGGGGGGACCCTACGCCGAGAGCCGCTTTTTCGGCGAAGGGGTCGGCATCGCGGTGCGCAAGGAGGACGCCGATCTGCGCCGCGCCATGGATTGGGCGCTGGCGCGCCTTTCGGCGCGCGGCGTCTACGCCGAGATCTATCTCAAGTATTTTCCGGTGGGGTTTTATTGAGCGGGACGGGGACGGGGGCGGAGGCGCGGGCCGACCGAACCGAGCAAAGGCGGCGCCGGCTTCGGGCGCGTCGGCGTAATCCCGATCGCAAGGAGTGCGAGATATGCCCAGCAAAACGCGAACGGCGATCGTGACAGGGGCCTCGAAGGGCATCGGCGCGGCGGTGGCCAAGCGGCTCGCGTCGGATGGCTTCCGGACGATCGTCAATTATGCATCGAGCGCCGCCGAGGCGCAGGAGGTCGTCGCCGCCATCGAAACGGCCGGCGGACGCGCCAAGGCGATCGGCGCCGACGTCGCCGACGCCTCGGCGATGCGGGCGCTCTTTGCCCAAGCCGAGGCCGAGTTCGGACCCGTCGACGTCCTGGTGAACAACGCCGGGATCCTCAAGGTCTCGCCGCTGGCGGAGGTCTCTGATGAGGACTACGAGCGGCAGATCGCGGTCAACCTCACCGGCGCCTTCAACGGCATGCGCGAGGGCGCGAAGCGGGTGCGTGACGGGGGCCGCATCATCAATCTATCGACAAGCCTCATCGGCGCCTACCGTCCCGCCTACGGCGTCTACGTGGCGACCAAGGCGGCGGTGGAAGCGATGACCCACGTCCTTGCGAAGGAGCTCGGGGCCCGCCGCGTCACTGTCAACGCGGTGGCGCCCGGCCCAATCGCGACCGAGCTGTTCCTGACCAGCGTGTCCGAGGAAGTCATTCAGCGCATGACGAATGACATCCCCCTTGGCCGTCTCGGCCATCCCGACGACATTGCCCGCGTCATCTCGTTCCTGGCGAGCCCCGAGAGCGGCTGGATCAACGGTCAGGTCGTCAGGGCGAACGGCGGCCGGAACTGATCGACGGCTGGAGGCGAGAATTGCGGCGTCACGCGCAGGTTTCGCATGTACCGACTCGAAATGGTCGCGTCGGCCAAGCGTGGGCGCAAGCCGCCCAACGGACTTGAAGGCGCCATCGAAAGGGAAAATACGCGCATATTGCCGTAACCGCCTAACCGCATGGCGATGTTGAGTGACCCGCCCGCCGAGCCGGCGGGCGGATTGAAGGGCCTCAGACCGTCTGCGGCAGCGGGGCCGCCTCCGCCGTCAGGTCGCGGTCGACGCCCTCCGGCTCGTAGGCGTCTTCCCATTTGGCGATGACGGCGGTGGCGATCGAGTTGCCGAGAACGTTGGTCGCGGTGCGCCCCATGTCGAGGAAGACGTCGATGCCCATGATCAGCAGCACGCCGGCTTCCGGCAGGTTGAACATCGGCATGACGGCGGCGACAACCACCAGCGCCGAGCGCGGCACGCCGGCAATGCCCTTGCTCGACACCATGAGGACGAGGAGCATCGCGATCTGCTGCGACAGGGTGAGCGGGATATTGTAGGCCTGCGCCACGAACAGCGAGGCGAAGGTCGTATAAAGCATCGAGCCGTCGAGGTTGAAGGAATAGCCGAGCGGCAGAACGAAGCCGATGACCCGTTCCGAGATGCCGAAGCGCCGCAGTTGCTCCATCAGGCGGGGGTAGGCCGCCTCGCTCGAAGCGGTGGAGAAGCCGAGGATCATCGGATCGCGCACTGCGCTGAGCAGCCGGAAGACCTTGCTTTTCAGCACGAGGTAGCCGAGACCGACGAGCACCGCCCAGAGGACCAGCATGGCGAGGTAGAAACCGCCCATGACCTTGCCGTAGACCGCCAGGACGCCGAGGCCCTGGGTGGTGACGACATTGGCGATGGCGGCGAACACGCCAAGCGGGGCGAAGACCATGACGTAGCCGGTGACCTTCAGCATGACCGGGACGGCGCCCTCGATCGCCTCGGTGAGGACGCGCGCCTTGGCGTTCTTGACCTGGCCGAGGGCCATGCCGAAGAACACGCAGAAAACGACGATCTGCAGGATCTCGTTGTTCGCCATCGAACTCGAAGATGTTGCGCGGGAAAACGTGGGTCAGGAAGTCCTTGAGATTCAAGGACGAGGTCTTCAGGTCCACGGCGGAATTGACCGCCGGCAGGGGAATGCCGACGTTGCCGCCCGGCTGCAGGAGGTTGGCGAACACGAGGCCGATCGTCAGCGAAATGAGCGAGGCCATGACGAACCACGCCAGCGCGCGACCGCCGATCCGGCCGACGGCGCCGGCGTCGCCCATGCCGGCAAGGCCGGCCACCAGGGTCGAGAAGATCAGCGGCGCGATAATCATCCTGATCATGCGCAGGAAGATGTCGGTCAGCATGGCGAAGTAACTGGCGATTTCCTTTGCCTGATCCGCTGATGTCGCCAACTTGTTGCAGGCATAGCCGACAACGATGCCGAGCGCCATCGCGCTCAATATCCAGGTTGTCTGCCTGCTTCTCTTCCGAGTGACTTCAACAGGATGCATGGTGCGTTTCCTCTGATTTTTGCATGATTGCTGAATTCGTCTCTCGGATCGCGATCAGCGGTTGGCGCCGAGGCGGCGGGGATGGGTGAGGATTTCGGGGCGCGGGACCTCGGCAAGCGGTTGGGCGCTCAACAGGCCGCCCGCCCGTGCGAGCCTCCCGAACGCGCGCCAACCCGATCAACGAAGCCATTGATGACAGTCGATCTCGTGAAATCAATGCGTGAATTTGTCGCCGAACCCACGCGTTCGGATTTCGGCGCGCGCGGCGGGGCGCGCTCAGCGGGTTCGAAATCTCATCGACGCGCCATGACGGCAGCCCAGAATTTCGGTGACATGCCCGTCTTTCCCTTTATACCGACTCGACCCACCCGCCGCGCCGGCCAAGCGTGGGTGCGAGCCGCCCAACGGAGTCGAAGGCGCGCAAAAGGGGAAATACGGGCGTGTCACCGTTTTCGTGTCACCGTTTTCGTATCGATGGGATCAGCCGGCAAAATCTTGCGGCGCGCGGGCCGCATATTCCAGACGCGCTTTGAGCTGATCGGCAGGCAAGATCAGTCTGCCTTCTCCATCGACGATCCACACGAAAGCCGCGCCGCCGTTCAGATGGGCCTCGGCGTCTCTGAGCGCCTCGTCGATGGTCGCGCGGGACGCCTTCATCGCCGGACGGCTTGCGCTTCTTGCCGCATGCACGCAGTAGGTCCACGCCATCTCGGCTCTCCATCGTTGTGTCGCCGGCAAGCGCCGACGCGGCCGCCGTTGTCGTGTTGTCGTTCAGCGCTTATCAGGCGGCGCCGGATCGGTCGGACGACACGCTTTGGAGACGCGACGAGAAAAACGGGGCGGTCGCTTTGTCTGAGGACCGAGCGGCCGCCCCAAACCGAGCGCGGGTCAGGTTGGGGGGCAAAAAGACCGCCGCTCGATAGCGTGAGGAATGCCGCAAAGCCGGCGGGCGCGAAAGCCTCGGAATCTACTCAGTCGGAGCCGCCCGTATTTCCCTTTGTCTCAACGCGACCCCGACGGGTTGCGGCGAGGCCGCCCCGCCCGGCGTCACGGGGGAGGGTTCGGCGACGGCGCCGCGCCCGCGGTCGGGCCGCGAAGGGCGTCGGCCTGAGCCGCCGATTGCGCGCTTCGCATGAGGAATTGCGGGCCGAGCAAAAGGGCCATGAGGACCAAGATGGCGGCGATCCGGTGTTTGTTCGCCACGCCGGCGGCGCCGGGCGCCGGCAGGGTCGAGGTTGCCGCGGAGACGACTTGGCGCGGCGGCAGGAGCGCGATCAATCGATCGGCGATCGCTTCGGGGTCCGACCGAGCCGGCAAGTCCTCGGGCATCGCCCCCAGCAACGACCGCAGTCTCTCGATGGCCGCGTCCCTGGACATCTCGGCCAAGTCGGCGGCCTCGCGCCAGGGATCGATGTCCAATCGCGCCAGCGCGGAGAGAACGGTGAGCAGCATTCCATTGCGCTCCGAACCGATCGAGGCGAACAGAAAGTCGTCGAATTGGCGGCGCTCGATTGCGGCCGGGGCGGAGCGGGTCATGTTGGCCGCCAAACTTCGTCGCCTTTGCTGAAGCATGAACCGTGCCACGATGTGCGGAACGGGCGTCGCGCCAGCGCGATTCCGCTCGCCGCCGCAGCCGACGTCCCCCTTTCCTTGGAGGCGACCGCGGGCCAAATTAAGGCGGGCGGATATCAGTTTTCAATTTGTGTTGCTGAAAGTTCCCATGAGCCATTCGCAAACGGCCGTCGCCGACGGCGTCGGCGTCCCGGCGGTCGGGTCGCCACAGAGGCGACGTTAAGCGACGAGCGCCGCCCGCCTGTCGACAGTTCTTGTTTTGTTCCGGCCGCCGCGCTACGGTCGCGCCATGACCAACCCCCTCGATCGCCTCACGCCGGCCGCGCCCGACGACATCGCCGAGGCCTTAGCGTTCGCGCTGCGATTCGAGGGCCGCAAGCGCAAACACGACGCCGGCGAGATGATGGCGCGGATCGTCGCCGAGCGCCTGGTCAGGCATCTGGAGGGCGCGGGCTTCGTCGTCATGAGGAAGCCGCCGGGGGTCGGGGCGGCGGCGCTGGGTCGCGGCTTCGAGCCTGGCTAGGGCGCCCAGGCGCCCTTCGCTCGCGCCAATTGCGAGCGACGGCCCTCGTCGAAAGAGTGGCCGCTCCGAAGAGCGGCCAGAGTCGTGGGAGGAAAGACGCCCTTGGGGGACATGCGACGATTCGTCGCATGCCTAGCCTAGGGTCCAGGAGGACGACGGCAACGGCAAAAACGCGATCGCGGGAACTATCCACTGTTGCGTGGCGTCCGGCATCGCGGCGCGCGCCGCCCAACGCGGTCGAGGGCGCCGTCACGAGGACAAATTCGAGCATGGCGCCACAATTGCGGGCGCCGTTCTCACGTCTCGAGACGCAACGCGCCGGCATCGTCGAGCCCGCGGATGGCGACCCCCTTCGAACGCGGGATTTCGCAGGCGGACGTTGCGCCGAAGCGGAAATCGGGCGGCGCGAACGAAAGCGCGAGCCCCTCCGCCGCGGACTTGCGGAGACGGCGCCCAATCCGTCAGCGATCGCCCCCTCAGCGCCGCCCGCGACCCGGCGTCAAACCTTCACCACCGAGGCGCGGTAGATTTCGTCGATGGCGCCGGCCAGCGCCGCGTCGAATTCGGCCTCGCTCATCGAACGCCTGAGGTCTTGCGCCAGGGCGCGCGAGAAGCTCGCGATCATCCCATGATTGGCGGCAAGACGTTGGCACGCCTCCGCCCGCGTGTAGCCGCCGGACAGCGCGACGACCCGGGCGACGCGCTTGTCGCGAATGAGCGGCGAATAGAAATCCGGCCTCTCCGGGAGGGTCAGCTTGAACATCACCCGGCGGCCGGCCGGCAAGGCCTCGAGCCCTTTGGTCAGTTCGGCGAGAAGAATGGCCTCGGCGGCGGCTTTCTCCGGGCTCTTGATCGAGATCTCGGGCTCGAGGATCGGCATGAGGCCGTGCTTGGCGATCTCCTCGCCAACCTCGAACTGCTGTCTCACGATCGCGGCGATGCCCGTCTTGGAGGCCAGATTGATGACCGAGCGCATCTTCGTCCCGTAGACGCCGAGCTTAACCGCCCTGGCAAGCAGCGGCGCAAGGTCCGGGATCGGCTTCATCAGCCTGACGCCGTCCTTATCCGCCTCGAGTCCCTTATCGACCTTCAAGAAGGGAACAACGCCCCGCTCCTCCCACAGGAAGGAGGGAACCGGCTTTCCCTTCGCCAGTCCGTCCATCGTCCGCTCGAAAAGGATCGCGCCGATGACCTTCTCCCCGCTAAAGGCCGGCGAGGCGATGATGCGCACGCGCATTTCGTGCACCAGCCTGAACATCTCGGCGTCGCCGCTGTATTCGCTGTCGGCGACGCCATAGAGGCGCAAGGCGCCGGGGGTCGATCCGCCGCTCTGGTCAAGCGCGGCGATGAAGCCGCCCTTGCTCGCCATTTGCGCCGTCATCTTGTCATTGGCCATGATCGTCATCCTCCTTTGAGATCGTTACGCTTCGGCTTACGCATTCAGGCCGCCGGCCGCATCCGGCTCACCCGGGGGCGCAACGACCTGGCAGATCGGCCGAACGCTCCATATCATGAACCCCGCCGAATTCGCTTTCAGCTGCGGTGAGACGGAAGACTTATCGTTCTTCGATCGCGACGCCACGCTTTTTCGCTGTCCAACAGAGACAGCCAGTTGTCGCCAAGATAGGCGCCTGCCGCCTGGCTGCATTCGGCAAGGATTTCGTGAAAGAAGCCTGTCTTCGCCATGGGGTTGCTGCGCGCCGGGTCGAAGGATCGAAATGTGACCGCCCACGGCGGGCGCCTCGGGCAATTCAAGATCGAGCCAGAACTCAGGCTCCAATTTGCCGATTTCGTACGCCACGATGTTCAGCTGTATCATGAGCTCGCTCGCTGAGATTGCTGACGCGCTGACGCCAGGGGCGACAGGCGCGCCGCATTCAAGGTTGTTCAGGCGCGCTGCTTGGCGCGCGGCCGCGACGGGCTGAGGAGCGCGCGCAAATCGCTCAACAGGCTCGGGCGCTGCCGGGTCTGCGCGAGCGCCGAAAGATAGTCCTCCGCCCAGTGATCGATGTCGTGGACCAAGAGATGTTCCAGCATCGGGCCGTGGCGTTCGCGCCGCTCGAACGCCGGCATTCCCAAGGCGCGCTTCAGCGCCGCGGCGACCGCCTCGCTCTCGTGCGGATTGACCATCAGCGCCCCGCTGAGTTCCGCCGCCGCCCCGGCAAATTGCGACAGGATGAGCACGCCGGGGTTTTCGGCGTCCTGCGCTGCGACATATTCCTTGGCGACGAGGTTCATGCCGTCGCGAAGCGGCGTAATCAGCGCCACGTCCGCCGCCCGATAGATGCCCGCGAGCGCGGCGCGCGAATGGGAACGATTGACATAGCGAATCGGGGTCCAGGACGCCTCGCCATGGCGGCCGTTGACCTTGCCGATCAGCGTCGTCACTTCGTCTTCGATCGCGGCGTAGTCGATGATGTCGGACCGGCTCCTCGGGGTGATCTGCAACAAGGTGACGCGCGATCGCCACTCCGGATTGGTTTCGAGAAATCGGTCGAAGGCGTTGATGCGCTGGATGATGCCCTTGGAATAGTCGAGCCGGTCGACGCCGAGCACGAGACGCAGCCCGTTGAGGCTCTCCCGGATCTCCTTGGCGAGCGGCGAGCGCGCCGCCTTGCGGGCGAGCCGCGCGTAAGCGGCGGTCTCGATGCTGACCGGGAAAGCGCCGATGCGGGTGCGGCGCCCCCCACTTCGAAAGTCAAGCCGCGTCCCTCCTTGGCGCCCGGCATGGTCAAGAGGTAGGCGGCGAAATTGTCGCGATCGTTCTCGGTCTGAAAGCCGACGAGGTCGTAGTCGGCCAGGGCGCCGAGAATCTCTTCGTGGTGGGGCAACGTGCGCAGAATGTCCAACGGAGCGCAGGGGATGTGGAGAAAGAAGCCGATCGGATTGAGGCGCCCGCGCGCGCGCAGTTCCCGCGCCAACGGCATCAGGTGGTAGTCGTGCACCCAAACGACGTCGTCGTCTCTGAGGAAGGCGGCGAGCCGGTCGGCGAACAGGCGATTGACGCGCATATAGCCGGAATGGTCGGCGCGCGAATAATCCTGCAAATCGACGCGGTAATGCAGGATCGGCCACAGGACCCGGTTGGCCAGCCCATTGTAATATTCCTCGAAATCATTTTTCGACAGATCGATGACGGCATAGGTAATGCGATTGCGCGCAATGGTGCGCGGCTCCGCCGTCTCGGTCTCGTCGATCTTGCCGCTCCAGCCGAACCACACGCCCGTGCGGTTTCTCAGCGCCGCCTTCACCGCGACCACGAGCCCCCCCGCCATCTGCTTGCCGCCCGACTCGGGGACGGCCACTCGGTTGGAGACGATGATGAGACGCGAACCCGTGCTTCCTCCCAACTCGACGACAGACGGGCCGCGGCGTTGATGATCCCCGCCATCGCTGTCTCGACTGGGGGCGGGTTCTGAAGCCGCCTCCTGAGCGCCGATCGTCGGAGCGGGCGCGCTCATTCCCCAATTGGCGCGGGCTCGCATTGTCGCCATGGACAACGCGCCAAGCGCGACGAGACCGCTGCCGATCAGGTTGTACGTCAGCATCCCTCTGCCTCTTCCGGCCGTGATACGCGGCGCAGACTAGCGGCTCTCCGCCAAGGCGATAGGCTCGGAATCCACCTATCGGACGCAATGGCCCCTGGCGGTTCAACGCGCCCAGAGCCTCCTTGAAGCGCCGAACGGTCCGCCTGCGCCGATTTGCGCAGCGAGCCGGCGAACGTCGCGCGCCGCCTCGGCGATGGCGCTCAACCGCGCAATCGTCAAAGCAATGTTCGAGGCGGTTCCGCCTCCTCGGCAGTCAAAACGGCGCCGGCCCGATCGCCGGAACTTGCTTTTCAGAGCATACGCGGTCGCGGTCGCGCTTATCGACGTTGGCTGCATGTCGATCGTCTGGGCGCGCTAGGTAGAATCCGAGCCTGTCGCTTGGATTTGGAACCCGTATTGTGCGCGTCTCGGCGCCGTGCACCGTCGTAACTGAGGCGACTGCATTTCGACCCGGTCCTCCCGCGCCCCTCGCGGTGGAAACCCAAAGGAAAAAAGCAATGTTCTTACTTCGCTTGAGTGGCGGCTCGAGGCTTGCGCTCGCCGCCGGCGCGATGCTCGCCACGGTCGCCATCGCCCAGGCCGCCGTGACGCAGACGCCCGCCTCTTCCTATTCGACGTCGGACATCCAGACGGTCGACTGCGTCGTGGGCGCTCACCTTGGTCCTCTCGGCGCCTGCATCGGCGGCGATCGTCACGGCGATCATCGCGATCACCGTCATTGTTGGACCAACGATCGAGGCGAACGGGTCTGTCGTTAATCCGACATCATAGCGGCGCCCGTCTCGTCGCAAATCGAGGCTAGACGTGGGCCTGGGCCGGGAGGGTCGCCGCGACGATTCGGCGGCCGTTTCGCCATCGAGCCGGCGCGCAAGGGCCAACGCGCAGCGCCGATCGGAGTGGAAGATATCGCGGCGCGTCCAAGGCGGCATGAGGCAAACGACCGCCCGCGGCGCCGACGAAGACGGTGAGCGGGCCGCGTTTCGGCGGCGCGGAGGCGGTTGATCGGACGTCAACCGGAAAGCGGCGGAGGACGAGCGATGACCACGCGGATTGTGGGAACCGGCTTGCTATGCGCGACCATGCTCGCCATCGGCTTGAACCTTGTCATCCCGGTCAGCAGCGTTGTCAGCGATCTCTGCAGTTTCTTGGCTGTCGGGTCGGGGCTCGTTTTCGTCGGGCTGCTCGACGACGCCTAGACCTTAAGCGAGGGCCCCCGCCCGTCTCTCCCCCTACGCCAACGCGACCCGGCGGTCGCGCCGGCTGGGCGTGGCCGCGTGTCGCCACAATTGCCGGGAATAACGCTGCGTGAGCGTTGACGGTCGGGAACTGGGAGCGCGCCTAAGAATCCTTCCCGCCAACGCCAAATGCGTATTTTCCGACCCTGTGCCGACGGAGCTTCGCGCGCTATCTGCGAACTCAAGATTTGGAGGTCCAAAATGAAGCGCTTTTTGCTAGGCGGCGTCGCTATCGTCAGCGCCTTCGCATTTCAATCCACGCCGACGCTCGCACAGAAGCCTTGCGGGGCCGGCGGCCCCTGTATTGGCCACGTTCTTGCCGGTCACGGCCCGGCTCGAATTCAAGGTCAACACCCCGGCTATGCGAGGCGCTACGGCGTTGGCGTCGGCGTCGCGGCCGTGGCGACGGGCGTCGTGATCGGCGCAGCCATCGCGGCGCCGAACCCAGGCTACTACCCCGCCGCGCCTTATCCCGCCTATCCGGACCCTGACGACGGAAGCAATCAACCCGTCTACTCGGACCCCAGTTATGTGAATAGCGACGCCCCCGCGACGGACGATGAAGGCGGTTCCGCAGCTTGGTGCGCGCAGACATACAGATCATACGATCCCTCAAGCGGGACCTACCTCGGCTACGACGGGTTTCGACACCCTTGCCCGTAACGGAACATGAGCGTTGCGAATGTTGATCTCCGGATAGGTAGATTCCGAGCCTTTCGCGCGCGCCCCGCTTGCGGCATTCCTTACTGCATCGAGCGTCGGTCTTCTTGCCCCCCACTTTGACCGGCGCTCGCGTATGGGCGGTCGCGGAGTTCCCCCCCTCATTGCGGCCGCCCCCTTTTCTTGTCGCCTTTCGAGGGAGCGCCGCGCCCGCCGGATCGGCGGCGTTCCGATGGGCGCTGACGCGATGGCGTCGGCATGTTCGCATTTCTCCAGCCGCAGGAGCCGCTTGTGTCGCTTTTGGGAATCATCCTTGTCGTCATCGTGCTGATGTTCCTGTTCGGCGGCCTGGGGGGCGGCAGCATCCTCCCCTACTGGGGCTATGGCTATGGGTATGGCCACGGCGGCGTCGGCGTCGTTGGCCTCATCCTGATCGTCGTCGTCGTCCTGGCGCTCATGGGTCGCCTTTAGGAGCGCCCGCCGAGACGCCTGGAATGCGCGCGCCCCCGGCTCGGTCGCCGTCGAGGATTTGAACGCCGACCATGACGAGCAGGCGCCGGCGCCAAATTCAGCGCCATCGAATCGCCGATTGACAGGTTAGCCCAATGAACGCGCTGGCGAACGACTGGACGTTCAACACGAAGTGGGGCGCCTTCGAAATCGCCCAGAGAGGCGCACGTTACCACGTGCGGTTCGACGGCGAATTGCTCGGCTCCTATGTCTCCCCGGAGGAAGCGCTCAAAGTCCTCATCGGGGGCCGTACGGCCTGGCCCTCGAACGGGCTCGACCCATCGACGGTGGGTTTCCCCGACAAATTGTCCCAGTGGACGCCGCGCCCCGCCTAAGCGTCGGGCGTCGCCCAAAACTCCCCCGGCGCCTATCGGCGCTTTGCGCGGAGCGGCCTCCCTTCCCAGCCGCGTCTCTCCGCTCCTGCGCCGGGGCTGGTCCGTCGTTTCCCGACGACGCGCTGACGCCCCGTGGGTAGTTTCCGATTCTCGCCGAGAGTCCGCCGCAATGCGACTCTCTCGCGGCCGCGGCGGTCCTTGCCCGCAACTCAACGATGGAGAGCCGACATGTCGACAACCTATTTTGTGCATGCGGCGGAAACCGCGGGCGTCGCGATGATGAAAGCTTCCCGCGCAACAATAGACGAAGCGCTCAAGGAGGCTGAGTTGGAGCTGAACAGCGGAGCTGCTTTTGTCTGGATTGTCGATGGACAAGGCAATCTGGTTTTGCCGCCGTCTCAGATCAAGGCCCGTCTGGATCAATTGGCTAGCGCGCCGAGAGGTTCGGCTCGCTGACCGGATTACTATTGCCGCACCTTTGCGCGCCGGATGACCCGCTGCGGATCGCCGCGCGAGGAAGGCGTGAGGACCGGTTACGCTTATGATGTGGACGGCGCCCGCACCATCAGCGTAAATTCGGAATTCTTCACCGGCGTCCAATTCATTTCAGGTGACGCGGACCCCTATTCCTTCGACGTCGCCGCAGACGCCGCCGCTTTTCTCAAGACGTAACGCAGCTTATTGGCCGCGACATGTTGGATCGCCATGCGGCTGGCTGTGGTGGGGGCCTGGAAGGTGACTTCGGTTCCCGTGGCGACGTCGACGGCGACGATGCGCAAACTGGAGCCGATGCGTAGCGTCTCGATGATGATTTCGTCCGCGGGCATGCCCGATCGTATTCACTCGCGCTTCCGCCGGCAAGGGAGGGGAAGAAGGGGTCGGCGTCTTATGCAAGGGTTTGCATGGGGACGTTCGCGCCCCCGGCGGTTCAGCGCCGGCCTTTTCGGCGCCCTGGAGGCCAGCCTGCGCCGATCGGCGCGGCTCGCCCAGCGCCCACGAGACCTATGCGGCCCGCGCGCGCCGGGAAGCGCTGTTCTCGCCGGCGTGGCGGACGCGGAACTGGCCGACCAGTTCCAACAGCTGCTCGGTCTCCCGCAGCAGCGATTGGCTCGAGGCGGTCGCCTGTTCGGCCATGGCCGCGTTCTGCTGCGTCACCTGGTCCATCTCGTTGACCGCGGTGTTGACTTGTTGAAGTCCCGTCGCCTGTTCCTGCGCGCTGACGGCGATGTCTCCGACCAGGGCGCCGATTTCCGACACCCCGGCGACGATCCTATCGAGCGATCTGCCGGTTTCCTCGACCAGTTTGACGCCGTTGCCGACCTCCTCGTTGGATGTCGCGATGAGGCTCTTGATCTGTCTGGCGGCATCCGCCGACCGCTGCGCCAGCGCCCGCACCTCGGAGGCCACCACGGCGAAACCGCGTCCGGCGTCCCCGGCTCGAGCCGCCTCGACGCCGGCGTTGAGCGCCAGCAAATTGGTCTGGAAGGCGATTTCGTCGATGACGCCGACGGTCTGGCCGATCTCCTTGGAGGACTTCTCGATTTTGACGATGGCGTCGACGGCCTGGCGCGCGACCTCGCCGCTTGTTTCCGCCTCGCGACGAGATTGGGCGACGACTTCCCGCGTCTGCTTTGTGCCTTTGGCGGTCTTGCCGACTGTCGCCGTTATCTCTCCGAGCGCGGTCGCGGTCTCCGCCAGAGTTGACGCCTGCTGTTCGTTGCGGCGCGACAGATCGGCCGAGGCCGTCGAGATTTCTCGACTGCTGGACAGAATTGCGTCCGTGCGGTCGACCACCCTCGCCATCGCCTCTTCAAGCCGAGCGATCGCCACGTTGAAGTCGGTCTTGATTTGTTGAAATCCGCCGGCAAAATCGTCGGCGATGCGGACGGTGAGATCGCGGTTGGCCACTTTCGCCAGACTGGCGGCGAGCGCGTTGACGACGACCGTCTGAATAGCCGCGTCTTGACGATGTTCGCTTTCCGTCCGGGCCCGCATTTCCTCCATGCTCGCGCGCTGTTCGGCCGCCTCGCGCTCGAGGCGCGCGTTTGCGACCGCGGCGTCCTGAAAGACGTGAACGGCCCGGGCGATTTCGCCGATTTCATCCTTGCGGCCCACGCCGTAGACTTCCAAATTCATGCGGCCTTCCGCCAACGCGACGATGCTGGATTTGACGCGGTCCAAGGGGCGCGAAAAGCCGCGCAGGATGAGGAGGAGACCGACGGCCAGAGCGAGAATTGGCGCCGCGGCGGAAATCTTCGCCACGTCGCTCACGCGATCCCGCCAGAGCTCGGCCAGCGCGCCGTTGACCTCCGCATACTTTGCGTAGCGAGCGGTCAGCCCTTCCAATTCCTTGTTGAGGGCCTGTCGATTTTCCCGGTTGGCGTCATTGTCGCCAAAAGCGCGGGCGGCCGGCATGGGGCCTTCGTGGGCAAGCCGCACGAGTTCGGTGCGAAAGCCGACGAAGGCCTCGACTTGCTTTCTCGTGGATGCGATCGAGCCGGCTTCGCTCCCGAGCCCGTCCGTCGACAGACGCCCCATGGCGGCATTGAGCTCCTCAAGGGAGCTCAATACGGCGGCGCCGTACGGTTTGGCCTCGTCCCCGGTTGAAGACATATAGACGCCGCGCGAATCCATCACCACGGCGTAGACGAGCCTGTTGGCGTGCTCGACGAGCATCTGTCCGCTCTTCGTCGCGGCGGCGAGCGCTTCGGCTTCGGCCTGTTGGCGGACGAACACATAGGTGACGAGAGCGCTGCTGATTTGCGCAAAACTCACAAGCGTGAGCAGCAAGATCAACTTGTGTTTGATTTTCAACGCCGCGAACATGCTCTCATTCCCTCGATCGCCGGACCTGCCAACCGAGATATGCGGCGCGATTTTCGCGGCCCTTGGGAAAATCGTCAGACGTCCCCCGATTGGCTTGCCCTGCGGGCGATGGGTACGGAAACAATAATAATTTGGCGTTAATCGCACAAGTTTGCATGCGTCGGCGATTTGGCGCCGGCGGACGACGCGCAACTCGTAATGAATTCTAAGATCTTCGGCTTTACAATGCTTTGCGACGACACGCCTATCCTTATCTCTCTTGCGCCGCCGTTTGAGATTATTTTCTCAACCCGCCGTTCTGATCGCGGACAAGCGAGCTGATTGCATGTCTTGCGAGGTTGCGACGGAGCGACGGCGCCGGAGGGGACGGCGCCCGCGCCGTCGCCATCGCCATAGCCTCGCAACCGAAAACCGGCGCCGCCCGCGGCTGCGTCGCTGTGTCGCGCGCGACATTTGGTCCGGTCCTTGCATGGGGGCGTTCGCTTGGCCCTCCTCTTGCATGTCGCATGAGGGGGCCGTGAACAGGAGCGACCATGCAAGAACTCCGTCCCCGGCGCTCGGCCCCCGCGCGCCTCGCCTTCGCCGCCGCGTTCGCTTTTGGCGGCTGCGCCCTCGCTCTCGGCGCCGGCTCGGCGCGCGCCGCCGAGGAAACCCCAGCGGCCTGCGCGCTGATCCAAGGCCGCATCGTCAGCGTCGGCGAGGTCCGCGACATCGCGGCCTCGTGGAGCGCCGAGGTGATCGAGCATCGCGGCGCCGCGGCGAAGGCGATCGCCTTGGCGCTGCAGGCCGAAATGGCGCCGATCAGCGAAGAGGCCGACGCGCTGATCGCCTTCGCCGCCGAGGGCCGCGTCCGC
>CAVWKL010000192.1:0-16395 GCA_963755075.1 uncultured Alphaproteobacteria bacterium
ATAGCCTATGGTCACAAACAGTGTTACCCAACAATTTCAAAAAGGTGCAAATCAGCCTACGAACATTCTGCCTGACACAGCGCGGACACACAAGAAATACGAAAATTTCTCCCCCCTGACCGGGTCCTCCACGAAACTCCGGCATGACATGAAATTCGAGGCCAGCCTGCTTTTGCAGATAGCCGATGATGTCGAAAAAATCCGCGCTTGTGAATTTTCAACTATTGCGCACCTGAAGTACGCGACGGTTAGAAAACGCCCATAGCGATAACAATATTCTTATTCACAAAGCTGTTAATAATAAGAGTATTCTTATGAGATTAACGCCCGAGCGATAGGAATCACGAGTTGGATATCGGCAAAAATGGTCATATATGTTAGTCCAAGGTAACATTAAGTAACTTAGTGTTAGCTCAAGCAAACAAAGTTGACTTTGAGGCGTTTCGATGCCCATCCAATGCCGTTGAACTGGGCTATCGCGATAGCATCGGCCAACAGATCGGCCATAATTTCCTAAAATATTAAAAAATACCACTAATATCAGTATCTTACATTGCACTGATATCGGCCAATCCGGTCGATCTCTAGGATCGGCCAACCGATCGGCCAAATCACCTATTAAATTTATAAATTCATGTGTATACTCAAAGCGCTATGGTTCAGAAGAAATCGGCCAAAAACGAACTCATCGAAGTTCCGACGCGGATCGAACCCGCGCGCGTGGAAGAACCCACGGAGGCCCTGTCCGATGTGGTCGCCGACCTTTCGGCGACGTCAGCGACGTTAGGCAAGGCGTTGCATCCTCGCACCGCCGCCAATCTCGCCGACGTCGTGCGCATCATGAACACCTACTACAGCAACCTCATCGAGGGTCACAACACGCGGCCCAAGGACATCGAGCGTGCACTGGCCGGAAATTTCGACGACGATGAACGCCGACGGAATTTGCAGATCGAGGCCGCCGAGCATGTGCGCGTTCAGGCGGAAGTCGATCGCATGGCTGCCGAGAACCGGCTGCCCGAACCAGCATCGGCTGACTTTATCCGCTGGCTGCATCGCGAGTTTTATCGCGACGCGCCGCAGGAGATGCTCCGGATCACGGGAGCCGGCCGCGACTTCGTCATGGTGCCGGGCGAATGGCGCTCGCTTCCGGAACACGATGTTGCCGTTGGCCGTCACCTGCCGCCGTCGAGCGAACGGGTGGATGCTTTCATGCGCCACTTCGAGAGCCGTTATCGCTTTGCGAATCTCGGCAAGGCCGGCCGCATCATGGCCATCGCCGCGGCCCATCACCGGCTGAATTTCATCCATCCGTTTCCCGATGGAAACGGCCGCGTGAGCCGCCTCATGAGCCACGCGATGGGCCTATCTGCCGGCATCGGCGCGCACGGCCTCTGGTCGGTTTCGCGCGGGCTGGCGCGCGGCTTGAAGAGCCGGGGCGAGTACAAGAGCATGATGGATCATGCGGACATGCCTCGGCAGAGCGATCTTGACGGTCGCGGGAATCTCTCGCAGCGCGCCTTAGGTGAATTCGTCCTGTGGTTTCTCCGGGTATGTCTGGATCAGGTCACGTTCATGTCCGACCTGTTCGAACTCGACACCTTGGCCCGGCGCCTACGCACCTATGTAGACCGCAGCCATGTGCTCAAGCCCGAGACGGCGCGTCTCTTGGAGGAGGCGCTCATTCGCGGCGAATTCGAAAGAGGAGAGGCCCCGCGCATCACCGGCTTGCCGGAGCGGACGGCGCGGCGCGTGCTCAACGATGCGATCGCAACGGGCTTGCTTGCGTCGGAAACGCCCAAGGGATCGCTCTCGCTTCGCTTTCCGGCCGACACGCTCGACGCTCTGTTTCCGCGCCTGTTTCCGGAGACATAGTAGCGGACACCGAGGACATGGGCCGCGCTGTGCGCTCGTCACGGCGAAAAGTCCCACCGCGCCAGAGCCCATGAATATTGTGCAGGTTGGCTTTCAGGCAATAATCCCGAATCTCACGGCTGACACACTCTTCGCGAATTCCGCGACAATAAAGGGAGATTCCTGACACATTTATCGACACACTCATTCGGAAAATATTTATTTTGTCAGTTATTTCTGCATGTTACTAAATAGGCCGTCCGTCTCATAACCTGAAGGCCGCAGGTTCAAATCCTGCCCCCGCAACCAAATTCAACGAATTCAAAACAAGGTCTTGGGCGAAAGCCCGGGGCCTTTTTCTTTGTTCGGACGTCGCCGGAAGATTCGGCTGCCTCTTGGGACGAAGCCGCGACCGGAATTTCGCGTCGCCTCGCCGCTCGAGGCGAGTTCGCCAACGGCGCCGACGCTGTTCGCGCATTCGCCCCCCCGCAACGGCGGGCGGCCTGATAACATGTGATGTTATCGACAACGTTTCGCGTCGCTGTCTTTCCAAGCTCGACGCGCCGGATGGGAGACAAGGCGCCAATGAGCCTGATCGAACGCCTTTTCCGCCTCGAGGATCGGGTCGCGCTGGTTACGGGGTCTTCGGCGGGGATCGGCGCCGCCATCGCCGGCGGCCTTGCCGCCGCCGGGGCCAAAGTCGTCGTCAATGGCCGCTCGCCGGACAAGATCGCGGCGGTTGTCGCCGCAATCGCCGCCGCCGGCGGCCGAGCCTATGGCGTCCCGTTCGACGTGACTTCCAGCGCCGCGGTGCGCGCCGGCGTCGCACGGATCGAAGACGAAATCGGCCCGATCGACATTCTGTTCAACAACGCCGGCATTCAACGCCGCGGCGCCCTGGAGGATTACGCCGAAGAGACTTGGCGAGAGCTAATGCGCGCCAATCTCGATAGCGTCTTCTTCGTCGCTCAGGCGGTGGCGCGGGCGATGATACCGCGCAGGCGCGGGCAAATCGTCAACATTTGCTCGGTGCAGAGCGAATTGGGACGGCCCGGCATTGCCCCTTACGCCGCCTCGAAAGGCGCGGTGAAGATGCTCACCAAGGGCATGGCGATCGATTGGGGCAAATATGGCCTTCGCGTCAACGGCCTGGGACCGGGTTATTTCCGCACGGAACTCAACCGGGCGCTGGTCGAGGACGCGAAGTTCTCTTCGTGGCTCGCGCAGCGCACGCCGCTCGGCCGCTGGGGCGACGTCGATGAACTCGTCGGCGCCGCCATTTTCCTCGCCTCCGACGCCTCCAGCTTCGTCAACGGACATATCCTCTACGTCGACGGCGGCCTCACGGCCTCGATCTGAGGCTCGCCTCGCCGTCGTCCGAGCCGCTGGCCGGGGACGGCGGCGGCGTCACGTTCGCGGCGACCCCATGCCTCGCCACGGCCTTGCCCGAATTGTGCCGCTGGCTTCGAAACGCGGGTCGAGAGCGGCAAAATGACCGGGGGACGGCTTGCCATGTCCGAAGGCCGGGTCTTTCATGTCGGCGGCAAAGGCGACGATGACGCCACCGCCGCTTAAGCTTCGCCGGAGACATCAGCGTGCTCAATCCCGAATTCGAAATCGCCGACGAGCGCTTCAAACGGCTCGTCTTCGAGAACGTCCATCTCGACACGCTGTACACCGGCTGCCGCTGGGCCGAAGGGCCCGCCTATCTGCCGGCGGGAAAATTTCTCCTCTGGTCGGACATCCCCAACGATCGGGTGATGCGCTTTGACGAGACCGACGGCTCGGTGTCCGTCTTTCTCTCGCCGGCAATGAATCACAACGGCCATTTCGTCGATCGCGAGGGACGGTTGGTCGCTTGCGAGCACCGCGGACGCTGCATCTCCAGGCTCGAGCACGACGGATCGCGCCGAGTGCTGGCCGACCGGTTTCAAGGCAAGCGGCTCAATTCGCCCAACGACCTCATCGTCAAGTCGGACGGATCGATCTGGTTCAGCGACCCCACTTACGGCATCGATTCCGACTATGAGGGCGACGCGGCGGTCTCGGAGATCGGCGCGAGCAACGTCTACCGCCTCGATCCCGATAGCGGCGAGCTCGCCGTCGTCGCCGCCGACTTCGTCAAGCCGAACGGCCTCGCCTTTTCGCCCGACGAAAGGCTCATCTACATCGCCGACACCGGGGCGACCCACGTCGAGAACGGGCCGCGTCATATTCGCGTCGCCGAGCTTTCCCCCGACGGCCGCGCGCTGGGACCGGCGCGCGTGTTCGCTGCCTGCACGGTGGGGCTGTTCGACGGCTTTCGCCTCGACGCCAACGGCAATCTCTGGACCTCGGCGGGCGATGGCGTCCACGTCTACGCGCCGGACGGCGCGCTGATCGGCAAGATCAAGGTTCCCGAAGTCGTCGCCAACGTCTGCTTCGGCGGCCCGAAGCGCAACCGGCTCTATATTTGCGCCACGACGTCGCTCTACGCCGTCTATGTGAACGCGCGGGGCGCCGGGTGGCCGCGCTGAAACGAAGCGCGGCGCCTCGGCCAACCCGGTTCGAGGGAAGGCCGCGGCGAGGCTCGCGCCCTGCGATTTGAGGACAAGGGGACTGTCATGACCCAGCTTGCCGATCTTGGCGTTTTCGGACTTTCCGTGATGGGCGGCAACCTGGCGCGCAACGCCGCGCGCAAGGGCTTCGGCGTCGCGCTTTTCAATCGTCATGGCGCGCGCACCGACGCCCTCATATCCCGCCATGGTTCGGAGGGGCGCTTCGTCGCGGCAAAAAGCCTCGCCGAATTCGCCGCCGCTCTCGCCAAGCCCCGTGCGGTCCTCGTCATGGTCAAGGCCGGCAAGCCGGTGGACGAGGTGATCGAGGAGTTGCTGCCCCATCTGGAGGCCGGCGACATCGTGATCGACGGCGGCAATTCGCTGTTCACCGACACCAACCGGCGCGCCCTCGGCTTGAAGGAAAAAAACATCGGCTTTGTCGGCATGGGCGTCTCCGGCGGCGAGGAGGGGGCGTTGCTGGGGCCGAGCATGATGCCGGGCGGCGACGAAGCCGCCTATGCCCGCCTCGCGCCGATTTTCACGAAAATGGCGGCCCACGTCGACGGCGAGCCGTGCTGCGCCTTCATCGGACCGGAAGGCGCCGGCCATTACGTCAAGATGGTGCATAACGGCATTGAATACGCCGACATGCAGCTCATCGCCGAGGCCTACGACCTCTTCGCCTCGGTTTACCGCCTCGACGCCGCCGCCATCGCCGCCATCTTCGAGGAATGGAACGACGGCGATCTCAATTCCTATCTCATCGAGATCACCGCCGCCGTCCTGCGCAAGCGAGATTCGACCGGCGGCGCGCTTGTCGACGCCATCGTCGATGAGGCCGAGCAGAAGGGAACGGGGCGCTGGACGGCGCAGTCGGCGCTCGATCTCGGCGTGCCCCTGACCTCGATCACCGAGGCGGTTTATGCGCGCGCGCTCTCGAGCCGACGCGCCCAACGGGTCGCGGCGGAAAAGCTGCTGCCCGGCCCCTCCGTGAATGCGCGCACCCTGGTCAAAGCGGAGGTCGACGCCGTCCGCGACGCGCTCTACGCCTCGAAGATCATCGCCTACGCGCAGGGGTTCGAACAGCTCAGCGCCGCGTCGGCGCAGTACGGCTGGAATTTGAAATTCGGCGAGATCGCTTCGCTGTGGCGGGGCGGCTGCATCATTCGCGCCCGCTTCCTCAAGCGCATTCGCGAGGCCTACGACAGCGGGGAAAGCATCGAAAACCTCGTGCTGCAGAGTGACTTTCGCGACGCGGTCGTCAAGGCGGAGCCGGCGTGGCGGCGCGTTGTCGCCCTCAGCGTCGCACACGGCGTGCCGGCCCCCGCTTTCGCCTCCGCGCTCGCCTATTTCGACGGCTTGCGGCGCGCCCGCGGGCCAGCCAATCTCCTTCAGGGGTTGCGCGATTACTTCGGCGCGCACACCTACCGCCGCCTCGACAAGCCGGGAAGTTTCCACACCCGGTGGGGCGAGGGGGGCGATGAGGTCGGCGTTTGAGCGATGCCGCCGATCGCCTTCGGGCGCGCCATGGACGGATTGAAGCGTCATTGCGCCGCAGGCGGCCGCCCATCCCTCGCTCGACCGCGGCTTTTCCGCCCAAGGTCGCGCCGCGGGCCGATTGCGGACAGAAATGGCGCGATGGAATCGCGGCGGGAAACATGTATATGCGGGGCGGGCTTGCCGATCGCCCGATCGGTCCGCCGGCGCGGCCCGGCGACGCCTGCTCGAGAGAGGCAAGGCCTACGCCTTCGAGTTCGTCATCCTCATGGGCGAGGGGCAGGGCTGGGGACGAGATCGACGCCGTCAACCGGCCGGCTGCGGCCGCCGCGATGCTGAAGGAGTGAGGGCGATGTTTCGAACCGCCGGGGTCGCCGCTTCGCCGGGCGTTGCGATCGGCCCGATCTATCTCCACGTCCCGCTGGCGCTGACCGTCGGCGCCGAAGTCGTCGAACTCGGACGCGCGGCCGGCCGAGTTGGCGGCGTTCAAGAGCGGAATTGCGCGCGCCGCCGCCGGGCTTGTGGAACTCATCGATCAGGTTCGCGCCGAGCGCGGCGACGACCTCGCCGGCGTCTTCGAGGGCCATCTCGACGCGCTGCTCGACAAGGAGATCAGCGCCGAGATCGGCGAGCGGATCGAGGCCCTCGGCCAGACCGCGCTCGCCGCGGCGCGCGATTGTTTCGAAGCGCGGCGCGCGGAATTCCTGGCGCTCGACGACGAAATTATGCGGCTGCGCGGCGAGGATATGGCCGACATCGAACGCCGGCTGATGTGCGCCATCGCCGGCGTCGAAGACCCTGAACTCAAGGACGCGCCCGAGGGCGCGGTGATCGTGGCGCACGACCTGACGCCATCGGAAACGGCGCGGCTCGATCCGGCGCGCGTCGCCGGCTTTGTCGTGGCGGGCGGCGGGCGCACGAGCCACGTCGCGATCTTGGCGCGCACGCTGGAATTGCCGGCGGTGATCCGCTGCGCCAATGTGCTGGAGGCGGCCCGCCGCTCGAGCCGCGTGGCGCTCGACGGCGGCGCCGGCGCGGTCGTCTTCGATCCCGACGCGGATACGCTGGCGGAGTTCGAAAGGCGGCGCGCCGCCTATCGCGCCGAACGCGAAGCCATGGGCGAACTCATCGATTTGCCGGCCGAGACGCGCGACGGCCATCGCGTCATGCTGGCCGCCAATATTGGCTCGCCGGCGGACGCCGAGGCGGCGCTGCGTTGGAAGCCGGACGGCGTCGGCTTGTTTCGAACCGAATTCCTGTTCATGGGCTCGACCGGACTGCCTGGCGAAGACGAGCAATATCGCGCCTATTCGGCGGTCGCGCGCGCGATGAAAGGACATCCGGTCGTCATCCGCACCCTCGACGTCGGCGGCGACAAGCCGATTGCCGGCCTCGGCTTCGCCGAGGAAGACAATCCCTTTCTCGGATGGCGCGGGGCGCGGCTCTTCCTCTATGGCAAGGACGCGACCTCGCCCAATCGCGACCCGGAGATGACGGGTCACATCGAGGCGCAGCTCGGGGCGATCCTGCGCGCGGGCGCCGACGGCGAGGTCTGGCTCATGTGGCCGATGATCGCCTCGGTGGAGGAAATCGAGACGCTCCACGGATTGCTCGACGAGGCGCGCGCGCGGCTGACGGCGCAGGGCGTCGCCTTCGGCAAAGTGCGCGTCGGCGCGATGATCGAGACGCCGGGGGCCGCGATGGTCGCCGACAAGCTGGCGCAGAGACTCGATTTCTTCTCCATCGGATCGAACGATCTGACGCAATACGCGTTGGCGGCCGATCGCGGCAATGAGCGGATTTCGCCGATCTATCAACCCTTCCACCCCGGCGTCTGGCGCCTGATCGCCAACGTGATCGAAGCCGGCCATCGCGGCTCCATTCCGGTCGCCCTATGCGGCGAATTGGCCGGCACGGAGGAGGCGGCGCTGCCGCTCCTTGGCCTTGGCCTCGACGAGTTCTCGATGGCCGCGCCGATCCTGCCGCGCATCAAGCGCATCATCCGCAACGCCACGCTCGAAGAGGCCAAGGCGGTCGCCCAAGCGGTCCTTGACGCGCCGACGGCCGCGGTCGCGCTGAGCTGCGCGCGCTCAGCGATGCAAAAGGCGATCGAGCGGGGGCGATAGCGCCGCCGGAGCCGGCGATCGATCGGCCGATGGGTCAAGAACTTGCCCATCCGGCGGACGGGCCCTTGGGGCTTGCATGGCGTTGGTCTGGACAGAATCCAACCCCAAGGACTCACAACATTGGACCGCTCGGGCGGTTTGCCGAAGTTTGGCTCCGAGCCGCCGAACGGCCGGATCGCGCCCATTGCGGCCGATCCCGGCCAATGAGGCGGCGCCCGAAAGCGGACCCGATGCCGGCGAGGCGCTTTCAAGCGCGCCGCCTCGGCGTTCGCGCCGGGCCGCAAAGCCGCCGCAGGTGTAGGCTGTTCGAGCCGGCGATTCCGGTTTTGTCGCCGGCCTGGCGGCCGGCATGCTCCAGCGCCGCGACCGTGACGTCTCCGAGCAGAAGCTGCTCGGTGAACTCCTTGGAGCTGACCCGAATGACGTCGCTTCTGTTTCCGCATCCAGCGACGGCGTCGGGAGCGAAGCGACGAACCGAATGTCAGCGCCAATGTTCCTCAAGCTGTTCTTTATGTTACGTCTTCTCTAGGCGAGGCGGTGCGTCGAGGCGCGCAGCGGGCAACGAAGACGCTATTCGCGTCTCAGTCGATCCGATCCATCGGTTGGCGCGTCCTCCCCATCCGTCATCAACCACGCCTCGCGCCATGCGGCGTTGGCCGACATGTCCCAACCCAGCGGCGTGACGGAAATCACGTGCTCGAGAATCAGAGCGCGGATGTCGCTCTCCGGTTCGGCCTGGTCGAGCGCGGGGCTGGCGACGACGGCAAGCCGAAAGGGAGACTCAGAGGGGCGCCGGCCCGGGACCGCGAACACCGAGGCGCTCCTTCGACTCTGACGCGTGAGCCGCAGACGACAATCCGCCTTCGCGCCGGCGGGCACGTTGACGTTGAGCACCGCGGTCTGCGGCGGCAACCCGCGCCGCAGCGCCAGTTCGGCCAGGCGCCGTGTCGTTCGCACGGCGAGCGACCAGTCCAGCGCCGGAAAGGCGTTCGTATGCATCATCCGCAGCGGCGTCTGGAGCGAAACGGCGATCGCCGGCACGCCATGGCTGTAGGCCTCGAACGCCGCGCCGAGCGTGCCGCTGCAGGTCAGCGACAGGCCGAGATTCTCGCCGTAATTGATGCCGCTGATGCAGAGCGTCGGTCGCCGGGTGGCCAGCTCCAGCAGGCCGTGGGCCACAGCCTGCGCCGGCGATCCGGCGACGGAGTAAGCGGGAACAGAATCCCCTCGAGCGCGATCGTCGTCGCCTCGATGCGCCCGACGCCGCGCCCGGCCGGAAAGGCGCGCCCCATCGTGGTCTGCTGGCGGCGGGGGGCGACAACCAAAAGATCGCCGAGGGGACGCACCGCCGCTGCCGCGGCCGCCAGGCCGGGAGAGCGCACGCCGTCGTCGTTGGTGACCAGAATGAGCGGACGCGCCGTCTCAGTCATCGGGGTCGCCCTCCCCAGCCATCCGGCGCGCCAGCGCTTCCAGCACGGCGACGCCATCGCCGACGATGCCGACGTCGCAGCAACGCATGATGGGCGCCGCAGCGTCCACGTTCACCGCTATGATCCTGCGGCTTTTCGCGATGCCGGCCATAAAGGCGGCCGAGCCGGAAGCGCCCACGACGATGCACACTTTCGGTTCCGCAATGGCGCCCGAGACGCCGATCAGTCGATCAAGCGGCGCCCAGGCGTTCATCACCACAGGGCGGCTCGCGCCGAAAGCCGCCCCGATCGTCTTGGCGAGCGCTGCAATTCGCGCTGTCCGCTCCGCGCTCCCCGCGCCACGGCCAGTTGCGAGAATGAAGTCCGCCCCCTCGAGCGTCGCGGCCGAGGCCGCCGCAGGGGTCTCGCTCCAATCCGGAGGCACGGGCTCGCGGCGATCGAGGTCCTCGACGACTTGCGTCCCTGCCGGGATGGCCGGCGCCGCCGCAGCCGCGCCTCCTCGAGCGACCGAAAGGCAGTAGGGCCCGTGCGGCAGCAGGAAATCCGCCTCGACATGCCCCGCATAGATCGCCCGCCGACACCGCAGTCCCGTCGGCTCGACCTTCAACGCGCGAACCGCCGTCAATACGCGAGCGCCGAGCCGGCAGCCCAAGCGTACGGCCAGCTCGCGTTCGGCCGGATCGTCGTGGAATAGAAAGAGCTCCGCCGGCCGGCGGGCGGTCAGTTCCTGCAGCGCGGCGAGTATGGTTTCGGGGTCACAGCGGCTCAGCCGCACCAGCGAAACCGTGGCCGTCGCCGCCTGCGCCAGCAGCGCGTCCCTGCTGCACTTGTCGCGATAAAGCAGGATGGTGTGCCCGTCCTCGACCGGCAGGTTGTTCCTCAGCAGAAAGCCGTTCAGCTCCGACGCCCTCGCCAACGACGCGCCAGCACATCCATTGACCACCACCGCGTAGTTCATGACATCGTCCGCCATGGCCGGAGGTAGCCATCGTAGAGCTGCCGCGCCGCGGCGCCGGCGTCGGCGCCATCGAGGAGAACAGCGCGGCGATCGTTGCGGATCGGCGCCAGCGCCTGCGGCTGCGGATCATCCGTCTCGCGAGCCGGGCAAAGCGCCTCGGCTTCGACGACGTTCACCGCCCGCCGGCCGAAGCGCATCCGATCCTTCAGCGTCGGCGTGCGCAAAAGGCAATTGGCCGCTTCGCCGACGCTCAGCACGCAGGGAGACGTCACCGTCCGGGTCAGCAGACCGCCGGCTATGCGGCTCGTGACGCGCAACGCGTCTTGGCCGAACCGCGCAATGGCGACCACCTCGCCGATGCACGGCCAATGTAGCGCCTCCGCGAGGCGGTAGGGGGTCTGTCCGTTGTCGCCCTCGCCGCCCTCGCGGCCCAGAATGGCGACGCCGCGCGGCACGTGTTCCCGCACCCAGGCGGATAGGAGCGCGGTCACTCGCGCCGGGCGGAAGCACAGATCCTCCTGCGCTTCGACACGGACCGCGGCATCGAAACGCAGCGCATAAAGCATTCGGAGGAACCGTTCGGCGCCCGCGCCGCCAATAGTGAGGGCAGTAAGTCGAATCGGCGGCTGTCCGCCCGCCTCCCCGGCAAGACGCAGTGCGAGTTCCAGGGCGCTCTCGTCGTACGGATTGATTCGCCTCGGCAGGAAGCGGGTGTCGACCCGCGCCCCGCCATTCTCCTGAACGAGCCACACGCTCTCGGGCATTTCGTCCAGGGCCGGCACAATCGTGAAGCAGACGAGAATGTCCATCGCCGGCGCCGCAGCGGTCAAGTCGAAGGAATGATCGTGCCCTTGTTCATGACGCCGTTCGGATCGAAAGCATGCTTGAGCGTCTCCAGCATGTAGTACGATGAGCCGTACTCATCGCGAATCCATGGCGCGCGATGCTTGCCCACGCCGTGGTGGTGGCACATCGTCCCGCCGCCTCTCAGCGTTTCCTCGACGATGATCTTCTTGATCGGATGGTGGTACTTGATGATTTCCTCCTCGGGGCGGATATCGACCAAGTTGTAGTAGTGGACGAAATAGAGATTTGTGCCGTTGATGTAGCTGTGTGACGAGTGCCCGCCGACCAGCGTCACGTCCGGTATCTCCTCGCGGATGCGGCGGCACGCCCGCTCGTAGATGCCGTTGATGGCGCTCCAGTTCGCGGCGATCTCCGTCGTGTTGCCGATGTTCCGCTTCGCCATGATCTCGACGCGCTCCTGGGCGACTTTGTCCGGCCCCCACAGAAGGTTGGCGAACCACGCGCGGATGATCCCGGGATCGACCTTTTCGCAGCCGCCGCGCGCGACGACGATCTGCTCGATTCCCGCCGCGGTCGCCGCGGCAATCGAGGCGGCGCCCTCCGCGACGAAGATCATCACGCACTTGCCGTCGGCGAAGCTGGAGAAACTGCAGCCGCCGTCCTCCGCATCGTAGAGGCGCGCGACCGACGGGCGGTAGCCCTCCACCATGACCTCGCGCAAAATCTCGAAGCCGGCCTTCATGCTGTCGAGCGAGTAGCCCAGGTAGACGCTGTTCTGCGGCTGGTAGCGGAACAGTTTGACGGTGACCTCGGTGATGAAGCGAGCATCCCCTCGCTACCGATCGCGATATGGCGAATGTCGGGGCCCGCCGCGCGCCGGGGAACGTTCTTGATCCGGCAGATCTCGCCGTTCGGGAAGACCGCCTCCAGTCCCACCACCAGATCCTCGATGCCGCCGTAAAGCGTCGAGAGTTGGCCGATGCTGCGCGTGGCCACCAGCCCGCCCATCTGCGCAAGCGGCTGTGACTGCGGTTGATGTCCCGTGGTCAGGCCGAACTCTCGCGCCGCGCCCTCCAACGTTGCCAACGGCACGCCGCACTGGGCCGTCGCCTGCATGTTGTAAGGGTCGATCTTGATGATCCGATTCATCATCGAACCGTCCACCACGATCGAGTTCTCGACCACGGTCTCCAGTCCGCCCTCAGTCGCCGAATTGCCGGTGCGGGGGACGACATTGATCCCGTTCGCGTTGGCGAAGCGCAGCACTGCGGCCACTTCGTCGGCGCTGCGCACGATCACGACGGCCGCCGGAAGCGGCAGCACGAACACGCCGTTCAATTCCTCATAGCGGCGGAAGCGGTCGACGCTGCTGAAGTCGGAGCACCCGTTCGTCGGTAATGATCTGCTCGCGCCCGACCAGGCTCGCGAGTGTCTCGACGATTTCCGTCCGTGACATGGACATCTCTAGCATACTCCTTATGATCGCTTGGCAGGCCGCGACTTTCCGAAAACCGATGGTCGTTCAACCGAAGACCGCATAGGACTTCCTGAGGATCGGCTCTTCCAGGGTTCTGAGATATTGGTAGACCTCCGTGTAGGTCCGTTCGTAGAGACGTACGTTCTCAGCCCTGGGCGCGAAGCTGTCGCGCACCCGCACCATTCTGGCGACGGCAGTCGGGAAATCCGGCCAAGCGCCCGTCGCCACCGCCGCGCAAATCGCCGCTCCGAGCCCGGCCGCCGCGTTTACCACATTGCGCTGCGCGGGAAGGTCGAAGACGTCCGCGAAGATCTGCATGAAAAGGTCGCTGTTTGAGCCGCCGCCGGAGACAATCACTCGCGAGGGGCGCAGGCCCAATTCCGCCACCATGGCTTTCGTGTGGCCGCCCATGGTCATCGCGATCGCCTCGAGAATGGAGCGGTATATGTGGCCGCGGTGATGGCGACCGTCGAAACCGATGAACCCCCCCTTGCGGAACAGTTCGTCGGCGGGCGCGAGCCAGTCGAGCACCGTCATCAGGCCGTCGCTGCCCGGCGGCGTGGCGCTCGCCTCGCGCTCCATCCACGCCTCAGGCGAAATGCCGGCTGCGGCGGCCTTGTGCAACAGGTCGTCGCCGAGCAACTCCTTAAACCAGCTCACCGTCCACATGCCCCTGCGGATGCCGTTGCTTTCGTAAAGATATTTGTTCGGCACCGAGGAGAGATTTGTCCAAAAACTGGAGGCGTTGCCTACGTATTGCCGGCCCTTTGCCATGCCGCAGATGTAGGTGCCAAGCGAGATTAGAACTGCGTCCTCGGCCATGAGACCGGCCCCCAGGGCCTCCACCGCCTTGTCGTTGGCGGTCGTGGCCACCGGCGTCCCCGCCGGGAGGCCGGTGGCCCGCGCGGCCTCTTCGGTGACGACGCCGGCGATGACGCCCGGCATCCGCAACTCGAACAGCATCTCGCGTGGGATCTGGTACTTGCTCAGGACTTCCGGGTCATCGCTCCACTTCCAGCCCTCGCGGTCGATCGGCCATTGTCCCTCATAGTTGGAGACCGTGTCGACCCGCGCGCCACACAAACGACGGCTGATGTAGCCGGTCGTCGCCGTGACGTAGCGAACATCCGGATTCTCGTTCTCGTAGGGACGGGCCGTCCGTCGGTCCATCCAACTGATGACCGGCGCGGCAAGCGCGCCGTCCTCCTTCTGCATCACACGGCAGCAACGGATCGAGCCGACGCCAAGGCCTGCGATTTCCCCGGGATCACCGGGGAAATCCTGCATAGCTTGACGACAGGCGACGACAATCGAGTCCCAGAGGTCGTCATCCGGGTGCTCGGCGACCCCACCCTCGGCAAGGTGCATCGGTTGCAGATCCTGGCGCCCCTCGCAGACGATGTTGCCGTCGAGGTCGAAGACGACGACTTTCGAGCTCTGCGAGCCGCCGTCCACGCCAATCAGGTATTTCATTTTCATGGTGCGCCTCTGCCGCTAGACTCTATCACTTGGCCGGCGCGGCGCGCGGCTTGAACAGGAAGGCCACGATGGCGCCGACGATTCCGCAGACCGCGATGAAGTCGAAGTAGAGCTGCGCGCCCGTAATGCCCGGATAGGCGTGAACGAGGGCCGCGTTGATCTGCGGGAGGAAGATGTCCGGCGTGTAGCCGACCATCGAGATGACGCCGATGCCCAGCCCGACCGCCCGCAACGGAATGTGGCAGTCGTCGAGGATCGACCAGTATAGGCCGCGGATGGCGTAGGTGGAAATGCCAAGCGCGATCACGAACAGCAGCAGCGCCGCGGTTCCCGTCGTCCCAGGGGAGTAAGTGAAGAGGAACAGCGCCGCCGAGGCGAGAATCATGCTGCTGCCGAGAACGACCTTGCGCGAGGTCCAGTCGGCCAGGAACCCGCCTCCGGCGCCGCCGATCGGCCGCATCCACAGTTTCGTCATGGTGATGAACGCGGCGACCACCGCGGTTTCCGAATAGTGCGCCTGCAGGTAAGAGGACACCGAGTAAGTGGCCCAGAACTGCATGTAGCCGCAGAGCAGAATGAACATCATCGCCCAAACCTGCGGGATCGAGAAGATCGCCGCCAAGTCACTCCAGGTTCGTCGCGCCAATTCGGCGGCGCTCTTGGGCGCTGCGTCGGTTGCGGCCAGGGTCTTCCCGGATTCCTCGTACAAGTCGTTGCTGAGGAACAGCGCAACCAGCAGGGAAATCGCGATGCAGGCGCACGAGTACATGATAATGACAACGCGGAATCCGGCGACGCCGAGCGCCTCGTCCTTGGAGTCGCCCATGTAGTAGGCGAAAATTCCGACCGCGATCGAGGCGAGCGCGGCTTCGACGAGGCCGCGGCCGCCGTCCAGCACGCCGAAGAACCGGCCCTGTTCGTCATCGTGACCGAGCAGATTGACCGACTTGATCAGCGAGGCCCAGAAGGTCAGTCCTGCGCACAGACCCCAGCACACAAAGATGATCATCTGGGCATGGTATCCGGGGAACGTCGAGTACCAGAAGCCGAGCAGCCCGACCATGCCGACCGAGAAGACGATCAGCGCCTTCGGCGAGAAGCGGTCGGCCAGCCAGCCGCTGGGAATATAAGTGGCGACGTAGATGAGTCCGAGGATGGAGTTGAAATCGCCGAGATCGTCCGCCGTGATGTTGAATGCGAGCAGCAACGTGTGCTCGAAATTCTGGCGGAGGTAGAGCAGCGGGTAGATCGAGCCAGCGGCCAGCAGCAACAGCGCAAACTGGATATATCGCCGTCTGTTGGTCAGCAGCGCTGGCCTTTCCGCGATAGCAGCATACGACATTTTAGTACCCCCTTTGTGGCTTCTTGCTTTCTTATCGAGTCAGAATTGGATCGCCGCACGGGCGACTGGCGTTCAGCGCACCAGATAGCCGCCGTCGACAACGATCAACTGGCCGTTGACATAGTCGGAGGCGGGGCTGGCGAGGAACACAGCGGTTCCCATGAGATCCATGAGGTCGCCCCAGCGGTTGGTGGGAATGTGGTCGAGAATTCGCCTGTTGGCTTCCGGGTTGCTGCGGGTCTGTTCGGTGATCTTGGTGGCGAAATAGCCGGGCGCGATGGCGTTAACCTGGATGTTGAACTGCGCCAGTTCGTCGCAGTAGGCGCGGGTGAAGCCGGCTAAGCCGGTCTTGGTCGCTGCATACGCAGGCGACCACTGGCCGCCGAGGAAGGAGAACAGCGAACAAATGTTGATGATCTTGCCGCTACGCCGCGGAATCATACGCTTGGCGGCCTCGTGGCTCATTTCGAACGGCGCGGTCAGGTTGATCCGGACCATCGCGTCCCATTCCTTGCGGGTGAACTGGGTGACGTCCTTGATGTTGATGCAGATGCCGGCGCAGTTCACCAGAATGTCGACCGAGCCGTAGGTCTCGATGCAGGCGTCGATGATTTTCTTCGGCGCTCCCTCTTCGGTGATGTCGGCGGCCATGGACATCCAGCGAACGCCCTCGGCCTCGACCAGGGCGCGCGTCTCGCCGCGGTCGTCCATGATGCTGGGAACCAGAAGATTCGCGCCGCCCTTAGCCAGGGCCAGCGAGAAAGCTTGTCCCAGACCGGTATTGCCGCCCGTCACTACGGCGTTCTTTCCCTTCAGGGAGAACAAGCCCATCGAGAAGTCCGTGATATCCGCCACAATTCTCCTCCTTTTCGGAGAAACAGAAAACTT
>CAVWKL010000193.1:0-17307 GCA_963755075.1 uncultured Alphaproteobacteria bacterium
ACCGTGCGGGACTTTGGCGATCAGTCGCGCGCCGCGCGGCGCCCAGCCGTAGAGGCGCGTCATGTTGGTCTTGGCCCAGGTCTCGTCGATGAAGACCAGGCGCGAAGGGGCGATGCGCTTCTGGTAATTGCGCCCGCGCGCCCGGTGGTGGCTTATATCCGGGCGATCCTGTTCACGCGCCACGAGCGTCTTTTTTTTGAGCGTGACGCCTTCGCGGCGGAAAAAGCGGCTCATCACCGAGGTGTCGGCCTTGATCCCGCGCTCGGCCAGCAGGCGATCGCACAGCGCTTGGAGGGTGATGTCGGGCTTCTCGTTTCGCAGCGCCGCCAGAAACTTTCGGTGCGGCTCCAATTTCGGCCGCAGGTAACCGCCCATTTTGCTGGCCGTGCGACAGCCGCTCCGTTCAAGCCGCTGCACCCACTTGATGACGATCGACTCGCTGACCCCGAACCGCTTCGCCGCAGCCCGCCGGCTCATTCCCTCCACAACAACTGCATCGATCACCCGGTCGCGCAAATCCTGCGAATAAGCTCCAGCCATCCATGCTGGCCTCCGCCCAGCCAGCAGGTTGATTCAGACCATCGCCAATTCGGGAATCCCAGCGCAATTCAATTTAGATGCCGTAGGCTCTAGGGCGCGTTTTGAAGCAAATCCTCTTCCGGCCCAAGAACGACGCCGAGCGCGAAAATCATCACGCCGAAGCGGATCGCGCTTGAGTTATCCGCCGGGGAGTAATATTATATCCGGCATGGAAACATATCCCAGGATATGTCGACATGGGAGCCCATCCCAGGATGGAAATGAACATGGAAAAGATCGAAGTCGATTGGGAAATTTACCAGATGATCGAAGCCGAACGAAAAGGCTTCCACGAGCCGCGATACATGGCCTTGCGGCGGTTATTGGGTCTCGGGGTTCCAACGCCGGCCCCTGCGCCGGAGCCGACGGTACAAGCGCTCGGCGAGGGCGTCCCTTGGACGAGGGAAGGCGTAACGGTTCCTCACGGCACCCCGGCGCGAATGGAATACAACCGAAGGTCTTACGAGGGTCAATTCCTACACGGGCAGCTGGTCGTAAATGGCCAGAAATTCGAAACGTTGTCAGCGGCGGCGAAGGCCCTTGCCGTTACAAAGGAGGGCAAAAAGGCGAGCTTGGATGGATGGCTCTATTGGAAGGTGAAATTGCCCGGCGAAATGAAGTGGCGCTCCCTCGGCGACATGCGTGGAAGCAATCGCATTGTGCTTGACGGCGGCGATGGGTCACCACCAGAGTTCTAAGTTCGGCTTAGAGTGCGTTTTGGAACAGATTCCACGATGACCGCTTCCACGCAATAAAGTTGATTCATGTGGGTCGAAACGAACATGCGCTGTCCGTCAGGAGTGGCGGCGACCGCGTTTGTGAAGCCATCCGGCAACTGCACTACGTATTACGGTATTACGGTGGCACTGCCCTTAACTCGATTCTCTTCCCCGCCGGTCCCCGACCCGCCCGTAACGCAAACGCGGAAATTTTCCGCCCTGCAAAGGGTTGGAATCCCATCAACCGCGGAAAAATCGATCGCGCGCCCCGGGGGGCGGGGGCTGATGGTGCCCAGGGGCGGAATTGAACCACCGACACTGCGATTTTCAGTCGCATGCTCTACCAACTGAGCTACCTGGGCGCCGAAGCGCCTCGGCGCCGCGGACGGCGGTTTATAGGGAGGCGGTCGCGGCTTGTCCAGCGCGTGTCCTAGCTCACGACATATGAGACTGGGGGCTTTCGTTGGCTCGGCGGGCGGAGAGGTATTGTGCCGGGGTTTTTCCTGCAAGGGCGCCGTGGGGTCTGTGGTGGTTATAGAGGTGCTGGAAGGCTTGGACCCTTTCGTCGATCTTATCGATGCGCATGGGCAGGTCGACGCAGGCGTAGAACTCGTATCGCCATGCGCCATTGCAGCGTTCGACGGCGCCGTTGAGCTTTGGCGATCGGGGCGGGAGGACGTAGAGGGGCAGCTTTCTGTCGGCGCAGGCCTGTTCGAACTCGGCCATGAACTCGGACCCGCCGTCGACCTGGATGGCTTTGACGGGATCGGGCATCTGTTTGAGCACCTGGTCGAGGAAGGCGGCGGCGTTTTTGGCGGTGGCTTGCTTGCAGGCTCTGGCGACGGTCCATTTGGCGAAAGGATCATAGGCGTTGAAATGCTTGATGGTGACGCCGGGCAAGGGATGGATCGAAAGCGTGTCGATCTGGACGACGTCGCCAGGCTTGTGGAAGGAGACATCCTTGGGCTTGCGGATGGCGTGGGGGCGCTTTTTGGCGGCGCTTCTGGCGGCGACTTTGCGGATGAGGGCGGGGACGGAGGGAACCCTGCCGCGCCTGATGAGGTCGCTGATGATGCGCCCGACGGTGGCGTTGGAGGTTGCAAAGCCTTGGTCGCGCAGGATCGGCCCGAGCTTCTCCTTGCCCCACATGGGATGATCCAAACGCAGCCGCTCGACGGCGGCGGCGAGCCCTTGGGGGCGTTTTTGTTGACGCATCCGGCGGGGCCGCCGGCTGGCCGGCTCGGCTCGTTCTTCCCAGCGATAGAGGGTGGAGCGCGGGACGCCGACCGCCTGGGCGGCCTGATCGGCGTTCAGCCCTTGCGCCATGGCCTTTCGCCACCGCGCGAGCGCGTCGCGTCTTCTGGCGGCTTCGATATTTGGGGTCTGCGCCGCCAGAAGACGCGACGCGCCCCTAGCGCTGCGGATAATATGGCCGGGCAGGCCAAAAACCTGCATGGGGTTCTCCTTGTGATTCGAGCTTCGCAACCCGAACCTCGGAGAACCCCTCCGATCATGCAATCGGTCTCATATGTGTCTGAGCTAGGTCAGCGCGTTGCGAGCGCGAGGGCGGCGGTCGCGAGCGGTGGACAGGGGCGTGCGCGCGTGGGAGATTTCGCCTCTCGCGGCGCTTGGCCCTCGGAGAATGAGCATGTTTCGTTTCGCGATCTCGTTGGCGGCGCTCGCGCTGGCGACGCCGTCCTTGGCTGAAGGCCTGCCCAAGCGCGTCGGCCAATGCGCGACGACGAAAGTGCAGAAGATCGAGACGCGCCTGGTCGACGGCTCGAACCAGCCGGTCAAGGGCTCGGGCAGCGCCGTCGAGTTCGCCAACGGCGGCTATCAAGTCTCCTACGACACGGTCCCCGCGGTCGAGGCGGCGCGCCCCGGCGACGCGGTGAAGATTTGCCTGGTCTCGATCCCGCACCCTTGTCCGCCCGGCGACAAACGCGGCCGCGTCTACGCGACCACCGACCTGCGCACCAAACAGTCCTGGACCTTGCCCGACGCCGAGCATTCCTGCGGCGGCGCGTAAGCGACGGCTCGCGCCTGACCGCACCCGCCGGCGCATTGCGCCGCGTGCGGGCATTTGCCATCATCGCGCCTCGCTCGATCGGCGGAGGGGCGCGCGTTGGGCGGCCGGACCGGATCGGGCGCGGACGGTGGAATGGCGGCTCAGCAATTCAGTCGATCCTCGTTGGCGAACGATCCGCGCGCGCGGGGCATCGTCTATCAGGGCCTGCTTGCCGCCGGGCTCATCGCGCTCATGGGGATGGGCTGGCGCAACGTCGTCGTCAACATGCAGGCGCGCGGCATTCCCATGGGCTTCGGCTTCTGGGACGAGATCGCCGGCTTCAACATCAATCAGTCGCTGATCGACTATTCCTCGGTGTCGACCTACGGACGCGCGTTCTGGGTCGGGCTCATCAACACGGCTGTGGTCGGCGCGCTCGGCATCGCGCTGGCGACGCCGCTCGGCTTCGCCGTCGGCGTGGCGCGGCTGTCGCCGAACTGGATCCTGTCGAGGGTCGCGCTCGTCTATGTCGAACTGATGCGCAACACGCCGCTGCTGCTGCAACTGGCGTTCTGGTACAACGCGGTGCTGAAGACGCTGCCGGGGCCGCGCCAGTCGTTGAGCCTCGGCGGCGTCATTCTCATGAACAACCGCGGCCTCTACCTGCCGCGCCCGCAATTCGCCGCTGGCGCGGGCGCCGTCGTCGCCGCGCTGGCGCTGGGGATCGTTGGCGCGCTGGCGTTTGGTTGGTGGGCGCGCCGCCGCCAGGCCTCGAGCGGGGCGCGCGCCCCCGTCGCGCTCGTCGCGCTCCTCGCCGTTCTTGGCCTGCCGACGCTCGCCTATTTCGCCGCCGGCGAGCCGATCGGCTTTTCCTTCGCCAAGCTCGCCGGCTTCAACCTTGCCGGCGGATTGCAGCTCTATCCGGAATTCGCGGCGCTGACCTTCGGGCTCGTCACCTACACCGCCGGCTTCATCGCCGAGATCGTGCGCGCCGGCGTCAACGCCGTGCCGCGCGGGCAGACCGAGGCGGCCAGGGCGCTCGGCCTCCATCGCGCCCAGACGATGAAGCTCGTCGTCGTTCCCCAGGCGATGCGCCTCATCGTCCCGCCGCTGACCTCGCAGTATCTCAACATCGTCAAAAATTCGTCGCTGGCGGTGTTCGTCGGCTATCCCGATCTGGTGCTGATCTTCGCCGGAACCGTGCTCAATCAGACGCACGCGGCGGTGCAGGTGATGGCGATCACGATGGCGGTCTATCTCGTCATTTCGCTCGCGGTCTCCTTCGCGCTCAATCTCTTCAACGCGCGCAACGCGCTCAAGGAGCGTTGAGCGTGCCGGCGCCCGCGAACCCCGAGGCGGCCTATGTCCGCCACGCCTCCACGCCGATCCTGCCGCCGCCGCTCATGTCGCGCGGGGCGATCGCCTGGGCGCGCGCCAATCTCTTTTCCTCGTTCGCCTCGAGCGCGGTCACGCTGGCGCTCGCTGCGCTCGGCCTGTGGGCGCTGCCGCCGCTGATCGCCTGGGCGACGACGCAAGCGATTTGGTCGGCGCCCGACGGGGCGCTCTGCCGCGCCCATCAGGGGGGCGCCTGCTGGGCGTTCATTGCCCACAAGCTCGACTATCTCAGCTACGGCTCCTATCCCGTCGCCGAGCGCTGGCGCGTCGACGCCGTCGAAATCGTCGGCGCGGCGCTGATCGGGTGGATGCTATGGCCCCGCGCGCCGCGCCGCGGCCTCGGCGCGGCGCTGTTCTTCCTCGGCTTTCCCGCGCTCGCTTTCGTGCTGCTGCACGGGGCCGAGGGCGTCGGGCTGGCCATCGTCGACACGCTCTTGTGGGGCGGGGTGTTCGTTTCCCTCATCACCGCGCTCGTCGGCATCGTCTTTTCGCTGCCGCTCGGCGTGCTGCTGGCGCTGGGGCGCCGATCGAGCCTGCCGATCGTCAAGGCCGCGAGCGTCGTCTTCATCGAGTTCGTGCGCGGCGTGCCGTTCATCACCGTGCTCTATATGGCCAACAACATGCTGCCGCTGTTCCTGCCCCCGGGCTGGGTCCCCGACCGCTTCGTCCCCCCGCTCGCCGGCACGGCGCTGTTCGCCGCGGCCTACATGGCGGAGGAAGTGCGCGGCGGCCTGCAGTCGCTCGACAAGGGCCAGTACGAGGGCGCGATGGCGCTGGGGCTCGGCTATTGGCGGGTGATGGGGCTCGTGGCCCTGCCGCAGGCGCTGACGCGGGTGATCCCCGGCCTCGTCAACAATTTCATCGGCCTGTTCAAGGATACGACGCTGGTGGCGATCGTCGGCATGGTCGACTTCCTGGCGGCGATGGACAACGCCTTCAAGGACACGGTGTGGAGCGGGCCGACGATCCTGACGACCGGCTACGTCTTCGCCGGGCTGTTCTATTTCGTTTTCTGCTATGGGATGTCGCGCTATTCGGCGGCGATGGAGCGCCGCCTCGCCGTCGGGCGATCGGGGTGAGGGGGACGGGGCCGATGGCGGCGGACGAGGGCAACGCGATCGAGTTCATCGACGTGCACAAATGGTTCGGCGCGTTTCATGTGCTGCGCGCCGTCAATCTAAGCGTCGCGCGCGGCGAGCGCATCGTCGTCTGCGGACCGTCGGGTTCGGGCAAGTCGACGCTGATCCGCTGCGTCAACCGGCTGGAGGAGCATCAGCGCGGCACAATCCGCGTCGATGGCATCGAACTGACCGGCGATCTCCGGCGCATCGACGAGGTGCGGCGCGAAGTCGGCATGGTGTTCCAGCAATTCAACCTGTTCCCGCATCTGACGATCCTGGAGAATTGCACGCTGGCGCCGATCTGGGTGCGCAAGACGCCCAAGCGCGAGGCGGAGGCGCTGGCGATGAGCTTGCTCGCGCGGGTGAAGATCCCCGAGCAGGCGCTGAAATACCCGGGCCAGCTTTCGGGCGGCCAGCAGCAGCGCGTCGCCATCGCCCGCGCCCTGTGCATGAACCCGAAGATCATGCTGTTCGACGAGCCGACCTCGGCGCTCGATCCGGAAATGGTCAAGGAAGTCCTCGACACCATGACCGCGCTCGCCCAGGACGGCATGACGATGATCGTCGTCACCCACGAGATGGGCTTCGCCCGCCAGGTCGCCGACCGCGTGGTGTTCATGGACGAGGGCGAGATCGTCGAAATCAACGCGCCCGAGGAATTCTTCGCCAATCCGCGCCATGAGAGGACGAAGTTGTTCCTGAGCCAGATCTTGAGGTGAGCGTAGGGTTGCTTGAATAGCGCGCGCCCCTATCGACGGCGTCACTCGAGGAGCAAGAATGGACGGACGGTCGATGGCCGCGGGGAGCCGCAGGTTGATCAAAGCTGTGGCGAATTATTGACATTTGCATATGCAGAACGATATGCACGTTCGGGTGGCGGAACGATGGAGTTCGACGGCTTCGATTGGGACACCGGCAACACGGAAAAGTGCCGGAAACATGGGGTTTCAATTGCAGAGACGGAGAGTTCTGTTTTTTGGCGTGCCGCTTGTCGGCCCCGACATTCGTCATTCGGTCGCCGAGCAAAGGTTCCGCGCTGTCGGCGTTACTGCCGAAGGCCGCAGCCTCTTTGTCGTATTCACCTGGCGGCAGAGAGGCCCCGAGCGACTGATTTGGCCAGTAAGCGCGCGCTATATGCACAGAAAGGAGGTCGAAGCGCATGAAAAGGAAATTCCCGGAGTTCAAGACAGACGCTGATGCTGAGGCTTTCGTCGAAACCGCCGACCTCAGTGAATATGATTTGTCGGATATGGTACCGATGCGCTTTGAACTGCGGCGCAAGGATAAGTCAGTGAGCCTGCGCCTGCCCGAAGGTCTTCTCAACGAAGTGCGCGGCGCCGCCAAGCGTGCCAACATGCCCTACCAACGATTCATCCGCATGGCGATCGAGCGCGCGCTGCACGAGCCGAAATAAATGCAGGGCTCGCGCCGAGCCGTTCGAACCGTCGCGAGCTTGAGCGACCCGTTCGACTTGCTTTGAACCCCGCGCCCGAAGAGCCGCCCATGTCCGATCCCAATCCTGTCCACGCCGCCGCGGCAGCCGGCTTTTCCGCCGGGGCGGCGACTTACGCCGCCGGACGGCCCGAATACCCCACAGAAATCGAGGGCTGGCTGCGCGACGATCTCCATCTCGGGCCGGGCAAGGCGGCGCTCGATCTCGGCGCCGGCGCCGGCAAGTTCCTCTCGCGGCTACGCGCCGTCGGCGCGACGCTTGCCGCCGTCGAGCCCGTGCCGGAGATGTTGCAAATCCTGATGGCCGCCAATCCCGACGTCACGGCGACGGCGGGAACGGCCGAGCGCATTCCGCTTGCCGACGGCGCGATGGACGCGGTCGTTTGCGCGCAATCCTTCCATTGGTTCGCGAGCCCGGCGGCGCTCGCCGAGATCCGGCGCGTCTTAAAGATCGGCGGGGCGCTCGGCCTCATCTGGAACGTGCGCGACGAAAGCCTCGACTGGGTCGCGGCGCTGACCCGCATCATGGCGCCCTATGAAGGCGATACGCCGCGCTTTTCCAGCGGGCGGTGGCGCGAGGTTTTTCCCGCCGACGGCTTCTCGCCGCTCGAGGAGCGCCGCTTCGCCCACGCTCACGTCGGGCCGCCCGAGCGCGTCATCGTCGATCGCGTGCTGTCGACGAGCTTCATCTCCGCGCTGAGCGCCGCCGAGCGCGATGGGGTCGCCGCCCGGGTGCGCGCGCTCATCGCCGCGACGCCGGCGCTCATGGGCCGGGCCGAGGTCGCCTTTCCCTATCAGACGCGCGCCTTCCGTTGCCTCAGGATTGCGTGAGCGCCGCCGCGCCAGGACGCTTCCGCCGGCGCTTGTCCTTCGCGGCGACCTTCGCCGCCTCCGCCCGCGCGGCATGGGTGGCGAGCGCCTTGTCGAGGCGGCGGCGCAGCGCGGTCTCGTCGTGCGCGGCGTGCTCGGGGTCGGCGGCGGCGGCGACCATGCGGCGCATCAGGTCGTAATCGTGCTCGTCGCGATAGGGCTTGAGGTCGAGGTCGGGCGGCAGCTTTGTTAGCCGCTCGTCTCCCATCCGCTTGACGTAGGTCTGCATGAAGCGATCGTAGGCGCGCCAGGAGACGCCGTCGGCGCGCACCGCCGCTTCCTCGGCGCGCGTGGCGATCTGGTGGGCGTGCTGGTAGTGCAGGTCGAGCTGGTCGATCAGCGTCTTCTCGACCTCCTCGTGCAGGAGGAGATAGCGATCGACGGGAATCGCCCGGCCTTTGTAGAGGAAGCTTTCGGGCAGGTGCCGGTCGATATAGACGCGCTTGCCGTCGAGGCTGTAGCCGGCGAGGTAGGGAATGTCGTGATCGCGGTCGATCCGGCCGACCCGGCGCACGATCGCGTCGAGCGCGCGATCGAGCATCAGGCCGGAGACATAGGTGTCGGGGATGCGCAAGCGCTTGTGCGCGCCGACGGGATGGCAGCAGCTTTCCGGCATTCTCCCCTCCCAGAATAGCGAGACGCCGCTTCGCCTCGAGAGAAGCCAAGCGGCGTCGACGGCCTGAAGCGTGGATGGCCGCTTATTCCGCCTTCTCGCCCTTGGCCGCGATGTCGCCGGCGGCCTTGGCGTCGGCTTCGCACATATAGGCGCCCTGTTTCGTCGTGCCGTAGCTCTTATGGCCGGCGAAATGATACTTGTGCGACTTGGTGTTGACCCAGACGACGGTGTCGCTCGGGCAGTGCGCCTTGGCGTCGGCCTCGGTGGTGAATTCGCCGGCGCCGGTCGCCGCGGCGGCGGGCTTCGGCGCGGGCTTCATCGGCGTGGGTTTCATCGGCGCCGGCGCGGCGGCGGCCGGAGCAGGCGTCGCCATCGGCGTCGGCGCCGCGGCGGGAGCCGGCGCGGGCGCGGCGGCCGGCGCTGGAGCGGGCGCTGCGGCGGGGGCCGCGCCTTCCTTCTGCGCCCGACACGTCTTGAGGAATTCCTGCCAGGTCTGGCCGTTGGTCGTGCCGGCGGCCTTGGCCGCCTTCCACTCGTCGCCGCATTGCTTCATGACGCTTTCGGCGTTGGCCGCGCCTGTCGCCGCCAGGCCGAACGCGCCGGCGAGCAGCATCGCCGAAAAGGCGATCCCCATTGTCCTCTTCATCATGCAATTTCCTTCCCAATCGGCTCTGCCCGGCACAGCTTGGGCCCGCGCCAGAGTCTTTCCCATCTCGCCGCGGATCGCCGCGGCCGCGCTTTCATTGGCCTCACGCCGCTGAACCCGGAATGAACATGGTCTTGAACTTCTTGAGCTTGGTGATGACCCGGTGGCGCCGCTGCTCGCGGTCGGCCACCTCCTGCGTGGTCACCCAGTTCAACTGAATGGCGCGGCGCGGCCCGGAGATCGGTTTGTGGCCGTGCCAGGAATTGTCGGCGCGCCGGAACGCCAACAGCGTGCCGCCGTGGGGCGGCACTTCCGTGACATAGTCGTCGAGATCGTCCGGACCGCGCAGCAGCCGCAGCCGGCCCGCGTCCTCCTCCCAGCGCTCGTTCATGTAGAGGAGGACGGTGATGATCTTGGACTTCGAATCCGTATGGATCGCGCCGTCCTTTTCCTGGACGTAGCCGCGCACGGTGTACATGGTCGGGCGTCCCGAGAGATCGACGCCGAACTTGCGCTCGATCGCTGAGCGGAACTCGGGTCCCAGCAATTCGTCGATCAGCCCGCGGAAATGGCCGCGGATGTTGAGCTCGGCCGGGGGATGGGAGCCGGGGCCGGGCACTTTCGGATAGTCGACGAGAATGGACGAGAAGAGACCGCCATTGAGAAAGTCGGGCACGACGACAAAATCGAAAGGATCGCGCTCGAGCGGCGTGCGCTCCAGCGCGGCGAAATCGCAATATTTCATCAGCCGCTCCGAGGCGGCGCCCGCGATGCGAAGCGCCCTGCTTTTCGCGAGCCTATAACAGAAACGCCGGGACGCGCCAAGAACCGGCGCCGCGCCGAATGGGCCGGCGCCGCCTCAAGGCGCGCTTTCGTCGGCCAGCGCCTGTCTGACCGCGCGCCGCTCGCCCATCCGCTCGCGATGCTGCCGGACGCGAGGAATCGACCTCATATCCACGCCGTCGGCCTCCAGCCATCGCGCGATTGTAAAGAGATAGGGATCGGCGATCGTGTAGGTCTCTCCCATCGCCCACGGACCTCTCAGCATGTCGCGCTCGATGAGATCGAAACAGGCCCCGACCGTTTCAGGCACTTTCTTCTGCATGGCGACGATCGCCGCCGGATCGTCCGCCCAGCGATAGCCACGCATGCGGTGCGCGTGGGCGACATGGACGGTCGCGCAGAGATAGGCGTTGAAGGCCTGGACTTGCGCAAACGCGAAGGCGTCGCCGAGCGGCGCGAGCGCGGCCTCGGGAAAGCTTTGAGCGACGAAGGCGAGAATCGCCGGCGTCTCCGTCAGAACGCCGCGCGGGGTCTGCAACGCCGGAACCCGCGCCTTGGGATTGATCGCGAGATAGGCTGGCTTCGTCTGCTCGGCCGCGCCGAAGTCGATGCGCTTCAGCGCGTAATCGGCGCTCGCCTCTTCGAGTGCGATATGGGAGGCCAGCGCGCAAGTGTTCGGCGCGTAATACAACGTCAGCATTGGCGAAGCCCTCGATGGCGGCGCCATGTCGGCGCCGATTGAGAGTGACGGATCGTCTCGCCGGCCGCAATGGCCCTTTGCACGACGCGCGGCGCCTAAAGTCGCGCCCGCGCCGCCGCGACGAGATCGCCGAGATCGACGGCGGCCGTAAACGCGCTCCAGCCGGTCTCGGCGAGCGGCGCCGCCGTTTGCGTCGCAACGATGCGCGCGTCGGCGTCCGAGGCGTCGCGTGCGCGCGCCCCGACGCGCTTGAGACGCAAGGCCAGCGGCGCCTCGAGCCACAGACCGGCGAAGGCGACCTCGAGATCGGCGGCCAGACGCGCCGTCGCCCGGCGTTCGCGCGCATGCGCGTGAACGGCGTCGATGACGACGCTGTGTCCGGCGCGCAGCGCCAACCCCGCCTTGCGCGTAAGCCGCGCATAGGTTTCGCGGCTCGCCGCTTCGCCATAGGCCTCGTCGGGCAGGCGCGTCGTCTCCTCGACGGCGAACAGATGCTTGCGCTCGACGTCGCTGCGCAACACGACCGCCCCCGGCGCACGGCCGATTTCCGGCGCCAGCGCGGCGGCGAGCGCGCTCTTGCCGGTTCCCGAGAGTCCGCCGATCGCGACGAGGCGCGCCGGCGCGGGGCGCAGGAACGCCTCGGCGAAAAGAAAATAGCGCCGCGCCGCCTCTTTCTCGCGCGCCTGCTCGGCGCCGGCCAAATGAGCGATATTGGCCGCCTCGACCTTGGCGCGAATTGCGGCGCGGACGCTCATGAAGATGGGCAGCGCCGCGAGGCCGGAGAACTGCGGCTCGTCGCTCAGCGACAAATAGCTGGAAAGAAGCAGGTTGGCGGCGGGGCGCAGGTCGCGCTCCCACAGATCCATCAGCGTGAAGGCGAGGTCGTAAAGAATGTCGCCGGTGGCGATGTCGGGGTCGAATTCGATCGCGTCGAACAGCACCGGCTCGCCGTCGACGACGGCGATGTTGCGCAGGTGCAGATCGCCGTGGCAGCGGCGCACGCAGCCCCGCTCGCCGCGCGCCACGAGCAGCGGCCGCACCGCGGCGAGCGCTTGGCGCGCCTCGCGCGCCAACACGCGGGCTCGCGCCGGTTCGAAGAGATCGGACCGCGCGGCGAAGACCGCCTCGTTTTGATCGAGGTAGGCGAACAGCGATTGGGTCGCACGCTCGCCGTCGCGGGAAGGCGCGCGCTCGTGCGAGAGATGGATCGCGCGCGCGAGCTTGCCGACGAAATCGCTGGTCAGGCCGCCGCGTTTGGCGGTTCTGTCGAGCGTCGCGTTCTCGTCGAAGCGGCGCATGTGCGTCGCCCATTCCACCACCTCGCCGTCGCCGCCGATCGCCAAGCTTCCGCCCTGACGCGAAATGGGCGTGACGTCGAGATAGATGTCGGGCGCGTTTTCGCGGTTGACCTCGATTTCCGCCTCGCAGGCGGCGCGGCGCTTTTCCAAAGTCGAGAAATCGAGGAATGGCAGTCGGATTGCGCGCCTGACCTTGTAGGCGTCGTCGCCGGCGAGAAAGACCACCGCGCCTTGGGTGTCGATCCTCTTCACCGGACCGGCGACGCCATAGGCGCTGGGGTCGCCGAGAAAAGCCAACACCGCCGCCTGCTCGCCCGCGTCAGCGGTCGAAGGCGGGCCGGCGTGACGGGAGGGGGGGACGACCGGCTTCCTCATCGTTTCGGCTCGGCGAGGGACAGGTTCGTATCGGCTTCCATGGCTCCTAGGGGCGCCTTTTATCAGGCTTACGCCAATCCCTCGCCAGTCCTTCGGAGTTCTCCTGCCGGGACGCCTTGACGTGCGTCAAGCTTACCGCGCCTCGGCGCGTTTACAGCTTGCCGACGCGGCGGGACCGCCTGGTCTTCGCCGACGCCGACGCGAGCCGAGTCCGCCTATGGACTACATCGAGAACCGAACCTTCGACGAATTGACGATCGGCGAGCGCCACAGCTTCGCCCGCGCGCTGACGCCCGAGGATTTCGAGCGCTTCGCCGATGCGGCCGGCGAACTCGATCCCGACGCGGTCGAATTCGGGTCTGGTGACGACCAACGGCTTCCAGGCGATCGCCGCGGAGGCCGGCTGCGGCGGCGCACTGATCGCCGCGGTCGTCGCCGGGCGATTTCCCGGCCCGGGAACCGTTCTCCTTCGTCAGTCCCTGGAATCGCAGGGCGCGGCCGGGCCGGGCGACACCCTGACGCTGGTTGTCTCGGTCAAATCCAAGGCGGCGGAAGGGCGGCGCGTCATCCTCGATTGCCGCGCCACCAATCAGCGCGGCACAATGATCCTGAACGGCGCCGTCGAGGTCATTGCGCCGGCGGAGAAGATCAAGCGCCGCCTCGTGCGCGGACAAAACGGGGAAATTCACGAAAAAGGCCGCCGCTACCGTCGGCTGATCGAATTGACGCGCGGCCTCCGTCCGTTGCGCACCGCAGTCGTCCATCCCGTCGACGAGGCCTCCCTCGTCGGCGCCGTCGAAGCGGCGCGCGAAGGTCTGATCGAGGCGGTTCTGGTCGGTCCGGAGGCCAAAATCCACCACGCCGCGGAATTGGCGAATGTCGACCTTTCGTCGTTCGAGATCGTGACGACGGAGCATAGCCACGCGGCGGCGCAGGCGGCCGTGGCGCTGGCGCGCCTCGGCAAGGTCGAAGCGGTGATGAAGGGCGCCCTGCACACCGACGAACTGATGCGCGCCGTCGTCGACTCCGCCAGCGGCCTGCGCACCGCGCGCCGCCTCAGCCATGTCTTCTCGATCGACGCGCCGAGCTATCCCCGGCCATTGTTCATCACCGACGCGGCGGTCAACATTTATCCCTCGCTGATGGACAAGCGCGACATCGTGCAGAACGCCATCGATCTGACCCGGGCGGTAGGCATCTTGACGCCGCGCGTGGCGATCCTGTCGGCGGTCGAGACGGTGTCGCCGGACATCCGCTCGACGATCGATGCGGCGGCGCTGTGCAAAATGGCCGATCGCGGCCAGATCGTCGGCGGCATCCTCGACGGACCGCTCGCCTTCGACAACGCGGTGTCGCTGGAGGCGGCGCGCGCCAAGGGCATCGTCTCGCCGGTGGCGGGGCGCGCCGACATTCTCGTGGCGCCCGATCTCGAAGCCGGCAACATGCTCGCCAAACAGCTCGAGTACCTCGCCGACGCCGACATGGCCGGAGTCGTCGTCGGCGCGCGCGTGCCGATCGTGCTGACGAGCCGCGCCGACAAGACCATGGCGCGGATGGGCTCCTGCGCGATTGCGCTGCTGATGGCGCGGCGTGCGGGATGAGCCCGTCGCCCCATTCGCCGAGCCGGCGCCCGCGACATCCGCTGAGAGGCGGAGCGAATGGCCGCAGCCGCGCCAAACGCTGAATCGCCTAGGCGTCCAATGCGCGTGCACGAGGTCTCATTCGGCGGCGGAAAGAAATGCCGAACGTTTTAATTTAGATCAAACGCTCTGACCGAGCGATACGGAATGACTTCACGCGGCGGGAGCAATTCGCCAACGCGCATCCAATCGGTCCGGCGCGCCTCTGGCGCGCGCGCAGGGCGCTTTCTCGAGATGGCGCGGCCTCGGAAACAAAACGAGAGCATGAACATGCACAAGGCAATAGGGCTTGCGGCGGCGGTCGAATTGATCCCCGACGGCGCGTCGTTGATGATCGGGGGCTTCATGGGCGTGGGATCGCCCCATCGGCTGATCGACGAGTTGGTGCGCCAGGGGCGCAAGGACTTGACGGTGATCGCCAACGACTCGGGGCGTCCCGGTTTCGGCATCGGCCGCTTGATCGAACGCCAAGTTGGTGAAGCGGCTGGTGGCCTCGCACATCGGCACCAACCCGGAGACCCAGCGGCAGTTGATCGCCGGCGAGATGGAGGTGGAACTGTGCCCGCAGGGGACGCTCATCGAGCGCATCCGGGCGGCGGGCTATGGACTGGGCGGCGTCCTGACGCCGACGGGGGTGGGAACCACCGTCGCGGCCTCGAAGAAGGAGTTCGAGATCGAGGGCAAGACGTACCTGCTCGAGCTGCCGCTTGCGGCCGATTTTGCGCTCGTGGCGGCGCACCGGGCCGACCATTACGGCAATCTCGCCTATGCGCTCACCGCGCGCAATTTCAATCCGATCATCGCCATGGCGGGCGCCACGGTGATTGCGGAAGCGGCGGAAATCGTTCCCGTCGGCGTCATCCCGCCCGACGAGGTGATTACGCCGGCCGTGCTGGTGGACCACTTAGTGGAAAGAGAGAAGGTCAATGGACGCTAAGGAACTCATCGCGCGGCGCATCGCGCTCGAACTGAAGAGCGGCAACCTGGTCAACCTCGGCATCGGGCTGCCCACCCAGGTGGCCAATTACCTTCCGTCCGGCGTCAGCGTGTTCTTTCAATCGGAGAACGGGCTGATCGGCATGGATCCGCTGCCCGAGCCGGGCCTGGCGGACGAGTATCTGGCCGACGCGGGCGGCAGCTTCATCGGCGCCGTCCCCGGCGCTTGCGCCTTCGACAGCGCCTTTTCGTTCGGCCTGATCCGCGGCGGGCACGTCGACGTCACCGTGCTCGGCGGCCTGGAGGTCGACGAGCGCGGCATGCTCGCCAACTGGACGATTCCGGGCAAGATGGTTCCCGGCATGGGCGGCGCGATGGATCTCGTCACCGGCGCCAAGCGCGTCATCGTCGCGATGATCCATACGGCCAAGGGCAAGCCGAAGATCCTGAAGCATTGCACGCTGCCGCTGACCTCGGTCCGGCGGGTGAGCCTGGTGGTCACCGATCTCGCGGTCATCGAGCCGACCGAACAAGGCCTTGTCCTGAAGGAACTGGCGCCCGGCGTCACCGTCGAGCAGGTCAGGGAGGCGACCGAGGCCACCCTGATCTTGCCGCTGGACTTGCGCGAGATGGCGCTCACAAATTAATCGAAACGCGAAAAGCGCGCCAACGCGAGCAAGACCATGTTGCGCCAGCTCACCCGGCAATGCGTGCGCTACGCCGAGCGCTACATACCGAACCCCTTTCTCTACGCCGTCATCCTGACCTTCATCACGGTGGCGGCGGCGGCGATGTGGACGCCGAGCGATCCGGGCAAGATCATCGACGCCTGGTACAACGGCATCTGGACGATCTTGGCCTTCGCGCTGCAGATGGCCCTGATCCTCGCCACCGGAGTGACGCTGGCCGACGCGCCGCTGGTCAGGGCGGCGCTCAAGAAGCTCGCCGCATTGCCGACCAACCAGGCTGGCGCCGCGATCACGGTGTTCCTCGTCGCCGCGGTCGGCTCGTGGCTCAATTGGGGCTTCGGTCTGGTCGTCGGCGCGATCGTGGCGCGCGAGATCGGCAAGCGCCTGCGCGCGGTCGATTTCGCCTTCCTCGTCGCGGCGGCCTACATGGGCTTCATGGTCTGGGCCTCGGGCCTGTCGAGTTCGATCGCCCTGGCCACCGCCACCCACGGCAGCTCGCTCAACATCGTCGAGAAGGTGACCGGCAAGATCGCCGGGTTCGACCAGACGATCTTCACTTACTACAACATGGTCCCGGTCGTTCTCCTTGTCGTCCTGATCCCGATCGTTCTCTATTTCATCGGCCCGGACGAGAAGGAGATGAAGACGATCGATCCGGACGTGCTCATCCGCCAGGACGAGGTTCCGCAACCCGAGACGCAGGAGCGCACCTTCGCCACCGTGCTGGAGAATTCGTGGATCGTCACCGCGCTCTTGGTCCTGATGGGCGCCTTCTATGAATGGCACACGATCACGACCAAGGGGTTCAGTCTCGACATCAACGGCTTCATCTTCATCGCCTTGATGCTCGGGCTGATCTTTCACGGCACGCCGATCGCCTACGTGCGCTCGTTCGAGTCGGGGGCCAAGACGGTCGGCCCGATTCTGCTGCAGTTTCCGCTCTACGGCGGAATCATGGGCGTGATGACCGACACCGGGCTCGCCGCGGTCATCGCGCAGAGCTTCGTATCCTTCTCGACTGCGCACACCCTGCCGTTCTGGTCGTTCATTTCCTCGAACATCATCACCCTGTTCGTGCCCTCCGGCGGCGGACACTGGGCGGTGCAGGGCCCGTTCATGGTCCCCGCCGCGGTCAAGCTTCACGCCGACGCCGCGATGACGGCTATGGGAACGGCGATGGGCGAGCAGACCGCGAACATGATCCAGCCGTTCTGGGCCCTGCCGATTCTGGCGATCGCGCGCCTCGGCATCAAGGACATCATGGGTTACTGCGTCATCGCGTTGGTCATCAGTCTCGTGCTCTACGGCGGATCGTTGCTCGTCTTTGCCTGAGCGAAGACGACGCCCGTGCGGAGGGCCGCCGGTTGACCTATAGCCAGTCTCCTCTGTAACCCGAAGCCGAAGCGGCTATGGACGCTTTCCGATACGCCATGGCGCCCGCCTGACGGCAGGCGCCGCAAACGATGGGAGCCACGCCGAT
>CAVWKL010000194.1:0-3493 GCA_963755075.1 uncultured Alphaproteobacteria bacterium
GTAGCGCGACAATCTGGATGGGAAAGCTGCGACAATCAGGATGGCCATTTTGGCGGTCGCGGCGGGGAGATGATTGTCGCGGCGCGACGATAACGCAAGCGGTATTTTTATGACGCGTGATTTGGTTGTCGCTCAGCGACAATCATGAGGATCCTTTGATTGTCGCGCGCGTCGGCGGGCGTCCCGCTCCGCGCGCTTTGTCGAGCGCTTCCTTTCGCCGATAGCTGTCGACGTTCATTTCGAGGATCGTGGCGTGATGAACGAGGCGATCTATGGCCGCGAGCGTCATGGCTTGGTCGGGGAAGATTTTTCCCCATTCGCCAAAGGGCTGGTTTGCGGTGATGAGCATCGATCGGCGCTCGTAGCGTGCGCTGATCAGTTCGAACAGAACGCTCGTTTCCGCCTGATCCTTGGTGACATAGGCGAGATCGTCGAGAATCAGCAGATGATATTTGTCGAGCTTGGCGATCGCCGCTTCGAGCACGAGGTCGCGTCGCGCGATCTGGAGCTTTTGCACAAGGTCGGTGGTTCTGGTGAACAGGACGCGCCAACCCTTTTCGATCAGGGCCATGCCCAGCGCCGCCGCGAGATGGGATTTCCCTCCGCCGGGCGGTCCGAAGCACAAGAGATTGGCGCCCTTGTCGAGCCAGGCGTCGCCGGCGGCGAGCGCTTGCACTTGCGCCTTCGAGATCATCGGCACGGCGTCGAAGTCGAACGCGTCGAGGGTCTTTCCCGGCGGCAATCGCGCTTCCTCCAGATGACGTTCGAAGCGCCGTCGGCTTCGCTCCACCATCTCCTGTTCGGCGAGGGCGGCCAGGAAGCGGGCGGCGGGCCAGCCCTCCTTGTCGGCGGTCGCCGCCAGGGCGGCCCAGATCAGCTTGATGCCGGGCAGTCGCAGTTCGCCGAGCAGCAGGTCGATGCGGGCGGCGTCGATCTTGTCGGTCGCTTTCATGCCGCTTCTCCCCCGGTCGCGACGATCTGGTCGTAGACGGCGAGGGAGGGCAGCCTGACGACGACGATCGGCGCCGCGGCGTCCTTCGGCCGGAAGCGTTCGATCAGCGCCTCGAGGTCTGGAAGGACGCCGTCGTCGAGAGCCGTTTGCAGCGCGACAGCGAGTTCGGCCTCGCAGGCGCGTTCGTGCGCGAGCGCGAGAAGGCCGACCATGGCGCGGCAAGCTGGTCTCTCACCCAAGCCGGCGAGCAAGGCCTCGAACGCCAGAGCGAAGGCTCGACGGGGAAAGAGCTGGTCGCGATAGACCAGATTGAGCAGCGCCATGGGCTTGCGGCGCAGGGAATGGATGACGTGACGATAGTCGACGACATGGCCATGCTTGCCGTTCGCCTGGGCCCGCCCGCGCCGCAAGGTGAGGATGGACGTCGAGCCCTGGAAACATTCGAGCCGATCGTCATAAAGATGCACCCGCAGCCGATGGCCGATCAGTCGCGAGGGGACCGAGTAGAACACCTTTCGCAAGGTGAAGGCGCTGGAGGTGGTGACGTCGACATTGACCTCCTCATAGTCGGCAGTCTTGCGAACCGGCAGCTTGTTCAGCGCCATTCGCTCTTGGTCGATGCGCTTGGCGTTGCGGACGTTGCCGCGCCCGACGATTTCGTCGACGAAGCCCCGCCATGCCACGAGATTGTCGAAGTCGCGCGAGGCGCGCAGCAACAGGGCGTCGGCAAGCGCTCGCTTGAGATGACCGTGGGCGCTCTCGATCGAACCGTTCTCGTGGCTGACGCCGGGATTGTTGCGGGTCGGCGTCATGCCGTAATGGGCGCAGAACGCTTCGTAGCGCGTCGTCAAATCCTCCTTGGCGTCGGCGCCAAGATTGCGGAAGGCCGCCGAGAGGCTGTCGCTGCGATGCTGCTCGGGAACGCCGCCCAGCGCCCACAGGGCGTTCTGCAACCCTTCCGCCAGCGCGACAAAGCTTTCGCCACCGAGCACGACATGGGCGTGTTCGAAGCCGGAAAAGGGCAAGCGGAAGTGATAGAGCCGGCAGTCGAGGATCTGGCCGGCAATGGTGACGCCGAGATCGGCCACTTCGGTGAAGTCCGACAATCCCATCCGGCCCGGCGGATGCTCCTGGCGAAAGATCACCTCTCGATCCGGGCCGTTCACCGCCCGCCAAGCTCTGATGCGCCGCTCGAGCGTCCGCCGCGTCCCGGCGCCCCGGTCCGGATGACGGCGGCAGAGTTCTTCGAAGACGGCGATCGGCCTCAGCCCTGGCGCCGCCTTCAGCATCGGCACGACTTCATTGTCCCAGACATCGGCAAATGGATCGGCTCGCCGTCGTTCTCGACGCGCCTCCTTCTGGCTGGGAAGTCGGGGATCCTTTTCAAACCGGTAGGCGGCGGCCGTGCTGAATCCTGCCTTCGCGCCGGCAATGGCCGGCGAATGGTTGCGGCGCAAGTTCATGAATAGCCTCATCTGACAATCGGTGACGTGTCGGCCGGGCAAAAAGTCGGTCCTCTCGAAAGAGAAAGCCGCCCCCTTATCCAGCCGCCGTTACCGCCAGACGAGGCCCCTTGGGCGCTCGCCGCCGCCGCGGGGGTGTCTCCGGTCGGGCTACGCCCTTCCTTCGTCACCCCCGCGGCGGCGCATTCTCATCCTGATTGTCGCGGGATTCTCATCCTGATTGTCGCGCCGCACTCGGGGTTTTGCCGCGAGGCCCTGATGGCCTGGTGCGAAGCCAACACGGTCGATTACGTCTTCGGCTTGGCGCGCAACGCGCGATTGGAGGCGCGCATCGCCGACGCGCTGGACGAGGCGCGGCTTCTGTCGCAGGCGAACGCGGGGCTGCCGGCGCGGGTGTTTCGCGATTTCGACTGGTCGACGAAGGAGAGTTGGTCGCGCCGGCGACGGGTGATCGGCAAGGCCGAATGGACGCGCGGCGAAGCCAATCCGCGCTTTGTCGTGACCTCGCTGAAAGCCGACGCCTGGCGCGCCAAGCCGCTCTACGAACACCTCTATTGCGCGCGCGGCGAGATGGAGAACCGCATCAAGGAATGCCAGGGCGATCTGTTCGCCGACCGCACCTCGACGGCTTTGATGCGCGCCAATCAGCTGCGGCTGTGGTTCGCCTCGATGGCCTATGCGCTGGTGTGTGCGCTGCGCCGCCTCGGGCTCGCCCACACCCAATTGGCCGACGCGACCTGCGGCACGATCCGTCTGAAGTTGCTGAAGCTCGGCGCTCTCATCAAGATCAGCGCCCGGCGCGTCAAAATCGCTTTCGCCTCCGCCTGCCCGGCCGCTCCCGAGTGGCGTTTGGCCGCCGCCCGGCTCGCCGCCGCTCGCAACTCCCCAGCCTGACACGCGCCGCCGCGGCGCGACCATTGGCGGCAAACCCCTCGGCCCACCGGAGAAAGATTCCCGACCCACAGACCAAAACCACAGCGCCCCGCGCGCCACGTGAAGCCGCGTCCAATGCCCCACCGCGTTCAAATCTCACCAAAACCAATGCCTCAATGCATGATGGCGTGAGAAATGCGGGCTA
>CAVWKL010000195.1:0-12500 GCA_963755075.1 uncultured Alphaproteobacteria bacterium
GGGGCGGCTTTGTCGAGTTTGAACGGACTCTCTCGAATTCAGGAAAGCCGTCGCACGCGGGCTGCTGGCGTTCGACGCTTGGGTGGATTCGTCGCTCTACGACGCGCAGCGCCGAACGATCGGGGCGCTGCGGGCGGCGGCGGCCTTTTCCGATCGCCTCCATGTCTCGGGCGCGCGCAAGTTTTTCATCGACGCCGCCTGCGAGGGCGTGAACCTCGGCGTGGTGGGGTTGATCGGCGCCCTGGCGTTGGGGCAGCCCGCCTTTCGCGAGACCGGCGACGACAATTGGCTGAAACGCGCCGATCTCGCGGTGACCTTCCTCGACCGCTACGGCGTCGAGGTCGGCCGACGCGGCATCAAGCACGACGATGCGATTCCCTTCGACGAACTGCCCGACCACTTCATCAAGGCGGTGCTCGCCACCGAGGATCGCCGCTTCTTCGATCATTTCGGCATCGACGTGGTCGGCACGCTGCGCGCCTTGACTGTCAACGCCCACGCCGGCGGGGTCGTGCAGGGCGGCTCCTCGATCACTCAGCAGCTCGCCAAGAACCTGTTCCTCAGCAACGAGCGCTCGATTTCGCGCAAGATCAACGAAGCCTATCTGGCCCTGTGGCTTGAGCACCACCTGACGAAGAAGCAGATTCTCGGCCTCTATCTCGATCGCGCCTATATGGGCGGCGGCGCGTTCGGCGTGCAGGCGGCGGCGCAATATTACTTCGGCAAGTCGGCGCGCGACATCAATCTCGCCGAGGCGGCGATGCTCGCCGGCCTCTTCAAGGCGCCGACGAAATATTCGCCTGAACGTCAACCTGCCCGCCGCGCGCGCCCGCGCCAACGACGTCTTGAGCAATCTCGTCGACGCCGGCTTCATGACCGAGGGCCAAGTCTATGCGGCGCGGCGCAATCCGGCGACCCCGGTCAGTCAGAACAGCCGCTCCAGCCCGGACTGGTATTTGGATTTCGCCTATGACGAAGTGAAGGCGCTCGCCGACGCGGGAAAACTCGGCAATGAGCGGGTCCTGGTGGTGCGCACCGGCCTCGACAGCAACTTGCAGGCCAAGGCCGATAGCGTCATCGAGGACATGCTGCGCGACAATGCGCCTGCCTATCGCGCCCATCAGGCGGCGGCGGTGATCGGCGATCCCGACGGTCTGGTGCGCGCCATGGTCGGCGGGCGCGACTATGGCGCGAGCCAATTCAACCGCGCCACCGAAGCGCTGCGCCAGCCCGGCTCGTCGTTCAAGATCTTCGTCTATCTCACCGCGCTGATGACGGGGAAGTTCCACGCCAAGACGATTGTGCAAGCGGGAGGCATCTGCATCGGCGACTATTGCGTGCACAATTTCGGCGGCGAGAGCGGCGGCGCAATGCCGCTGTATCAGGCGCTCGCGCAGTCGTACAACACCGCGGCGATCTGGACTTCGCTGAAGATCGGCGAAGCCTACTGGCCGGCCGGCAAGCCCTATCACCAAGCCAAGATCGCCGAGCTCGGGCGCTCCAAGATCGTCGAGACGGCGCGGGCGATGGGGCTGACGACGCCGCTGATCGACACCGTGTCGCTGCCGGTCGGCGCCGACGAGGTGAAGATGATCGACATGGTCGCCGCCAATGCGATGCTCGCCAACGGCGGCAAGCGCGCGACGCCTTACGCGGCGATCGAGATCCGCAATTCGGCCGGCGAGGCGATCTACACCCACGCCGCCAACGGGACGCCGCCCGTCCAGGTGCTGCCGGCCGACAAGGTCGCCGAGATGAACAACATCATGACGCACGTGCTCACCGAGGGCACCGGCCGCGCCGCGCAAATTCCCGGCCTGATCATCGCCGGCAAGACTGGCACGACGAATGGGCCGACCAACGCTTGGTTCAACGCCTTCACCGGCAATCTGGTCGGCAGCGTCTGGTTCGGCAACGACGACAACTCGTCGATGACCGGCGCTATGCAAGGCGGCGCGCTGCCGGCGCAGACCTGGCGCGAGATCATGGCCTACGCCCATCAGGGCCTCGAGCCGAAGCCGCCTTACGGCGTCCCGGCGCCGGCTCCGGGCGCGGGCGCCATCGCGGTCGCGTCGGCGGAGAAGACGGGCGCCGGCATCGTCGAGGCGCCGCGGCAAATCGGCCTGTCGTCGCGCTCGGCGCAAATCATCCTCGAAATCGCCGACACCGCGCGCGCCGCGCAGAAGCGCAGCGCGGCGATCGAGCGGTCGAGCGAATATGCGGCTCAGACGAACCCGGGGGTGACCGTCGTTCGCGGCGGCGTCCTGTCGCCGTGATCGGCGGGCGCTTGACTTCGCCGGGCCGTGTCGCGATTTAACCGTCGAGACTTGGCCGGCTCGGGACTTCTCGCGTGGCGATGTTCGTGAAAGCAATTGCGGCCGGCGCGCTTGGCCTTGCGCTCGGGCTTTGGGCGAGCGAGGCGATCCTGGCCCATGGCGGCCCGTTCGGCGTCGTCGTCATCGGCCCTTGGAGCGTCGCGGCGAAGGCCGGCGCTCTCGAAGCCGACCCCTACACGCGCGCCGGCTTGGAGCGCAGCGGCCAGATTCCCCTGGCGATCGGCGAAGGGCTGCAACTTGTCGCGCGCGTCGATGACGCCGGTCGGCCGCTCGACCCGCGCTGCGCCTACCGCGTGGGATCGCACACCCCGGCGGCCCGCTACTGGACCCTGAGCTTGGTCAGTGGCGAAGGCTACCCGGTCGAGAACGCCGCGCAGCGTTACGGCTTCCGCTCGAGCGAGATCCTGCGCGACGCCGACGGCGGGTTTTCGATCTTCGTCTCGGCGAGCGCGCACGCCGGCAATTGGCTGCCGATCGGGGCGCCGGAGCCATTCGCGCTGGTGCTGCGCCTCTATGATTCGCCGCTCAGCGCCACGGCGGGGGGGATCGAAAAGGCCGCCACGCCGTCTATCGCTCGGGAAGGGTGCGCATGAGCGCGCGCGAAGGGTTCGGCGGCGCGGCGACGTTCCTGGCCGCCGTTGCGATCGTCGGCGCCCTCGTGCACTTCATCGTCATCCTGGTCATTCCGGTCGTTGCGACGCGCGACGCCTTTGCCCGCCTCGAAGGCCTCGGACCCGTCGGCGCGACGATTGCGCTGGCGCGGCCGAGCCCGACCGAGCGTCTCTTCCCTTACGCCGACCCGGCTCTGGCGAGCGCCTTCTGTCGCTTCGATCTTGCCGCCGGGCCGGTGCGCGTCAAGGCGCCGGTGGGGCGGGCCGGCTTCGCCTCGCTGTCGTTTCATACGCGGCGCGGCGCGGTGTTCTATGCCTTGACCGACAAGGCGGCGACCCACCGTCTCATGGAGGCGGTCGTCGTCACGCCCGGCCAACTGCGCGCCCTGGCCGCGCACGACGACGAAGACAATCCTTCGCAAGACCTTCGCATCGTCTCCGCGACCGACCAAGGGTTCGTCGTCATGCGGGCGTTCAGCGAATTGCCGAGTCTCTATGCGGAGGCGGAAGAACAGGTCAAATCGCTGAACTGCGCGCTCGAGCCCATGCCGAAATAGGACGCCCGCCGCGGCGCTCCCGGGTCCGTGTGGACATTGGCGAGCATTCCGGCGATGGTGAGCCGGGGGCGGAAACGGCTATTGCGAGGATCGTTCTCGGTGACGACGTTGCTGGTGACTCATGCGGCCTGCTCCGGCCACGACATGGGCGAAGGCCATCCGGAAAGGCCGCAGCGTTTGCGCGCCGTCGATCAGGCGCTGGAGCACGAGACGTTTCAGCTGCTCATTCGCGAAAACGCGCCCCGCGCGGCGATCGCGGCGCTGACGCGCGTTCATCCCGCCGACTATGTAGCGGCGATCGAACTCGCCTCGCCGAGCCTGGGGCGCATTCAGCTCGACGCCGACACCGCGATGTCGCCGGGGACCTGGGAGGCCGCGCTGCGTTCTGCGGGCGGGGCGACTTACGCGGTCGACGAAGTGGCGGGCGGGCGCGTCGACAACGCCTTCGTCGCCACGCGGCCGCCTGGCCACCACGCCGAAGCCGCGACGCCGATGGGGTTTTGCTTCTTCAACAACGCCGCGGTCGCCGCCCGCCACGCCCAGGCCGCCTATGGTCTCGAGCGGGTCGCGATCGTCGATTTCGACGTGCATCACGGCAACGGCACGCAGGACATCTTTTGGAGCGATCGCAGCGTCATGTACGCCTCGACCCATCAAATGCCGCTCTATCCCGGCACGGGCGCGCGAAGCGAATGCGGCGAGCACGATCAAATCGTCAATGCGCCGCTGCGCGCCGGCGATGGCGGCGAAGCGTTCCGCGAAGCCTTCACCCAGGCGATCCTGCCGCGCCTTGAGGGGTTCAGCCCCGATCTCGTCATCATCTCCGCCGGGTTCGACGCGCATTATCGCGATCCGCTGGGCAACCTCAAACTGCGCGAGGCCGATTTCGCCTGGGCGACCCAACGCTTGATGGCGCTGGCGCAGGCGCGTTGCGGCGGCCGGATCGTCTCGTTGCTCGAAGGCGGTTACGACCTCGAGGGCCTGGCGCGCTGTGTGGCTGCGCATGTGGGGGCGCTGATGGGCGGCTGAGCCGCGGCCAAGCGGAGACGCGTCTCTATCGGAAAACCGGCGCGCAGCCCTTCCAAGCGCGTCTTAGCCGTCGATCGCCTCGATCGCGGCGATTTCGATCCCGAACCCCGAAAGACCGACGTATTTTCTTGGGTTCTCCGTGCGCAGGCGAATCGAGGTGACGTCGAGGTCGCGCAAGATTTGCGCGCCGAGCCCGATTTCCCGCCATTGGCTGGCGCGCGCGCTGTCGGAACCCTGCGGCTCGGCGCCGCTGAGGTTGGCGGGGACGCCCGCGGCGCCGTCGCGCAAATAGACGAGCACGCCACGCCCCTCGTCCTTGAAGCGCTGCAACACGCGCGGGATGACGCCGGCGCCGAAAATATCGGCGATGATGTCGGCGCGGTGCAGACGCGCCGGCACGCCGCGCCCGTCGCCGATCGCGCCGTGGACAAAAGCGAAATGCAGCACGGGCTCGAAAGAGGTGCGATAGGCGTAACCGGTCAATTCGCCGATCGGCGTCTTGACCGGAAAGCAGGCGACGCGCTCGACCAGCTTCTCGCGCGCCTGACGATAGGCGATGAGGTCGGCGACGGCGATGCGCACCAGACCGTGCTTGGCCGCGAAAGCCTCGATCTGCGGCCCGACCATTACCGTCCCGTCGTCGTTGGCGAGTTCGCATATCACCGCCACCGGCGACAATCCGGCGAGCTTGCACAGATCGACCGCGGCTTCGGTGTGCCCGGAGCGCATCAGCACCCCGCCGTCCCTGGCGATCAGCGGGAACACATGACCGGGGCGGACGAAGTCGCTCGCTCCCATGTTGCCGTTGGCCAGCGCGCGCACCGTGTTGCAGCGCTGCTCGGCGGAAATACCGGTGGTCATGCCATGCTTCACGTCGACCGAGACGGTGAAAGCGGTGCCGAGCGGCGCGTCGTTCATCGCCACCATCGGGGCCAGATGCAAGCGCCGCGCCTGGTCGCCGGTGAGGGGCGCGCAGACGATGCCGCAGCAGTTGCGGATGATGAACGCCATTTTCTCCGGCGTGCACAGCGAAGCGGCGACGATGAGATCGCCTTCGTTCTCGCGATCGTCGTCATCGGTGACGACGACGATTTCGCCGCGCGCGATCGCCTCGATCGCCTGGGTGACGTGGTGCGACATTTGGCCTCTCCAATCCGATGGAACCGCGCCGTCGAGAAAATCGTTTGGCGTGACCGCCCCGCCGGTCTCCGCGAGGATGCGCTGGGCGGTCTCGCGCGACACCCAAGCCCCGTCCTCGCGGCAAATCTGCGTCACCGCGCCGGGCGAAACGCCGATACGGCGTGCGAAGTCGGCGCGCTTGACGCCTCTGCGCGCGAGCCACTCGGCGAGCTTCATGCCGAAGACATAGAATGTACGGCTTTTGAGTTCAACTTAGTTTCCGGCGCATATTTAGCCAGAATCAAACTAGCTTGACGAGCATCTTGCCGAAATTGCCGCCGTGCAGCAGATCGACAAGGGCTTGCGGCGCGCTTTCGAGACCTTCGCGGATCGTTTCGCGCCAGCGCAAGCGGCCCGTCGCGACCAAGCCGGCGAGTTCGCCGAGCGCCCGCGGCCAAAGCGGCAAATGGTCGGAAACGATGAAACCTTCGATCCGAATCCGCCGCACGAGAAACAACCGCATGTCGGGCAGCGTGGTCGGCGGCCCTTCGTAGGAGGCGATGAGGCCGCAGATCGCGATGCGGGCGAAATCGTTGAGCCGCCGCAGGCACTGGGCGAACGGCTCGCCGCCGACGTTCTCGAACAGGCCGTCGATTCCGTTGGGCAGCGCCGTCTTCAACTCCTCGGCGAAGCGCCCCGACCTGTGATCGACGCAGGCGTCGTAGCCCAGCTCTCTCACCGCATAGGCGCATTTGTCGGCGCCGCCCGCGACGCCGACGGCGCGCGCGCCGGCGATCTTCGCCAGCTGGCCGACCACCGAGCCGACTGCGCCGGTCGCGGCCGAGACCATGACGGTCTCGCCTTTCTTCGGGGCGATGATCGTGTTGAGGCCGTACCAGGCGGTGACGCCGGGCATGCCGACCGGGCCGAGGTAGGCCGGAAGCGGAATCGCCTTGGCGTCGACGACGGTCAGATCGCGCCCGTCGCTGAGGCCATAGAGCCGCCAGCCTCCCATGCCGACGACGAAATCGCCAGGGCGAAAGCGCGGATGGTTCGAGGCGACGACCTCGCCGACGGTTCCGCCGCCCATCGTCGCGCCCAGTTCCTGCGGCTTGGCGTAGGATTTGGCGTCGCTGAGCCGGCCGCGCATGTAGGGGTCGAGCGAGAGATAGTGGTGACGCACCAGCACTTCGCCCGGGCCGGGCGTGGGCAGCGGCGCCTCGAGGAGGCGGAAGTTCGCCGGCGAGACCTTTTCGGTCGGCCGCGACTCGAGAACGATTTGCTTGTTGAGCGACACGGCGAAATCCTCACGTCTGACAAAGGCGAAGCGGCGATCTTACAGGAAGTCGCGGCTTCGTCGACCGCAGGCGCCGACGCCAGCGAGACGCCGGCTCCTCCTCCCGGAGCGTAAGGCGACGCGGCAGTTGGGCAAGAGTCTTGTTTACGAACACAAATAGGTCGATCGACAAGGCTTCGTTAACCACCACGCTCGATACTCCGCGCACGACGGGGCGTCAGGTTCCGCACGAAATCGACGAAGGCATGAGGCCGCCGCGTCGCGTTGGGCCCGAATTCGACATGTCCATCCCGCATTCATCTCGACACTGCCTTTTTCCTCGGCCCGGAGGGGTCACGTCCGACCGATCGTCGGCCTGGCTCCGCGATCCCGCGGAGAGCGAGGGCGGCGAATCCGTATGAGCGGGCCTATTCAATTCGAAAACAGCAGGAAGAATTGCGATGCTCCATCCTGATTTCGGCGGCGACGCCAAGCGGATTCTCGACGCTCTCGGCAAGTCGCTGGGGATCATCGAGTTCAAGCCGGATGGCACGATCATCACCGCCAACGAAAATTTCTGCCGTGCGCTCGGCTACGAGCTGGCGGAAATCAAGGGCAAGCATCACAGCATTTTCGTCGAGCCGGACTACGCCAAGAGCGCGGAGTACCGGGAGTTCTGGGCCAAGCTCAACCGCGGCGAATTCGACACTCGCGAGTACAAACGCGTCGGCAAGGACGGCAAAGACGTGTGGATCCAGTCGGCGGCCAATCCTATCGTCAACAAGTTCGGGAAGGTTCTCAAGATCGTCGCGGTCGCCACCGACATCACGACCGCCAAACTGCTGGCGGCAGAGAACGCCGGAATGATCGAAGCCATCTCGCGCGCCCAACCCATCGTCGAATATTCCGCTGACGGCACGATCCGGACAGTGAACGATAATTTCCTCAAGATGACGGGCTTCCCGCGCGAAAAAATCATCGGCCAGCATCACCGCATATTCGTCGACAAGGCGTACGGTCAGTCGGCTCAATATGAGGAGTTTTGGCGGCGATTGAATCGCGGCGAACATATCGAGGAGGAAATCAAGCGAGTTGTTGACGGCGGCAAGGAGGTCTGGGTCGAGATGTCCTACAATCCGATTCTCGATCCCAACGGTCGGGTTGTGAAAGTCGTCAACTTCATCACCGACATCACGGGCCGGGTCACTGCCGTCAACCAGATCGCCGCCGGGCTCAAGCGGCTGGCCGAAGGCGATCTTGAGCACCGCATCAAAACGGAATTCATTCCTGCGCTCGAACCGCTTCGCCTCGATTTCAACGCCTCGCTCGAGGAGCTGGAACGCTCGCTGGCGGCGATCAGCGCCAACGCGCAAGCGATTGGATCGGCGACCGACGAAATTTCCACCGCCGCCGAGGATCTGTCGCGGCGCACCGAGCAGCAGGCCTCGAGCCTCGAAGAGACCGCCGCCGCGCTCGAAGAGATCACCGCGACGGTGAAGAAGACCGCCGAAGGCGCCAAGCACGCCCGCGACGCGGTCTCGACCGCCAGGGTCGACGCCGACAAGAGCGGCGAGGTGGTGCGCGAGGCGATGGCGGCGATGACCGGCATCGACAAGTCGTCGAAGCAAATCAGCCAGATCATCGGCGTCATTGATGAAATCGCCTTTCAGACCAACCTGCTGGCGCTGAACGCGGGGGTCGAGGCGGCGCGCGCCGGCGACGCCGGCCGCGGCTTTGCGGTGGTGGCCTCGGAGGTGCGCGCGCTCGCCCAGCGCTCGGCCGAGGCGGCCAAGGAGATCAAGGGCCTGATATCCGCGTCGACGGCGCAGGTCGATCAGGGCGTCAAGCTCGTCACGCAGACGGGGGAGGCGCTCGGACGGATCGTGGCGCAGGTGGGGGAGATCAACGGCATCGTCGCCGACATCGCCGCCAGCGCCCAGGAACAGGCGACCGGACTGCAACAGGTCAACACCGCAGTCAACGAGATGGATCAGGTGACGCAAAAGAACGCGGCGATGGTCGAGGAAACGACGGCGGCGTCTCGTGCGCTGGCCGGCAAGACCGAAGAACTCGGCCAGCTGATCGCGCGCTATCAGCTCGGGCAGGCGGCGGAAGATCTCCTGCGCAAGGAACTGAAGAAGGCGGCGCCGCACGCATTCCGCGAGGCGCCGAAGAAGGCCGCGCCCGAAAGCGCGGCGGCGCGCGCCAGGCCGGAACCGGCCCGCCGGCCGGCGGCGAAAGCAGTCGCCAACGCCGGGCCGCGGGCGGCCGCGGGCGGCGGCGCGGACGAAAGCTGGCAGGAGTTTTGACGCGGGGAAGGCTAGGCCGCGATCTCCTAGCAAGTCGGGGGTTCGCCGCCTTCTCGCGCCGAAGCGGGTCATCGGTCGGATCGCGCTTTTGCCGGTCCCGGCAAGCCGCCGCGGCTGGCCGCCAAGGCCGAACGAAAGGCGATCTCGGTCGCGGTCGGAAATTATCCGATTTGGAACGCTTCCTTAACGGCCATTCTTCATTGTTCTTCTTTGACGCATCGTCGGCTTCCGCGCGAAATCGACGAAGACATGAGGTCGCTGCGTCGCGTCGGGCTGAAGCCGACATGTAGGCCTTCGATCGTCTCGAACTCGCCCGAACGCGCATCGAGTCCAGCCAATCGTCGGCCCGAATTCGCGGTGCAACGAAGACGTGGCGCGGGAGACCCGCCTTGATATCCGTGTTCGGCGCTTACGGTGGGAGAATTGCAATGTTGCATCCGGACTTCGGCGGCGACGCCAAGCGCGTCCTCAAGGCCATCGGCCGCTCCTTGGCGATCATCGAATTCGCGCCGAACGGAACAATCCTTGCCGCCAACGAGAACTTCTGCCGCCTTTTCGGCTACGAGCTGGCGGAAATCAAAGGCAAGCATCACAGCATGTTCGTCGAGCCGGATTACGCCAAGAGCTCGGAATACCGGGAGTTCTGGGCCAAGCTCGGCCGCGGCGAAATCGACACTCGCGAGTACAAGCGCGTCGGCAAGAGCGGAAAGGAGGTCTGGATTCAGGCGTCCTACAATCCCGTCGTCAGCGCGTCCGGGAAAGTGCTCAAGGTGGTCGAAGTCGCCGCAGACGTCACTGCCGCCAAATTGGCGGCCGCGGAGAACGCCGGAAGAATCGAAGCCATGTCGCGGTCGCAGATCATCGCTGAATTTGCCACCGACGGGACGATCCTCGCGGTGAACGATCATTTCCTGAAGTTGGTCGGCTATCGGCGCGAGGACCTCGTTGGCAAGCATCATCGCGTGGTCGTCGATCCGGCATACGCTCAGTCCGGCGAATTTCAGGAATTCTGGCGCAAGTTGAATCGCGGCGAGCATGTTGGCGGGCAGAACAAGCGCATTGGCGCGGACGGCAAGGAGCTTTGGCTCGAGGTCTCCTACAATCCGATTTTCGATCCGAGCGGTCGGGTTGTGAAAGTCATCAATTTCGCCACCGACATCACGGGCCGGGTCACTGCCGTCAACCAGATCGCCGCCGGGCTCAAGCGGCTGGCCGAAGGCGATCTTGAGCACCGCATCAAAACGGAATTCATTCCCTTGCTCGAACCGCTTCGCCTCGATTTCAACGCCTCGATGGACACTTTGGGACACTCGCTGGCGGCGATCAGCGCCAATGCGCAAGCGATTGGATCGGCGACCGACGAAATTTCCACCGCCGCCGAGGATCTGTCGCGGCGCACCGAGCAGCAGGCCTCGAGCCTCGAAGAGACCGCCGCCGCGCTCGAAGAGATCACCGCGACGGTGAAGAAGACCGCCGAGGGCGCCAAGCACGCCCGCGACGCGGTCTCGACCGCCAGGGTCGACGCCGACAAGAGCGGCGAGGTGGTGCGCGAGGCGATGGCGGCGATGACCGGCATCGACAAGTCGTCGAAGCAAATCAGCCAGATCATCGGCGTCATTGATGAAATCGCCTTTCAGACCAACCTGCTGGCGCTGAACGCGGGGGTCGAGGCGGCGCGCGCCGGCGACGCCGGCCGCGGCTTTGCGGTGGTGGCCTCGGAGGTGCGCGCGCTCGCCCAGCGCTCGGCCGAGGCGGCCAAGGAGATCAAGGGCCTGATATCCGCGTCGACGGCGCAGGTCGATCAGGGCGTCAAGCTCGTCACGCAGACGGGGGAGGCGCTCGGACGGATCGTGGCGCAGGTGGGGGAGATCAACGGCATCGTCGCCGACATCGCCGCCAGCGCCCAGGAACAGGCGACCGGACTGCAACAGGTCAACACCGCAGTCAACGAGATGGATCAGGTGACGCAAAAGAACGCGGCGATGGTCGAGGAAACGACGGCGGCGTCTCGTGCGCTGGCCGGCAAGACCGAAGAACTCGGCCAGCTGATCGCGCGCTATCAGCTCGGGCAGGCGGCGGAAGATCTCCTGCGCAAGGAACTGAAGAAGGCGGCGCCGCACGCATTCCGCGAGGCGCCGAAGAAGGCCGCGCCCGAAAGCGCGGCGGCGCGCGCCAGGCCGGAACCGGCCCGCCGGCCGGCGGCGAAAGCAGTCGCCAACGCCGGGCCGCGGGCGGCCGCGGGCGGCGGCGCGGACGAAAGCTGGCAGGAGTTTTGACGCGGGGAACGCGGCGAAACGGGTCCGCCCGCATTCGCCTGCGGCTCTCGGATTTCCTGAATGCAACAACGAACGGGTGCGCACATGAGCGAAAGCGTAAAAGTCGGAACCGGCAAAGGCAGCGAGCTGATTGCCTTCAATATCGGATCCCAGGAATTCTGCATCGGCACGACCTCCGTTCGGGAGATCAGAGGCTGGACGCCGGCGACGGCGCTTCCGCACGCCCCGGTCTTCGTGCTCGGCGTCGTCAACCTGCGCGGCGTCGTCCTGCCCATCGTCGATTTGGCGGTGCGGCTGGGCTTCCCGCCGACTGAACCGACGGCGCGCCACGCCATCATCGTCGTCGAGTTCGGCCGTCAGGTCGCGGGCCTGCTGGTCGACGGCGTCTCCGACATCTTCACCGCCGGCGAGGACCAGATCCAGCCGACGCCGGATATCGCCGCCGAGACCGCCAAGCTCTTCCTGCGCGGCGTCATCGCCATGGACGGCCGCCTGATCGGCGTCATCGACATCGCCAACCTTCTGCCGTCGCCGGAGTTGGTCGCCGCCTGACAAAGCGTGGCGGAACGGAACGCGATTGTCGCCGGCGCCGACGGTTGGTCGGCGCCGGCGCTCGCGGCGAAGGCGTGCGCTGCCGAGCCGACGCCAATCCGCCCCCAGCGCTTCCGATTGGAAAGCGCGCGCTACGACGTCGGGGCGCGACTTCTCCCGGCCATGAGGGCGCTTGCTGCCCCGAGCCTTCGTTCGAGCGCGAAGACGCCGGCCGCCGCGCGCTCAGATCGCCCCGAACAACTTGGTGAGCAGGCTCTTGTCGCGCGGCGGCGGCGCGGCCGGCGCGCCGTTGTCGACATTCGGGATTGACGCCGGCGGGACAGGGGCGTTCGACGCAGCAGGGGCCGCCGCGCGCCCGAGCGGCGCGGCGGGCGTTGCCGACGCCGGCCCGCCGCCGCGACCGATCACGAGCGGCGCGCCGACCGCTTCGGGCGC
>CAVWKL010000196.1:0-6280 GCA_963755075.1 uncultured Alphaproteobacteria bacterium
CATCACGATCTGCGACAGCCCTTGCAGACGCTCGCCCTGCTGCAGGGCTTGCTCGCCAAAAAGGTGGAGGGCGACAAAGCCCAGAGTCTGGTCGGACGCATCGACGAAGCTTTGGGCGCGATGACGGGCATGCTGAATACGCTGCTCGACATCAATCAGATCGAAGTCGGCGCGGTTAAGGCCGAATCTCCGACATCTCGGTGAACGAGCTGTTCGACCGCCTCAGGGACGAGTTGACTTACCACGCGCAGGCGGCCGGCCTCGCCCTGCGCGTATTGCCCTGCGCCTCGTCCGTTCGAAGCGATCCGCGTCTGCTCGAGCAGATGATCCGCAACCTGCTGTCGAACGCGCTGAAGTACACCCAGCGCGGCAAAGTGCTCGTCGGGTGCCGTCGCCGCGGGCGAAAGCTGCGCATCGAGATCTGGGACACCGGAATCGGCATCCCCACCTCGGAGCTGAGGGCGATCTTTGAGGAATACCATCAGCTCGACAACGCCGCCCGTCAGCGAAGCCATGGGCTGGGTCTGGGGCTGTCCATCGTCAAGAGCTTGGGCGAACTTCTCGGCCATCGCATCAGGGTGCGCTCGCTGCACGGAAAAGGTTCGGTGTTCTCGATCGAGGTCCCGCTGTCGCCAAGCGTCGCCGGATCGACCCCGGACCATCCGCTTCTCGGCTTGGACGAGGCGTCCGCGCATACGGCGCCGCGCTCGGGATCGATCCTGATCGTCGAGGACGACCCGGAAGTGCGCGAGCACCTCGAACTCTTCCTCAGGGAGGAAGGCTATGACGCGGCGACCGCCGTCGACGGCCCCGCCGCACTGGAACTGGCGGCGCGCAGGACGATCCGACCCGATCTCGTCCTCGCCGATTACAACCTGCCGAACGGCATGAACGGAATCGAGGTTTGCCAGAAGTTGCGGCAAGAGCTCAGCCGCCCGATCCCCTTCATCATTCTCACCGGCGATATTTCGACCGAGGCCTTGCGCGACATCGCCCTTCACGACTGCGTTCAATTCAACAAACCCGTCAAGTTGAGAGAGCTGACGCACGCGATCGACAAGCTCCTGGCGAAGCCGCCCGCCGCGCTGGCGGCGCGCCCCGTTCCGGCGGCGGAAGCTCCGACCGCTTCTCGCCGCGCCAAGGTGTTCGTCGTCGATGACGACCACCAGATTCGCGAGGCGTTGCGCGTCGTGCTGGAGGAGGACGGCCGCATCGTCGAGACCTATGCGAGCTGCGAGGCGTTTCTCTCAGCCTTTCATCCCGGTCCTTCGGCATGCCTGTTGATCAACGCCTATCTGCCGGGAATGAGCGGGCTCGAGTTGCTGCGCAAACTCCATGACGACGGCCATCGCATTCCCTCGATCATGATCACCGGCAACAGCGACGTGCCGATGGCGGTCGAGGCGATGAAGGCGGGCGCGCTGGATTTCATCGAAAAGCCGATCGGCGGCGAGGAGCTGATCGCCAGCATCGAGCGGGCCCTCGAACTGTCGCAAGATTCGAGCAAGTTGCAGGAATGGCGGGAGTCGGCGGCGACCCACCTCGCCGGTCTGACGCCGCGACAGCGCGAGGTGATGGAACGGGTTCTCGCTGGCCACCCCAGCAAGAACATCGCCGCCGACCTCGGCATCAGCCAACGCACCGTCGAGAACCATCGCGCCTCGATCATGAAGAGAACCGGCTCGAAGTCGCTTCCCGCGCTGGCCCGGCTGGCGCTCGTGGCGGCGGGCGGGGCGGCCGAGCCCGGGCAAGCGCCTTAAGGGGAGACGCGCTTTCGCTAGGTGAATGCCGAGGCTTGCAGGGGGCTTCGCCTCGTCTACGGTGCAGCGATCGCAGCAAAGTCCGGTCAACGGTTTCGACAACGAGCAAAGCCATCACGCTCCCCCTGTCGCCGAGGCCAGAGGCGCGGTCGCCACGGAGACAAGCAATGAACGCCGTTGATCCCAGAGACCCTCTGCAGAAAAAGCAATTCAAGGCTTCGATTACCGACGCGATCGCGAGGGAGATCGACGGGTCGGATCGTATTGATATCGCCAAGAGAGTTGACGATTTGTATGAGCGGCTCTTGCTCAAGGCGGTCGTTTTTTCGCACATCCCGTCTCTCACCGCCGGCATGGTCAGAAGAGACGTGCGGGCGTCGACAGCGAGTCACTTTGCATAGCGTGACAAGCCTTTGCGCGATCGGCGCCCGCACGGGGCCGAGAAGCAAGCGACGCTCTATGCCAAGTCTCATTGACGCCGACTCATCGAGCAAAGCTCTCAGAACCTGACGCCGTCATGGCCGGACTTGTTTCGGCCTTGACGGCGACGGTGCGCCTGCCGATGGGTCACGCTCATTGGGAGTTGGCGTTAGGCCGGCCTTTTGTTGCGCGGAAAGTATCGAAACGGATCGACCCGGCCGCCGAAGCCGCGCCGTTCAAGCCGTCCTTCTCCGGCCAGCCCCACAAGCGACGGGCTCACCAGCTGTTGGATGGCCTCGGCTCCAAACAGGGAACGCGCGATCTCCGGCGCCGTCAGGCCTGGCGTGCGCGCAATAAGGGCTTCGACGTTTCCGTAGGTTGGCGCCATGTTCGCCTCCTGTTGTTTGCCCCGCGCGCCGCAAGCGGCGCCATAGCGCGGGCGTCCGTCGACCGCGAGCGGGACGCGATCCTCCCCGAGCCGCCTCGCGCTACCGGCGCCAGCCCCAGCGGTGTCCCCATCCGCCTCTCCAGCGGCCCCTGCCGCGGACGAATCGAAGGACCAGGAGAAGCAACAGCGCGCCGACCGTGGCGTTGATGATCGCGGCGATAATGCCCAGGCCAAGGTGAATGTTGAGTTGGGGCAGCAGCCATTCGCCGATGAAGGCTCCAATGACGCCGATGATGAGGTCGTTGACGAGCCCGTATCCGGTGCCTCGGACGATCTCGCCAGCCAACCATCCCGCGATGAGGCCGACCGCGAGGATGACGATTAGGCTTTCACTCTGCATGACGCCCTCCGAAGGGTCTTCACGGCGCGAACCGCCGTCGATTCTATTGGCGCTAGCATAGGGGCGCTGGACGCCGTCCGGCGCCCTCGGAATCTACGCACTCAGGCGCGGCGGCGCTTTCACGGTCCCGGCGCGACCGCCTTCGCGGTCTTATGTTCGCTTGAGATCGCCAGCCGTCGATTTCACCGGCGCGCGGCGCCGCCCGCCGAGGTCGACCCTCGTCAGGGCCGGACGCCTTGCGCGGCGAGCGCCTGCCGAATGCGTTCGGCCAGAACGTCCGGCGGATCGCTCCCATCGAGGATCAGAGCGGCGGTCGGGGCGATTTTTTCGCGCTGGGCCAGATACATCGAACGAACGATGGGATAGTTGGCGAGGTATTGCCTTTGCCATTTGAGGAAATCGCGCGCCGCTTGCGGCCCTTGTTCCCGCTGCGCCAGTTCGGTGAACGCGAGCATCGCGCGCGACAGGCCGATGTCCAGCGGCGTGTCGAGCCAGACGAGAAGATCGATAAAGGCGCCGGTCGCCCGGTGAAGCCGTCCGAATGGCGTTTCGAACACGACCAACGGGCGCGACCCTTCATCCCATGGCCTCGTGGTCTCCCGCCTCAGTTCGCCGACGAGTTCCCCATGATCGAACTCGTTCGGGTCGCCCCCGCGCGCAAACCAATCGCGGACTTGCGCCTCCGACATTCGCGTCAGCGGTTGATAGCGATCGTAGTAGACGACGCGAGCTTGCCGATATCGACGTCTCAGCAGATGCGTCAGCGTCGTTTTGCCGGCGCCTGGGGCGCCCGACAGGCCCAGCACAAAGGCGCGGTCATCCATAGCGTCTGGCCCGCTCTCGCCTCGCGGAACCTTGTTCAAGGGTCCGCGCCTGCGACAAAGGCGTTGAAGGCCAGCGAACGTCGCTCTCCCGATCCGCGGAACGGCTCGGCGCCGTGCAGCAGCCAGCCGGGGAAAATATAGAAGTCTCCGACGCGCGGCTTGAAGCTGACGAGCGACTTGGCGAAACTCTGTTTTCCCCCGATCAGGAAGTTGATGTAGCCGGCTTGCCGACCGGAAATATAGGTCTTTTGCTCCTCTTCGTCTTCGCGATCGAGCTTGGGGGTTCTGAGATAGAGCACGCCGGAAATATCGCCCGAATGGAAATGCACCGGGCTCGGCGTTCCGGCGCGCTGGCTGACGATCCACACGACGTCGATCGCGATACGCGTGGGGGCAAGCCCGTCGACCCCTGAGACATAACGGCGAATGAGCGATTCGATCTGCCCTCCGAGCGACTGATCGCCGTCCTCGAAGACCACCTCGCGGGGCAAGAGGAACTCCGAGGCGACCTCCTCGCGAATCTGCCGATCGGCGTAATGGTTGATCCGCTCGACCACGGCCTCCGTCATCTCGGCCTTGCCGATCATCGGCCCGAACGGCGAGAACAGATCGAGGCGCGGGACGCCCAAGTCGCTGGCGCATGCTACGGGCGCGGCCTCGTATTTCCTCAGCGCCCTCGTCTTGGCGCTCGCCTTCTCCGCACCCATCGCCTTCCCCTGACGCTCGCAAGACGCCGCGTCGCGCCGAGGGGCGACGGCGTCAAAACGGAGCCGCTCGATCCCGCGCTCGCCTCACACGTCGAACCACTTCGACGCCGCCGCTCGCCCCAGCTGACGGAGCGTTCCCGGCCACGACGACGGCGACGCGGTCGCGGCGGCGGTCTCGATCGACCCGAAGGCGTGCGCCGACTTAGGCGTCGCCTCGGCGCCGCCGTCGACGACGATCGTCAGGCGCTCCGGATCGCGCTCGACGAATGCGCCTTGCGCTTCGTCGAACAGCCAGGTTCGCGCGCTCGCCGCGGTCACGCCGGCCAAGTCCGAAACCTTGATCACGATCTCGCTCTCGCGGATCGCGCGAATGACGTCGTCCGGCGTGGCCGCCGGGCGAACGCCGGCAATCCCGGACGCGGCGTTCGCGGCGCCGCTCGGCGCGGCCGACCAAGCGACCTGTTCGACGGCGCCGGGCAAGGTCGGCGCGATCGCAGCCGCCTCGAACAGCGGGCCGATAATATCGAGGCCGGCGTCGTCGGCGAGCGCCGTCCCGTCGAATGCGTCGGCCTCGTCCTCGCCCGAGGAGGCGTAGGTCGCCGCGGCGACGAAGCCGATGATGGGCGCCGGCAAAGCCGCCGAGAGCAGGGCGCCGAGCGACGTCTTCGACGCGCCGGTGAGGCTCAAGGTCGGGGCGTCAGGGTCCAGCGGGGAAATCGACGTCGCAGCGAAATACGAGGCCCCTCCGCCGGTCGCGCTCGGCGCCGGAGGAGACGTATTCTCGAAGATGACGGGCGGCGTGACGACGAGAGTCGGCTTCTGGTTGTCGACAATCGGGGCCGCGAGCATGCCGGTTGCGAGGACGCTGCCGAACGTCGGCGTCGAGGACGACGGCCAGCTCACCAGCAACATCGCGCTGCCGGCGCCGTCGTTGAGGGCGGATTCGGCGATGTTGGCTCCGCCGCCGGAGATGAAGGTGTCGGTGGCGCGGTTGAAGGCCACATAGTTGACGCCGGCGCCGCCAGTGATGGTGTTGAAACCCCACCCGCCGGAAATCTCGTCTGTGCCCTTGCCCTTGATCGTGATCGTGTCGTCGCCGATTTCGCCGAAAATCACGTTATTGCCGGCGCCGCCGATGATCGTGTCGGCGTCGATCCCGAACGTCGGCCTGCTGGCGACGTCGGCGGTCCACGGTTGGAGCGCGCCGAAGGGGCCGAACCCATAGACGTAGTTGAAGTTGGCGGTGGACGTCCCGCCGGGCTCGCCCGACGCATAGGCGAAGAACGAAGTGACCACTCCCGACGAGGCGCTGAGTTGCGGCAAGAGGACCGCCAGTTGGCCGTAAACGTGGTCGCTCCCCGCGCCGGTGTTGATGGCGTCGCTGTCGATCTTGATGCTGCTCGCCCCGCCGTTGAACACGTACCCGCCGGCGCTCGACCAATCGGTCGCCTTGCTTGCGGCGAGGGTCGCCGTGACCCCCCACGAGGCCGCGGTTGCGGCGGCCACCGAGGAGGCTCCGAGGAACAGGCGGTCGATCACCGTATCCATCTCGGCCTGCAGGGCGGTCGTCGGCGGCGCGGGACAACAGGCTGGGGACGGGATCCTGGGGCATAGTAACTTCTCTCGGTAACACAATAAGATTACGACGTTAAGGCTTTCCAATTCAATAAGTTCCAAATATAAATCCGGAAAAGATGGCTCGGAACGATACATTTTTAGCAGATTTCTATCAATTTGGACGCCACACTGCTCTCAGCGTTAGACCGAAGCGGGCGTGAGCA
>CAVWKL010000197.1:0-4262 GCA_963755075.1 uncultured Alphaproteobacteria bacterium
CCAGAGCCAGCGCGGCCTTGCTGCGCTCGGTGGCGGCCAGCGACCGCAGTACGTCGCTGTCGGCTGTGCTCGCCTTTGCATCGAGTTCACTGAGTGAGTAGCGGAGCGGAGGGGCGCTGAGCTCGGCGGGCGGAGGCAGTTCCGCATCTGGAGCCTGCTGCAACAGCGCGTTCAGTTCAGTTGCCGCCTCGGCACGCTGCTCCTCCAGCATGGTTTCTTTTTCAAGCAGCATGGAGGTCTCGACCTGGGCGCGCAGCACATCCTGCTGCATGGCCTTGCCTACGCGGTATTGCGCCTCGGCAATTTGCCAGCTTGGTGAGCAGGTCGTGATTCTGGCGGGTGGCTTCGAGGGCCTTGTTGGCGTAGAAGTATTCGGCGTAGGCCATCGTCGCTTCGAGCACGGTGCGGCGTCGCGCGGCTTCGCAGTCGGCGCGTGCCGCATCGACATCGCGCGCGGCCAGTGTACTCTGCAGCCGCACTCCAGGATAGGGAAACTGCTCGCTGACGGTGATGCCGCGATAGCTGGATGCATCGCCCGGCATGGTCACCAGGGGCGCGAGCTTGCCTGCCCATCCGGCCGCGACCGTGGGATCGGGAAATGTTTTGGCGGGCGCAATGCGGTAAGGCCAATTGAGGCCGAAATCTCCCGTAACTCCTTTCACTGGACGACTTTGCGGGGAACTCCTTTGTTTTGACGATTTTACAGCGCAACCCCGTCTGTAAGCTCTAGAAAAGAAGACGTTTGCATCCAAAGTACGGGTGGGGGTACACGAGGTTCCAGCTTTCCCGGCCTATCAAGACCAGTGGGAGATTACAAAACTCCGTTTCAAGGTTTTCCGGAGGGAGCAGGGGTCGCGCAGCCGCGCCTGGAGGCGGGCGAGGCGTTGATCAATCGCAGCGGCATGGCGGCGCTCCCCTTGAATGGCGTCGTTGTAGCGGCGCGCGGCGGCTTCGTCATCGGTCGATTGCGTGGGGGCGGACGCGATCCAATCCCCCGTGACAGTCTGTCGCTGGCCTCTCAGCCGCCGCCTTGAATATTTCCGATTCCTTGCAAAGGCTGCTACACGGCGCCCGCATCCTGGAAAGGGCGATCGATGCGACGTGTGGTCAGTGGATATTGCTCCTGGCGGCGCTTGGCGCGGCGGCGGTCGGCGCGGCGGAACAGCTTGCGTGGATTCGTACGCCGATCCCGCCGCTGGCCTTCGGCGTAATCGCCGCAGTTTCCGTGGGTCTGCTCGTCATCGGCGCGCTGCCGCGGAAGGCGCGCCGCGTCGTCGTGTTTTTGGTCGTCCTGGCGGTTCTCGTCGGGATGATCGGCGGGCTCTCCTTTTTTCAGTTCGTCCTCAAACCGACGATGGTCAAGAACGCCATCAGCGCCGCCTTCGCGCCGAAGCCGACCACCGTCGTGGTCGAGGCGGCGAGAACCGAGAAGTGGCCACCGCAACTGACGGCCATCGGCACCTTGCGCGCCTACCAAGGCGTCGTAATTGCGCCGCAGGTCGGCGGCGTCGTCACGGCGATCCATTTCGAGTCGGGCGACGACGTCGAAGCCGGCGCGCCCCTGGTCGATCTCGACGATTCGGTCGAGCAGGCCGACCTCGTCAACGGCCTCGCGCAGCTCCGGAACGCCAACGTCACCCTGGATCGCGCCAAGACGCTGATCGCCGGCGGCAATACGCCCCAGTCGACGGTCGACACGGCGATTGCGACCCGCGATTCGGCCGCAGCGACCGTGCAGCACACGCGCGCGGTGATCGCGCAGAAGGCGATCAAGGCGCCCTTTGCCGGGCGGCTCGGCCTTCGCAACGTCGATCTCGGGCAATATGTGGGGGTGGGCGCGAGCCTGGCGACGCTGCAGCGCCTCGATCCGATCTACGTCGATTTTCCCGTGCCGGAGGAAGCGCTCGCTTCGCTCGCGGTCGGCGACGAGGTGACGATGACCGTCGACGCCTTGCCCGGACGCGGCTTCGAGGGCCATGTGACGGCAATCGACGCGCGCGTCAGCGCCAACTCGCGCAACGTGACGACGCGCGCCCAATTCGCCAATCCCGATCGCAAGCTGCTGCCGGGCATGTTCGCCAACGTCACCGTCACCACAGGGGCAAGCGCCGACGTGCTGACGCTGCCGCGCACCGCGATCGTCTACAGCCTCTATGGCGACACGGTGTTCGTCGTCGAGCCGGCCCCGGCGCCGACCGCAGGAGCCCAGGCGGCGCCGGGCGATGCGAACGGCCTCCTTGTCGAGCGGCGCTTCGTGCGCGTCGGCGCGGTGCGAGGCGAGCGCGTCGCCATCGACGAGGGGGTCAAGGCCGGCGAGCGCGTGGTGACCGCCGGTCAGATCAAGCTGCAGGACAAATCGCCCGTCGTGCTCGACCCGGGCGGCGCGCTGCCGCCGCCCGCCCAAACGCCCAAACCGTGAAGGCCCGCCCATGAACGCCTTCACCGATCTCTTCATCCGCCGGCCGGTGCTGGCGAGCGTGATCAGCTTGCTGATCCTGCTGGTCGGCGGCGTGGCGGAGCTGAAGCTGCAAGTCCGCCAATTTCCGCAGACGTCGAACACGACGATCACCATCACCACGACCTATCCCGGCGCCGCCGCCGACGTGATCAAGGGCTTCATCACCACGCCGATCGAACAGGCGGTGGCGAGCGCCGACGGCATCGACACGCTGGTCTCGACCTCGCAACAGAACGTCTCGACGATCACCCTCAATCTGCGGCTCGACGCCAATCCCGACCGGGCGATGGCCGACACGCTCTCCAAGGTCAACCAGGTCCGCGGCCTGCTGCCGCGCGAGGCCAACGATCCCATCGTCGTCAAGCAGACCGGGCAGGGCTTCGCGCTGATGTACCTGTCGTTCAATTCGAGCGTGATGACCCCCTCGCAGATCACCGACTATCTCACCCGCGTGGTGCAGCCGCGCCTGCAGACCGTCGATGGGGTCGCCAATGCGCAGATCCTCGGCGGGCAGGTGTTTGCGATGCGCATCTGGCTCAATCCGACGCGCATGGCCTCGCTCGGCGTCACGCCCAACGACGTGCGCGCCGCGCTCGCCGCCAACAATTTCACCACCGCCGCGGGAGAGGTCAAAAGCGACTACACCCAGATCAGCGTCAACGCGCTGACCTCGCTCGACAGCGCCATGGCGTTCGGCCAGCTGGTGGTCGCCGCCCACGGCGACGCGCTCATCCGCCTCGGCGACGTGGCGCAAATCCAGCTCGGGCCGCAGAACTCCAACTCTTCGTCGGTGTTCGACGGCCTCAAGGCGGTGTTCATCGGCGTCTACGGCACGCCTGAAGCCAACCCGCTGACCGTGATCGACGGCATTCGCGCCATCATGCCGAGCATCGTCAGCCAGTTGCCCGCCGGCCTCAACGCGACGATCGCCTACGACTCGACCGAATTCATCCGCTCCTCGATCGCCGAGGTCGCCAAGACGCTGCTCGAGGCGGCGGCGATCGTCATCGTCGTGATCTTCCTGTTCTTCGGCAACCTGCGCTCGACCTTCATCCCGATCGTCACCATTCCGCTGTCGCTGGTCGGCGTGATGATCGCGCTGCTGGCGCTCGGCTATTCGATCAACCTGCTGACGCTGCTGGCGCTGGTGCTCGCCATCGGCCTCGTCGTCGACGACGCGATCGTCGTGGTGGAGAACATCCACCGCCATATCGAGGAGGGCATGACGCCGTTCGACGCGGCGATCCGCGGCGCGCACGAGATCGCGCTGCCGGTCGTGGCGATGACGATCACGCTGGCGGCGGTCTACGCGCCGATCGGCTTCGTCTCCGGCGTGACCGGCGCGCTGTTTCGCGAATTCGCCTTCACGCTGGCCGGCGCGGTGATCGTCTCCGGCTTCATCGCGCTGACGCTGTCGCCGATGATGTGCTCGAAGCTGTTGCGCCACGAGGTCGAGCAAGGCGGGTTCGGCCGCTTCGTCGACCGAACCTTCGAGCGCCTTCGCCGCGCCTATCAGCGCCGGCTGGCCAGCACGCTGAATTTCCGCGCGCTGACGCTGTTGATCCTCGTCGGCGTGCTCGCGCTGGCGGGGGTCATGTATGTCTCCACCCCGCGCGCACAATCGAGAGCGGCACCGCGACCGAGGGAATAATGGTGGCCGCCAGGTTGCGCAGGAACAGGAAGATCACCATCACCACCAGGGCGACCGTGAGCATCAACTCGAACTCCACGTCCTTGACCGAGGCGCGAATGGTGACCGTGCGGTCGGTCAGCACCTTCACTCACCGAGGCCGGCAAGCTGGTC